>NZ_JAHZQQ010000019.1 GCF_019930045.1 Streptococcus australis | reverse complement strand
TAGCTTACAGAACTGCTTGTGAAGCTCTAGAGGATGAGTTCAAGTAAATGTTGCACTTATTCTTGCAATTTATCGAAAAAGAAAACAGTGGTGTCCATGGTGGCTTCAAGCCTTCTGCTAGCTCCATTTGTCTTAAATCAAGTGGTAGCAGCAGATGAGAACCTAGCAGAGCTTGCTCCAACGAAAGAAGTGGTGACTCAGGTGGCTCCGGAGCCTGTAGCTTCTGAAGGAGCGGCTTCCCAATCTCAAGCAGACCAGTCTGCATCCGCTCCAAGTGTGGATCCTAAGAAGGAAGTAGAGACTTCTGAACCTGCAGGACCGAGTCCAATTGCTCCGGCAGAGACGGAGAAGGCTGACAAGCCAGTCGAACAAGAAAAGACCGTGACGGTAACTGAGAAAACAAACCACCCACAGGCACCTCAGGGGGCAGGTGTCCCAGCTAGTCCAGCGGCTTCGACGGGAACATCAACACCAGCTACAGGACAAGCCTTAACTTCTTATACAGGTAGCCTGGCAAATAGTGAGCTCAAGGATAAGGAATTAACGGTTCAAAATGCTGTTGATGAATTGCTTCAGTGGGCTGCGACGGATTCCAAACAGGTCGGTCAATCGGCTGCGGATCGGGAACGCTTTGCTAAGAGTCTAGGAATGATCAGTACTCAAGAGGACTTGAACCGCAAGGTCAGTCAAGAAGAGCTGACCAATATGTATAGCATTGCTAAGAAACTCTATGATGCCTATCGCTCTGAGAAGAAAGCTCCTCTCTTTTTAAATGGGCGGGCTCAACCCATCTTCCCTTATACAACTGGGGAAAAATCAGATGAAGACTATCACTATGAGGATAGCGAAATCGTCCGCTTCCCAGTCTATGTGGAGACCGATTACGATACAGATGCGGATGGCAAGCCTGACCTAGTCAAGGCCATTGTCCAGTTGCCTAAGGCAGTTGCCAGGGGAGACTTTAAGGCGGCGACCATTCTGGAAGCACGTCCTTATGTAGCAGGAACCTTGGATGAGAACTATGTGACCCTTGAAAGTTTGGGCTTACCGACAGATGGCTCCTATGATATGAAGAAATTGCGGAAGCAACCGGCTAAACGTCAGGCAGTTGGAAACTCGTCAACAGTAGAAGCGGCTAAGAAGGCCAAGGCTTCGGATTGGTATTACTACAGTCCCTACGAGTATATCTATGACTACGAAAATCTCAACTGGTACGACTATTTCTTGGTCAGAGGCTATGCTTTTATCTCCAGTGCAGGACTTGGTACCAAGGGATCAGAAGGATTTAACACTACAGGATCTGATCTCGAAATCAATGCCTTTAAGAATATTATCGAGTGGGTCAATGGCAAACGCAAGGCCTACACCGATAAGACCAGCAATGTCGAAATCAAGGCAGACTGGGCTACAGGAAATGTTGCTATGACCGGTCTATCCTGGGCTGGAACCACGACCTTTGGTGTGGCAGCGACAGGCGTAGAAGGCCTAAAGACTATCGTTCCGGCAGCAGGAATCGCCTCTTGGTATGATTATTTCAATAGTCAAGGAACCCAGTTTGGCAATGCACCTTATAGTGACCTTTCATGGCTCTCCCTCTACGTTAGCACGCGGATGCTGGATCAAAACGATTGGGCTGGTATTTGGCAAAATTATGCCAACTATATCAACCAGCTCAACAAGGATCAAAATGCGCATGAACGCAATTACAGCGATGTCTGGAAGGAGCGGGATTATACCCTTCATCCTGAAAAATTCAAGACCAGTGCCCTCTTGGTTCATGGCTTGAATGATGACAACGTTAAAACCAAGCATTTTGAACTCATGTACGATGCCCTCAAGAAGGCAGGCCAAGATGTCAAGCTCTATCTCCACCAGGGAGACCATGTCTATCCAGCAGCCATGTCCCGTGGTTATGGTATTCAGGCCAATGGACAAGATTTCTATGACCTGCTCAATACCTGGCTGACCCATTACCTATATGGAGTGGAGAATCAGGTAGAAAAATTACCAGCTGTCTTGGCGCAAAACAACTATGATCCAAGCAAGTGGACCACTTATGATAATTGGAAGACTTCGCAACGCCTCTTCCTCAATGCCCAGTCGAAACGCTTGGAAGAGACGATTTCAAGCGATTACGCAGGAGCTGGCATAGAGATTGCTAAACGCAACGAAACTGTGAGCCAAGGTTCTTCAAAAGCCAACATGACCTTCGTGTCAGAAGTGACAGAAGATACTACCATCAAAGGGCATATCCCTGTGCACTTCAAGGCAGCCCTGGCTAAGGGGAAAGGCAAAAACTTTCAGATCAATGCCCTTTTAGTCGACGTCTCTGATGAGGAATTTGATGTGGTCGGCAATGGTGGCGTCAAGGCGGATAAAAAAGCAGATGGCTTCTGGATGGGAAGTAACCTTTCTAATCTCTCTGTAGCAGAGTTTGAGACCATTAAGACCAAATACAAGGTCATTGCCAAAGGATGGATCAACCTGGCCAACCCTGAGTCTGGCTATGATTCAGCCAGCTCAAGAAATAGTATCGAGCCAAAAGTTGGAGAATTCCACGACTATACGGTCCATCTCCAACCAAACCTCTATACAGTTAAAAAGGGCCATAAGCTAGCCCTAGTCTTCAATACCTATGATCCATCAGACTTAACTGTTGAAAATCCTTATGAAGTCACCTTCAAGACAGATTCGATCCGTGCGACCATTCCGATTGTAGAAGGAACGCGTTCGCAAGTAGCTACTTATCTTCCTAATGCAGCTGATACAGCTTATGCTGCCCTTCCAGAGATTCAAGGAGCTAAATTGGTAGAACCAGCAGTTCATTACATCGAAGAATACCATCTGCCAGTCCTTCCAGAGCCTGAAAGATATGGTAGATCAGAGATTCCTGCTGATACAAATCTTCGTCCTCTCGTCAAAACGGCTGAGAAAGAAACTGCAAAACCAGAATCTCTATCTGTTGCTTATGGACAAACATTTGTCTATGAGACGGGTAAAGCAGTAGTTCCAGCGCAAGAAAAAGCAGGTCAGCTTCCTCAAACAGGCACTGAAGAGGAATGGATAGGATACTATGGGTTAGGTACCCTCCTCTTATCTAGCCTTCTTTTCTGGAAGAAAAAGAAAGAAGATGTCCAAGGCTGAGAACGTAGCAAATATTTCTAAAAACTAGAATTTTGGTGTAGAATAGAACTATCAATGAGAGATTAGTGGAAAGCACTGATCAAAGGAGGAACTATGGTACACGTACTAACAGATGCAACATTTGAACAAGAAACTAGCCAAGGCTTGGTCTTGGTGGACTTTTGGGCAACTTGGTGTGGTCCTTGCCGGATGCAGGCACCGATCTTGGAACAGTTGGCAGAAGAGATCCATGAAGATGACTTGAAGATCTTTAAGATGGATGTGGATGAAAATCCAAACACTGCTCGTAACTTTGGCATCATGTCTATCCCAACACTCTTGTTCAAGAAAGATGGCCAAGTGGTGAAACAAGTCGCTGGTGTTCACACCAAAGAACAACTCAAAGCGATTGTTGCGGAATTAAGCTAAGATAAAAGGAGCCCTTGGCTTCTTAGCGAATCAAACTCGTTCATTTCCGATAATGGAAGTGGGCGAGTTTTTTTCTTTTTATGAATTTGTTGACAGAATAAGATAAGGAATTGACAGCGCTTTCCTAAGGTGTTAGAATGAACCTGTGGTTTGCTATAAAATATAAGAAAGAGAGTGGGACAGAAATCGGTAATTCGTTAGAATTCGATTTCATCGTCCCACCTCCGCACAGTTGAGTAGGGCTGTAAAAGCTGATGAAATCAGCGTAGTAGAGCCCACTCAACCACTGCGTCTTGCTCGACAATCCAAAGACAATTGAAAGGCTAGAACTTTTGTCCCAGCCTCTTCAGTCAATTAAATTTTCTAGTTAGTCTGCCAAAATCCATACGCTGACAGAACGTTCTGAGACTGGGAAATCAGCCCAGCCGTCTTCTTGGATTTGAACGGGTTCTTGGTAATTTCCTAGGGCATCGTAGTAGGTCTGTCCTGCATATGCTTGGCTGATTTCCATGCGTTTGGCAGATGCAGCCGCATTTGAAATGACGCAGGCGATAGGAGCAGACTCTTCCGTTCCAGAGCGAGTCCAACCAATGCAGTTAGGATCGTCAAAGTAGTCTTTTTGTTCACCGTAGGCTAAGTCTTTGCGGATACGAAGGAGTTGATCAAGCTCGGCTTGGAAATCCTGCTGGGCAAAGTCCCCTGAAATGCCGTAATAGTCTCCATAAAAGACACATGGAAGTCCGGCCTCGCGGAGGAGAATGAGGGCGTAAGCAGCAGGCTTGAACCATTCACCAACAGTGGACTCTAAGGCTTGTCCTCTCTGGGTATCGTGATTATCGACAAAGGTTACAGCACTTTCTGGATGATTGCTTGCGAGCGTACCATTGAAAATAGTGGTTAAATCAAAGTTTTCCTCTTCTTGGCTAGCTCTAAAGAGATTTTGGTGGAGGGCAACGTCGACTAAGTCGAACTGATAGTCAATGCTAGCTAGGTAGTCATTGTTGCTTTGTTCATCCCCGTTCCAAAACTCACCAAATACATAGAAATCGTCTCCATATTTGTCCGTGATTTGCTGGATGAAGTTCTTCATAAAGAAGGAGTCGATGTGTTTAACCGCATCGAGACGGAAGCCTTCTACCCCAGTTGTTTCAATAAACCATTCAGCCCATTGGTTGAGGTTTTCGACCACTTCTGGGTGTTTGAAGTCGATATCGGCATACATGAGGTAATCATAGTTGCCGTTTTCGCTGTCGACCAGATCATCCTGAGCCCAGCCTTTGTTGTCCCCTTGGATCTGGTAGATGCCACTTTTATTGCGGGAAGCATCGTAGTCGGTACCGGTGAAGTGGTACCAGTGCCAGTGGAAGTCATTGTAGGCTCCGTTTCGACCATCAAAGGTAAATTTGGTCCATCCTTTGATAGTAAAGGGCTCTGTCAAGACGATGGTCCGATCGTTAGGGTCCACTTCGACCACTTCAAATTTTTCTAATCCATCGGCTGCTGCCTTATGGTTGAGCACCACATCGGCCATGGGCTGAATTCCAGCTTCTTTTAAGGCCTGGATGGCTTGCAAGTAGTCCTCTTTGAACCCGTATTTGGTCCGGACAGTCCCTTTTTGGTCGAATTCTCCGAGGTCAAAGAGGTCATAGACGCCGTAGCCGACATCATTAGCAGATGTCGCTTTAAAAGCAGGTGGCATCCAGATTTTACGAATGCCCAAATCTGCCAGGTCAGGAGCATCTGCAGCTAAGCGGGACCAGTGTTGACCATCCGAGGGCAAGTACCATTCAAAATATTGCATTAAGGTTTGATTTTCCATTTTGTTCTCATCTTTCGTGAATTAATGCTTTATTTTACCAAAAATGACAGGATAGGGCAAAGGTTTGCACTCTCGAAAACGCTGTCTTTATTGGATAAAAGAAAAATGGGCTAGAAACGAGCTCTCGCATGAGAAAAATGGGGAATTTGCCCTCATGAATAGGAACTATTTTTTCGGTTTTGTTCAAGTTCGCTCAATCTGTCTAAGAAGGGGTTATCAGTCGAAGAAGTGTCTCCATCATTTGATTGACAGGAAGGAATGTCTGTAGGATCTTCCCTGCTGTCAGTTAAGTTGTTACCCTGTTTGAAAGCTGGCTGAATACCAGATGAGAGGAATTCTAGCTTGCTGACAGGAGGAGATGCCGTTGTTGAAAGGAGGATTCGTTTTTACTGCATCTATTAAAAAATGATCTTGTCTACTTATTGTCGTTTCGGATAACCCGTTAAAACGACACCTTTCAAAGGAGTTTGTATATGAAAAAATCTAGCCTTGTTTCGATTGTTTTTGCAAGTTTGTTACTGAGTCCAGTTGTTTTGGCACGCCATGTCCAGGCGGAGGAAGTGGCTACGAATGGTGTAGAACCAGCCTTGACTACCCAGGTGGGACAGCCAAGTACAGCTGAAGCCACTCCTATTTCAGATGCAGTTCCAGCAAGTGAGGAACTGTCTCCTAAGAAGGAGCTTACGAATCAACCTAACTTGGACCAAGCGACTGCTGAAACAGGTCCTACAACGATTCAGCCGACAACGGGAAATGAATCCTCTCCGACCAAGGAGACTGCTGTAGCAGAAAAAGCTCCAGTCCAGCCTACTAGTGATGCTCCTCAATCAGCAGAAGTGTCTGTTGCAGAGAAGAATCCTTCTCCAGTTTCTAGCGCTCCTAAAGTGACTCTAGGAGAACTTTCAGAAGTGACTGGTCAACCAGTAGCAGAGTCAGATGTGAAGAAGGAAGCTACAGTGATAGACGCTGTCAACCAGCTCTTCAACTGGGCCTCGACCAAGGAGAATCAAGTCGGGTCTACCGATAAAGATCGATTGGCATTTGCTAAGAGCTTAGGAATGGTCAAGGAGGGAGTAGAGGGTTCTGCACCGGTCACGGACCTCTCCAGCATGGTAGAAGTGGCTAAAAAGCTCCATACTGCATACCGAGCTGATCGGAAGAAACCTCTCTTTTTGAATGGACGAGCCCAGCCCATCTTCCCATTTTCACCTGGGGATGATATTGAGCATTATTCCTATGACAAGAGTGACATCGTCCGCTATATTGTCTATGTTGAAACTGACTATGATACGGATGGAGACGGCAAACCTGACTTGGTCAAGACTTTTGTACAGGTGCCAAAAGCTGCTGTCAATGGGGACTATAAGGCTGCCAGTATCTTTGAAGCTAGCCCTTATGTAACAGGGACGACCGAAGAGCGTACCTTAGAGGGAATTGGTCTCAAAGAAGGTGGAAACTTCGAGATGGCCAAGCTCTATGAAAAACCTGCCAAACGCCAAGCCAGCAAAACTGTAACGACAGAAGAAGTAGCCAAAGCGACCGATCCAAAAGAATGGTACTATGTCAATCCTCGTGAAAGCTCGGATGACTATACACACTATGACTATGAAAATCTCAACTGGTACAATTACTACTTGGTTCGTGGCTATGCAGTGGTGACCAGTAGTGGTTTGGGCTCAAAAGGATCCGATGGGATCAATACGACCGGCTCAGACCTTGAAGTGGCAGCTTACAAGAATATTGTGGAGTGGCTCAATGGCAAACGCAAAGCCTACTCTGATAAGACTAGCAACCACGAAGTCAAGGCAGACTGGTCCAACGGCAATGTCGCTATGACAGGCTTGTCTTGGGCAGGTACGACAACTTTTGGAGTGGCGTCTACTGGAGTGGAAGGTCTCAAGACCATTGTGCCAGCAGCAGGGATCGCTAGTTGGTATGACCATTTCAACAGCCAAGGATCTCCCCTTGATACAGGAGCATCCAATGACCTTTCTTGGCTATCTGTCTATACCTCTGGTCGGATCCTTGACAAGGAAGATTGGGACAAGGTCAAGGATTACTATGCAGCCTATATCACCAAGCTCAATGAACTCCAACACAAGGATGGTCATAATTATAACGAAGAATATGCCAAACGCGACTACACGCTCAACGCAGCCAACTTAAAGGCGGCCCCTCTCATTATCCAAGGGCTCAATGATGACAACGTCAAGCCTAAACATTTCGAACTCATGCTGGAAGCCTATAAGAAGGCGGGGATCGATCCCAAGGTCTTGCTCCACCAGGGCAATCACATCTATCCATCCACTCGTTGGTCAGGGACAGAAGTGGCAGGACAAGCCTTTAATGACCTGATGAATCTCTGGTATAGTCATTACCTCTACGGTATCGAAAATGGCATTGAAAATCTCCCACAAGTAACGGCTCAGGACAATTTGGATCCTAGCAAGTGGCACCGTTTTGACAAATGGGATACGGATCAAGCTATCTCAGGTCGGATCTACTCCAAGCGGGAAGAGGTAACGGTAACGGGGGATTATTATGGCACAGGAAACAACTGGACCACACGCAACCAGGATGCGGCCTTCCATTCTTCCGAAGTGGCAGCTTCCTATGCAGCTACCGTCGACCAAGATACGACCATCAAAGGTCATATTCCGGTGCATTTTAGCGCAGCTTTTGTCAAGGGAGACAAGAACCATGCCCATGTCAGTGCGACCCTGATGGATGTTTCCGATGAGGAATTTGATGTGGTCAAGGAAGAAATCACCTATGATAAAGATGGCTACAGCACGCGCACACTGGAAAAAGAAACCATCGATGAGACAGGCTACTGGAATGGTAGCAACCTTGAAACCTTGCCTCTCAAACGTTACAAGACCCACAAGGTTAAGAGTGTGGTAATTGCGCGTGGTTGGATGAATCTGGCCAATCCAGCTTCTCGCTATGACTCTGCTAGCTCTAGCCGGTCCATCGATGTGAAAGAAAATGAATTCCATGATTACACCATGTACTTGCAACCAAACTTGTATACAGTGAAAAAAGGTCATCGTCTGGTCTTGAGCCTACACACCTATGATCCGGATTATATCTATTTTGCGGATCCATATGAAGTGACCTTCAAGACAGACTCTATTTCAACAACCATCCCAACTGTCGAAGCTAGTCGGTCGCTTTTATTCCGCTACCAACCAAGTGAAAAGGATACCGAATATGCAAGCTTGGCAGATCGTATTCTCCCAATCGCTAAGAAGAAGCCTACTGTAGTGGAAGAAGCCGGTAAGGTCTCTGTTGCTGATCAAGCTAGTCATCTGGAACAACAACCACCAGTCGGACGAGACCAAATGGACTTCCGTAAAGAACAGAAAGAAGAATTGGCTCAATTAGCACACGTCAGCGAAAGCAAAAGCCAAGGAGAGGAAAGTGTCGCTCACTTGCCTGAAAAGGAGGAAGCTCACTTGCCTGAAACTGGAGAAACAGTAAATATCTGGACAGTTTATGGCTTGCTAACCTTCCTTGCGACTAGCTTGTGGAAAGTTGTCTATCGTCGCAAAGAAGATCAATAATACCAGACTGATTGCCCAAGGGTGATTGCCTACTAAAGGCTCCAGTCTATCAGAAGGAGGCTTTCATTGAGATCCATAGAACATTTCCAAGAACAAATTGCCACCATTTTTCAAGAGGCAATGTCCATACCGAGCTTTACTAATACCGAGACAGAAAGGGAGATAGAAGACTATCTAGACCAACGAATTGGGTCTATTCCATATTTCAAGAGTCACCCCCAGCACTTTGGTCGCTACCCTCTTCCCAATGACCATCTTCATCGCAGTGTCAATTGGGCCTTGGTCGATAAGGGCAAGAAAAAGACAGTGATCCTTTTTCACCACCACGATACGGTAGATCTAGAAGATTACGGTCCCCTAGCCCCTATAGCTTTGGATTCCGAGGCACTGGTTCAAGCCTTGAAGGGCATTGATTTTCGATCAGAAATGCAGGAGGACCTAGATTCTGGCCAATGGCAATTTGGACGAGGTTCTTGTGACATGAAGGCGGCTTTAGCGCTCCAACTGGGTGTCTTAGAAGCCTACGCCTCCAATCCAGAAGGGGGTCAGGTCAACCTCCTCTACCTATCTGTGGGAGATGAGGAGTCCTATTCACGTGGGATGAGAGGAGCATTAAGTTTGCTCTGTCAGTTAAAAGATGAGTTTGACTTGGACTATGTCTTAGCGGTCGATTCAGAACCCTTTGAAGCCACTAGTGATAAGGAGAAGGTCCTGCACATCGGTACTGTCGGCAAGCTCATGCCAGTCGTCGTGACTCAGGGTGTCTTATCCCATATGAAGGAGCCTCTCAAAGGAATCAACGCCCTCTCTCTCTTAATCGCAGTCGCATCGAAATTGGACCTCCATCCAGACCTATCCGACCAAGCTCTGGGAGAGCAGTCTCCTCTCCCTTCTTGGTCTTATCTGCGAGATTTGAAGGACCAGTATGATGTATCGACGGTCCTCTACGCTGCTGGCTATTTCAGTGTGCTGCATCTGAAAAAGACCCCTCAGGAATTGCTGCAACGCATCAAGGAGTTGAGCCAGGAAGCGGTTGATGAGTTTTATGTCAAATACCTGTCCCTCCAGGACCAAGCGGGACAAGAACATTTGATAGCTCAGCCATGGGTGATCAGCTATCAAGAATTGCTGGATCGTTGCCAAAAGAAGGAAGGCTTTTCAAGCTTCCAAGAGCAATGTGAGCAAAGGGCCTACCAAGCTTTCTTAACTGGAGTCAGCTATCAGGCCATTGCCATCCAGCAGATCCAAGCTTACTTAGACTTCCTAGCGGAGAAGACTCCATTGGTCGTTATTGGCTTTGCACCACCCTTTTACCCATCCATGAACTGTCGCTCTTTACCAAACACCAGTCTCAAAATTGGCACCCTGGTGAATGATTACCGCCACTATTTAGGAAGACGCGGCCTGACCCTGAAAGTGGAGGAATACTTCATGGGCATTTGTGACACCAGTTATTGCGCCTTGGAGAGAGACCTAGCAAGCTATCAGGTTGTCTTGGATAGTTTGGCGACCTCTTCTCAAGTCTACGAGTTGGATTTGGAAAAAATTGCCCAGATCCAAGTGCCGGCAGTCAATTTGGGACCTTGGGGCAAGGAACTCCATCAAAGAGGGGAGCGGGTCTATAGGGAGGATCTCCTAGATACCATTCCTAGTTATCTGTTTGGCCTTCTCTACCGCTTTGATGAATTGCTTTAATACTTAAGTTTTCCATTGACAAATGAGGAAAAGAGGACTAAAATATAGGCAAAATAAGTAACCACTTTCTTTCATTAGGGAAGTGGAATAGGAGAAGGAGAATCTATGATTGAATTTCAAGGAGTCACCAAGGATTACGATGGTCAACTGGCATTGAACCATTTGAACTTAACCATTGAAGATGGACAAATTGTCGGCTTGATCGGCCATAATGGAGCTGGGAAATCAACGACCATTAAGAGCCTGGTCAGTGTCATCACCCCGACGACTGGTAGAATCCTAGTAGATGGGAAAGACCTCTATAGCAATCGCTTGGAAATAAAGAAGAAAATTGGCTACGTAGCCGATTCGCCAGATCTCTTCCTTCGATTGACGGCCAATGAATTTTGGGAGTTGGTCGCTACTTCTTATGATATGAGCCAGCAGGAATGTGATGACCGCTTGGAGCAGTTGTTGCATCTGTTTGACTTTGCTAGTCATCGTTATGAGGTCATCGAGTCTTTCTCTCATGGGATGCGCCAGAAGGTCTTTGTCATCGGGGCTCTTTTATCTGATCCAGACATTTGGGTTCTAGATGAGCCCATGACTGGTTTGGATCCCCAAGCCTCTTACGATCTGAAGCAGATGATGCGGGAGCATGCGGACAAGGGCAATACCGTCATCTTCTCCACCCATGTCCTCGAAGTGGCAGAGCAACTCTGTGATAAGATTGCCATCCTGAAGAAGGGGAACCTCATCTTTTATGGCACCATCGAGGAATTAAAGGGACAACACCCAGAGCAAAGCCTAGAGTCCATTTATCTTGGATTGGCTGGTCGAAGAGAAGAGGTGAGTCCAGATGCGTCTTAAAATGGTTCGTCGCCTAGTCGATGTCAACATTATCTATGCGACTCAGCCCGCCCAATTAGCGAAATATAGAAAGAAGCAGGAAAAGGATCCGACTAGGAAGGTCAATGTTTCCGCCCAGTCCATTCGGACCTATATATTTATCGGTCTCCTTTATCTCTTCCTTTTTGGGATACTTTCTAGTGCCAATGATTTTGTCTCTAGCCCTGGTCCCTTTGTCAATATGATTACGCTCTTTGCGCTCTTGGCTATATCCCAAGGCTTGATGAGTTTTTACAATGTCTTTTACGAAAGCAAGGATTTACAATTTTATCGTCCCTATGCCTTTTCGGATGCAGAAGTTATTGCAGGAAAGAGTATTTCGGTCATCTTAGTGCTCCTGATGGCCCTGCTTCCAATGCTGAGTTATTTCATCATTCTTCCTATTCAAGCAGGGGGAAATGTTTTGGTGGGGCTCCTTCTTGGCCTTCTTTGTGCCATGATTCTCCTCTCCATCCTCTTTTTAGTCACCTTGTTCCTATCCCATCTGATTACCAAATCAGCTGTCTTTAAGAAACACACGAGTTTGGTGTCTAACCTCATCATTGGATTGAGTAGTCTCATTTCCATTGGAGCCTATCTCTATATCAATATGCTCCAGTCAGAGCACTCGGTAGCTGGTGATTTGGTCACTCAACCCAGCATTTTTCCTCCGATAGAGGTCTTCCATACCTTTATCTTGAATCCTTTGGATTCAGCTGTACTAGTGGGGATGTTGGCTTGGGTATTGGTTCTAGCAGTCCTCCTTTGGCTGGTAAAAAGTCAGGTCTTGCCTCATTTCTATGATGCTGCCCTTGAGGTTTCTTCTAGCCATGCGGTCAAGGAGCGGGTCAGTCAGATGAAGCTAGGAGATCAGAAGGCCTTTCATCGCTTTACCGTTTCCTATCATAAACGGCTTCTGAGTGATGGTACCTTGCTGACGCAGGTTATCTTCATGATGGCGATTTTCCCTTATCTGTTCACATTTGGCTTGTTTTTAGGGGCATCGCGAGCTTCCCTCCAAATTGAAAATTACCTCACACCCCAATACCTCCTTCCTTTATCGTTGATTGCTTTTATGATTGGAGTCTTCAACTCTGTGGAAAGCTTGACCAGTATTGGGATCTCATTGGAGCGGGAAAATTTCGCATATCTTCGTGCCCTTCCGATTGACTTTAAACGCTATTGTTTGAAGAAATTTTGGATCCTCTTTTCGGTCCAGTCTGCTTTGCCGATCGTGCTCTTAGTAGGGGTATCTTGCTACTTTGGGGTCCATCCCCTCTCCCTTCTAGCCATGCTTTTGATTTGGTTTTTGACTAGTTTGAGTTTGAGTGTGATTGCTTTTAGACGAGACTACAAGCTCTTAACCACTAATTGGTCGACTGTAACGGATCTGATGAACCGTAATAGAGGAAATGCTGCCCTGAGAGGCTTATTGATCTTCGTCTTTATTATCGTCATGCTGATTTTGATAGGATTTGCTTTCTATCTATCCGCTGTGGCCTTCACCACCTTGATTGCTAGTGTAATTTATCTTCTCATTGCAGCTATAGGAACTTTTGCAACTGTTTATATATATAAACATACTTTTTATAAATTTAACCAAGAGATTGGTGAATAAAAAAATTCCCTCTGGTCCTGACCGGAGGGAATCTGTATGGTAAAAGAGAGTGGGACAGAAATCGGTAATTCGTTAGAATTCGATTTCGTCGTCCCACCTCCGCACAGTTGAGTAGGGCTGTAAAAACTGATGAAATCAGCGTAGTAGAGCCCACTCAACCACTGCGTCTTGCTCGATAATCCAAAGACAATTGAGAGGCTAGGACTTTTGTCCCAGCCTCTTTTATAGTTTGTTGTTAAATTTCATAGCCGATTAAGAGGCCACCTTCTTCAGCATAGAAGCTACAGAGGCCAGAGGTCGGAAGAATTTCAATATCCGCATTGGCGAATTTTTCATGGACCAAGGCAGAGAGTTGTTCTACGAATTTATCGTTGCGACGGTGAGCGATGGTGATATGTCCACCTTTATAGCCCGCTTTGAGCATTTCTTCAAAAGTTGTGGAAATAGCTTTCTTTTGGCCACGGGCTTTATGGAGGAGCTCAAGGGTTCCAGTATCGCTAGCTTGGCCGACCATACGGATGTTTAAGAGGCCGACAACCGCTCCGATAATTTTATTGAGTCGACCGTTTTTAACCAAATTATCGACTTTAGCCAGGACAAAAATCAGTTTGGTTTTTTCTTGGTATTTGGTGATGACTTCGACCACTTGATCAAAGTCAAGGTCTTGGGCGATGAGTTGATGGAGTTTGCGGACGAGGAGGTCCACTTCACCACCAGCTGATAAACTATCGATCACATGGATATTGTTTGCAGGATGGTCTTCTAGATAAAGTTTTTTTGCGACCTGAGCACTATTGTGGCTTCCAGACAAAGTACCAGTGATGGTAACAACGATGATATTATCAGCACCCTCGAAGGCTTTCATATAGTCATCAGGACTAGGACAAGCTGATTTGGAAGCAGTAGTAGTCGCATACATATCTTCCATCATTTTGTCTGTATCCAGAGTAGCATCGTCTGTATAGATGGTCTCACCAATCTGGATGGTAAGGGGAACTGAAACAAAGCTAGTATCTGGTGCAGCATTTTCATAAGTACGATAATCACAGCCAGAATCTGCAATAATTTTCCATTTCATTTTTATTACCTCAAAATGTAAAAAATTGTACATTGACAAGTAGTTAGTCTTTTTTTACAATTATATCATGAAGTTGCATTCTCTGAAAGCAGATACATTCAGATGATACAGATAGAAAGTAAGTGTTATGGCAGAAAGAAAGATATCCGAAAAATCCTTAGAAAATTTAAAACGGTCTAACCAAGAAAGCAATGCCATCACACGCGAATCCTTGGAGATTTCCTTGCTTCAGTTGTTGGATAAAAAGGACTTGAAAAAGATTACCATTTCAGAATTGGTGGAGAGAGCAGGCGTTTCTCGTGCAGCTTTTTACCGAAATTATGAGTCAAAAGAAGAATTGCTCGAATCCATCTTCCAATCAACTGTTTCTAAGATTACTAAGTCTTTGGAAGGCTATAATTTTAAGACCGATTTGTACCAGATTTGGGTCTATCTCTTTAAAGAGGCCAAGAAGGAAGCACGCATTATCAGCTTGGCCGTCGATTATAATTTTGAGAAACTGCTCACCAAGGCTGTTTATGAATTTCTGGAAAAGAGGAGTAAAAGTCAAAAATCCTCACAAGGCCCAGCTAGTTATCTGAATTCCTTCCTCAGCTCAGCTATTGTCTCTGTCCTAGCCAAGTGGATTAAGGATGGCATGAAGGTGCCGGCAGAGAAGATGGCTTCCTTAGGTCTTCCCTTGTTTCCTCAAAAGAAAAGAAAATAAGAAAAATGATCTACTAAATCGAGTGTTTACTTCGATTCCAGTAGATCATTTTTGATGTTATTGAGGAAACGGTCTAGTTCCTTTTGATTTTTGAGAGTGATGAATTTATCGGGATAGGTGGAACGGATATTTTGATACCTTACTCTAGCAGTTTTTGTTCGTCCATCCCAGAGAATCCAACGGATGAATTCCCAGTCAAAGCGTTCAGGGCATCCTGCTGCCATACTCTCACGGACCCGACCTTTATAACGGCGGTATCGTTTCCACCCTCTATAGAGGCAGTTCCAACGAGAGAAGTTGAGAAAGATGATCTGGTCGGCTTGCTCCATTCTCTCCTCATAGCAGCACCAAGAGTAATTGCCATCAATGACCCAGTCTCTATGATCGCTGAGAAACTGTTTCATTTCTTGCTCCATCCAATCCCGGTCACTGTCTATCCAACCCGGTTGGAATTGAAGGGTATCCATGTGGAGTTTGGGAATGGAGTAGTAGCGGGCTAAGTTTTCAGCCAAAGTTGACTTGCCAGATCCTGAATAGCCGATAATCGTAATTTTCATCTCATTTCCTCATTTGGAAGCAACAAAAAAAGCTCCGGAGAGCTCATTTTGTATGCAATGCTTGATTAGCCAAGTTTTGCTGCAAGACGTGCTTTATCACGGCTAGCTTTGTTTTTGTGGATCAAACCTTTAGTTTCTGCTTTATCGATAGCTGAGCTAGCAGCGCGGTAAAGTTCTTCAGATGGGTTTGCTTCAAAAGCTTTGATTGCAGTACGCATAGCTGATTTTTGAGCTGAGTTTTTTTCGTTTTGTTTAACGTTCAATTCAGCGCGTTTGATAGCTGATTTAATGTTTGCCAATTTTTTCACCTCCAATGATATTCTAACTCTCTTATTATATCTGAAAACTTTTCTTTTGACAAGCCCAAACTATTTTTTCTTCGAATCCTTATTTTTCCAGGATTGTTTTGCTTCATATCTCACTATCTCTTGAGATAGATTTCGTCAATCTCATGGTTAGCAGATTTGTGCAGGATCAGTTCGGCTCGGTTCCGGGTGGGCTCGATATAGTCTTTTAGATTTAAGAGGTTGATCGACTCCCATACCTGATGAGCGAAGGCGAGGACTTCTTCTTCAGGTTGCTTGGTAAAGCGGTGGTAGTAGTTGTTTGGATCATCCTTTGCACGGTCCAACAACTTTTTAAAGCGATCGATATACCAGGATTCAATATTGGCAACCTCAGCATCCACATAGATGGAGAAGTCAAAGAAGTCTGTCATATAGAGCCGATCATTTTGAGGATTCTGAAAGACATTGATCCCTTCCACGATAATAAAGTCCGCAGCTTGAATGGTTTGCTTCTGGTCAGGGACAATATCATAAATCTCGTGAGAATAGACAGGGATTTGATAGCTTTGCCCATTTTTGAGCTGATTCAGGAAATCTAAGAGAAGTTCCATATCATAACTTTCAGGGAAGCCTTTGCGATTGAGAATATTCTGTTCAATCAAGGTGGCGTTAGGATACAAGAATCCATCTGTAGTGACCAATTCAACAGTAGAACCAGAAAAGGTCCGAGAAAGAAGGATTTGAAGGAGGCGACTCGTCGTTGATTTGCCGACAGCTACTGACCCTGAAATCCCGATAATGAAGGGCTGTTTTCTACTTTCCTGTTGGAGGAAGATACCTTTAGAAAATGCTAAATCTTCTTTCGCTTTTTTGTAGATTTGGATTAAGTGTGTCAGAGGTAAATAAATGTCTGTCACATCTTGTAAACTAATGAGGTCATTAAAACTCTTGATTGAATTCAATTCCTCTTCAGACAGAGGAGGGGTTGATTTCCGGTGGAGATTTTGCCAAGTTTGTCGATTGATTTTTTCGAAGTGTAGAAATTCTTTTTCCATTACAAGCCTTTCCTCTATTGTGACCTTTAGTATATCAGTTTTAAGATCTTCTGTAAACGATTTAAAAATAGGTTAAATTATGCTATAATGCTAATATGAGTAAAATGTACTATGACGAACATCCGGATGCCCAACATGATATCCATGAGTTACAGGTGGTTCTTTTAGGGGAGCGGATGAAATTTCTGACGGATGCCGGTGTTTTTAGTAAGAAAATGATCGACTTTGGTAGCCAGGTCCTTTTATCTTGTTTGTCCTTCCAGCAAGGAGAGACGGTTTTGGATGTTGGTTGTGGCTATGGTCCACTTGGGCTTTCTTTGGTCAAGGCCCAAGGGATCCATGCTACTATGGTAGACGTCAATACACGGGCTTTAGATCTAGCTAAGAAAAATGCGGCTTTAAATAAGGTCGAAGCTACTATCTTTCAATCCAATGTTTATGATCAGGTTGAGGGAAGTTTTGATCATATTATCAGTAACCCTCCCATTCGGGCTGGAAAAAAGGTAGTCCATGAAGTACTTTCTGGGAGTTTTGACCATTTGAATCTTGGGGGAGACTTAACCATTGTTATCCAGAAAAAGCAGGGTGCTCCTAGTGCGAAAGCCAAAATGGAAGAAGTCTTTGGAAACTGTGAAATCCTCAAAAAAGACAAGGGTTATTATATTTTAAGGAGTGAAAAAGTCACATGAGAGCTGTAGATATCATTCAGAAAAAACGTGATGGCATTGAGTTGAGTAAAGATGAGATTCATTGGTTGATCGAAGGCTATGTGGCTGGAACAGTACCTGATTATCAAATGGCTGCCTTTGCCATGGCGGTTTATTTCAAGGGGATGACGACCCGAGAAATTTCAGATTTGACCATGAAGATGGTGGAGACAGGGGAGCAATTCGACCTTTCCGCTATTAAAGGCATCAAGGTGGACAAACACTCAACAGGTGGTGTAGGGGACAAAGTAACAATTGTACTGGCACCTCTAGTGGCTAGTTTTGGCGTCCCAGTTGCCAAGATGAGCGGTCGTGGTCTTGGACATACAGGGGGGACCATCGATAAGCTAGAATCCATTAAAGGATTCCAAATTGAGCGGACCCAGGAAGAGTTCATTAAACAAGTACAAGAGATTGGCCTTTCTGTCATTGGACAGTCGGACCAATTGGTCATGGCGGATAAGCTTCTCTATGCACTTCGGGATGTAACAGCGACGGTTGATACAATTCCATTGATTGCCAGCTCGGTCATGAGTAAGAAGATTGCGGCTGGAGCGGATGCCATCCTTCTCGATGTCACCGTTGGAGAAGGAGCCTTTATGAAGACCATTGAAGAGGCGCGTGAACTGGCTCGTACCATGGTGGATCTTGGTAATGCTGTTGGTCGTAAGACCATTGCTGTTTTGACAGATATGAGCCAGCCTTTAGGAACCAGCATCGGGAACCGTCTCGAGATTCTCGAAGCCTTAGATATTCTTCAAGGAAAAGGCAGAGAAGATGTGACTCACTTCATTTGTGAATTGGCTCAAATTATGCTGGAACTTGGTGGGGTGACGGCCAACTTGGAAGAAATCAAGCAGCATCTGACAGCCGGCAAAGCACTGAAGAAGTTTGAAGAAATGGTCCTTGCTCAAGGTGGAGATTTAGACGATCTCTATCGTCCAGTTCAGGTAAAAGAACAAGTGACTGTCTATGCAGAAGAGGATGGCTATATTGCAGCCTTGCCTGCGATGGAACACGGACTCTTCGCTATGCGTCTGGGGGCTGGCAGAGCAGTAAAATCAGATGATTTAGACTATGAAACAGGAATTGTTTTTGCTAAGAAAGTCGGTGATCCTGTTCAAAAAGGGGAGCTTGTTGCAACTATTTATACAAATTTAGAAATTTGTCAAAAAAACATTGTAGAATTCCAAAAAAATGTTAAAATACTAGACGAGGTTGTAAGCGTTTCAGAAATTATTGAAATCGTTTCGTAATTCGTTTGGGGGAGATTTATTAATGAAATTAAACAAATATATTGATCACACATTATTAAAACCTGATGCACAACAAGAACAAATCGAGGCTTTGATCGAAGAAGCGAAAGAATATGATTTTGCAAGTGTTTGTGTCCAACCGACCTGGGTCAACTTCGCTGCAGAAGGACTTCGGGATTCAGATGTAAAAGTGTGTACAGTGATTGGTTTCCCTCTTGGCGCAAATACACCAGCTGTTAAAGCATTTGAAACTCAAAATGCCATCCAAAATGGAGCCGATGAGATCGATATGGTCATCAATATCGGTGCCTTGAAATCAAAAAATCTGACATTAGTAGAAGAGGACATTCAGGCTGTTGTAGATGCAAGTGGTGATCGCTTGGTAAAAGTGATTATCGAAACCTGCTTGTTAACTGAAACTGAAAAAATAGTAGCTTGCCAGATTGCCAAATTGGCAGGAGCAGACTTTGTCAAAACTTCAACTGGTTTCTCTACTGGAGGAGCAACTGTTGAGGATGTTGCCCTCATGCGCCAGGTTGTTGGACCGGATATGGGAGTGAAAGCATCTGGAGGTACTCGTAGCTATGAGGATGCACAAGCCATGATCCAAGCAGGTGCTAACCGAATCGGCACTTCCTCTGGAGTAGCCATCATGAAGGGAGAAGTAGCCCATGGCGACTACTGAGTTGATTGACCTAGCTGTAAAAACAAGTGAGAATGCTTATGTACCTTATTCTCATTTTCCAATTGGAGCTGTTCTTGTGACAGATGAGGGGAAGATTTATACAGGCGTCAATGTTGAAAATGCGAGCTTCGGCTTGACCAATTGTGGCGAGCGGACAGCTATCTTTAAGGCTGTTTCAGAAGGAGAGCGTTCATTTAAGGAATTAATTATTTATGGTCAGACGGAAAAACCAGTTTCACCCTGTGGTGCTTGTCGCCAGGTGATGGCTGAATTTTTCGAGCCAGACCTACCGGTTACTCTGGTAGCCAAAGATAAATCGACGGTCGTGATGACGGTCAAGGAATTGCTTCCATATTCCTTTACAGATCTTACCTAGTAGCTTCTGTAAAGGCGGTCTATTGACCCTTTCATTAATCCGCAACATAGTTGCATATCTTATTTAGGAGGTTCAGAAATGAACAAGAAACAATGGTTAGGCCTAGGTCTAGTAACTGTCGCTGCAATCGGACTTGCTGCATGTGGAAATCGTGCGTCTCGCAAAGATTCTTCAGATGCAAAAACTGATTTAAAGGCTGCTATCGTTACTGACACAGGTGGTGTTGATGATAAATCATTCAACCAATCTGCATGGGAAGGTCTACAAGCTTGGGGTAAAGAAAACGGTCTTTCTAAAGATAACGGATTCACTTATTTCCAATCTACAAGTGAAGCAGATTTTGCAAATAACTTTAGCCAAGCTGCTACAAACGGCTACAAATTAGTTTACGGTGTTGGATACAAACTTGCTCCAGCTGTTACAGCTGCTGCAGATGAAAATGCTGATATCAACTACGTTATCATTGACTCTGTTGTAGGCGACAAAAAGAACGTAGCATCTGCTGTTTTTGCGGATAATGAAGCTGCTTACCTTGCAGGGGTTGCTGCTGCCAAAACAACTAAGACTAACAAAGTTGGTTTCATCGGTGGAGCACGTGGTGAAGTTATCACTCGTTTTGAAAAAGGATTTGAAGCAGGCGTGAAGTCTGTAAACAAAGACATTTCAGTAGATGTACAATATGCTGAAGACTTCAACAACCCTGAAAAAGGTAGAACTATTGCAGCGACACAATACGCTGCAGGTGCAGACGTTATTTACCAAGCTGCTGGTGGTACAGGAGCTGGTGTCTTCAAGGAAGCAAAAGACTTGAACGAGAAGAAAAACGAAGACGAAAAAGTTTGGGTTCTTGGTGTAGACCGTGACCAAGTTGATGAAGGTAAATACACTTCAAAAGATGGTAAAGAATCTAACTTCGTATTGGCTTCTACTTTGAAACAAGTTGGTAAAACTGTTCAAGAAATCGCAACTCAAACTGCTGACGGTAAATTCCCAGGTGGAAAAGTAATTACATTTGGTTTGAAAGATGGTGGTGTTGATTTGACAACTTCTAATCTTTCTGAAGATGCTAAAAAAGCAGTAGAAGATGCTAAAAAACAAATTATTGATGGTAGTGTAAAAGCACCTGAGAAATAAAACCTTCCAGAAGCGATCCATCCTTCTTGGGTCGCTTTTTTATGAGGTGTTGAGACATTTTGTCTCAATAGAACTTACTAACTCGTTTAGCAGGTCCTACTGAAATAAAATATAGTTTTCTAGAAAGGAATATTCGAATGGCACACGAAAACGTCATTGAGATGCGTGAAATTACCAAAATCTTTGGTGAATTTGTCGCAAACGACAAAATCAACCTCGAATTGCGTAAAGGTGAAATTCATGCACTTCTTGGTGAAAATGGAGCTGGGAAATCAACCCTGATGAATATGTTGGCTGGTCTTTTGGAGCCAACGAGTGGAGAAATTGTGGTCAATGGGAAATCTGAAAAACTAGATTCTCCTTCAAAGGCTGCTTCTCTAGGGATCGGGATGGTTCACCAGCACTTCATGTTGGTAGAGGCTTTCACTGTTGCAGAAAATATCATTCTTGGTAGCGAAGTAACGAACAAGGGTGTATTAGATTTGAAAAAAGCTAATGCAGATATTCTAGAGTTGTCAGAACGCTACGGCTTGGCTGTGGATCCTACCGCAAAAGTTGAAGATATTTCTGTCGGTGCTCAACAACGTGTAGAAATCTTGAAGACACTCTATCGCGGAGCTGATATTCTGATTTTCGACGAGCCTACTGCAGTGTTAACTCCTGCTGAAATTTTGGAGTTGATGGAAATCATGAAAACCCTTGTTAAAGAAGGGAAATCTATCATCCTTATCACTCACAAACTGGATGAAATTCGTGCCGTTGCGGATCGTGTCACAGTTATTCGTCGTGGGAAATCCATTCAAACCGTTGGTATCGAAGGTGCTACCAATAAAGACTTGGCGGAAATGATGGTTGGACGCTCAGTTTCCTTCGTAACAGAAAAGGAAGAAGCGCAACCTAAAGAAGTGGTTCTGCAAATTTCTGACTTGGTCGTGAATGAAAACCGTGGTGTCCCTGCGGTTAAAGAACTATCTCTTGATGTTCGTGCAGGCGAAATTGTCGGAATTGCAGGGATTGACGGAAATGGTCAGAGTGAATTGATCCAGGCTATTACCGGACTTCGCAAAGTCAAATCAGGCAGTATCAAAATTAAGGGACAAGAGGTTGTTGGCCTTTCCCCACGTAAGATTACTGAAATGAATGTCAGCCACGTGCCTGAAGATCGTCATCGCGATGGTCTTGTGCTCGAAATGATGCTTTCTGAAAACATCGCACTTCAAACTTACTACAAAGAACCACTTAGCAAGAATGGTGTGTTGAATTACAATCAAATTAATTCCTATGCCCGCAAGTTGATGGAAGAATTTGATGTTCGTGCAGCCAACGAAATTGTTCCAGCAAGTGCTCTATCAGGAGGAAATCAACAAAAAGCCATCATTGCTCGTGAAGTTGATCGGAATCCAGATTTGTTAATCGTTAGCCAACCGACACGTGGATTGGACGTTGGTGCGATTGAGTACATCCATAAACGTTTGATTGGTGAACGTGATAAAGGAAAAGCCGTTCTCGTTGTCAGCTTCGAATTAGATGAAATTCTAAATCTATCAGACCGGATTGCTGTTATTCATGATGGAAAAATCCAAGGTATTGTGAAGCCGTCTGAGACCAACAAGCAAGTGCTTGGTATTCTAATGGCTGGTGGAGAAATCAAGGAGGCTTCAAATGAATAAAAATACAAGACAAATCGCTATTCCTTTTATTTCTGTAATCCTAGGAATCATCCTCGGAGCCATTATCATGTGGATCTTTGGTTATGATGCTCTTTGGGGTTATGAAGAACTCTTCAAGACAGCTTTTGGTTCCATTAAAAATGTGGGTGAAATTTTCCGTACTATGGGGCCGCTGATTTTGATCGCTCTCGGATTTGCGGTAGCCAGTCGAGCTGGATTTTTCAATGTCGGCTTACCAGGACAAGCCTTAGCTGGTTGGATTGCGGCAGTATGGTTTGCTTTGTCCTTCCCAGATATTCCGCGTATCCTAATGATTCCTTTGACGGTCCTTGTGGCTGCAATTGCCGGTGGTCTCATTGGTTTAATTCCAGGACTTCTGCGAGCATTTTTGGGGACGAGTGAAGTCATCGTTACTATTATGATGAACTACATCGTACTGTTTGCTGGAAATGAAATTATCCGGAACTTCCCTAAAAAGTTCATGGTCGATTCTGAATCCAGTATTACAGTTGGGGCAAATGCAAGTTATCGTTTAGGCTTTCTGACGGAATTGACTAAGTCACGGATGAATATCGGTATCTTTATCGCCTTGATTGCTGTTGCAGTTATTTGGTTCATTATTAAGAAAACAACACTTGGTTTTGAAATCCGTTCCGTTGGTCTCAACCCGAATGCTTCAGACTATGCAGGGATGTCAGCTAAACGTACCATCATCCTTTCCATGGTGATTTCAGGTGCCCTTTGTGGGATTGGAGGAGCTGTAGAAGGGATTGGGACCTTCCAGAACGTTTATGTTCAAGCTGGTTCTTTGGCTGTTGGATTTAATGGGATGGCAGTGGCTCTCCTTGCTAGCAATTCCCCTATTGGGATTGTCTTTGCTGCTTTCTTGCTTGGAACCTTGCAAACAGGTGCGCCAGGTATGACCACAGCGACTATTCCACCAGAACTTGTCAATATTGTGACAGCTTCAATCATCTTCTTTGTAAGTGCTCACTACATTATTGAAAAATACATCAAGCCTAAAAAACAAATGAAAGGAGTAGAGTAAGGATGAATATTGTTGCTATACTAACGATTCTTGTATCGAATATGCTGGTCTATGCTGCTCCCCTCATTTTCACTAGTATCGGAGGTGCCTACTCCGAACATGCTGGTGTCGTTAATGTCGGTTTGGAAGGGATCATGGTTATGGGAGCTTTCACAGGAGTCGTGTTTAACTTGACTTTTGCTGGCTCTCTTGGAGGCATGACAATCTGGTTATCTCTCCTTGCAGGTGGTTTGGTTGGTCTTATTTTCTCTGCCATCCATGCGGTAGCGACTATTAACTTCCGTGCTGACCACGTGGTGAGTGGTACGGTATTGAACTTGTTGGCTCCTGCCCTAGCTGTCTTTTTGGTAAAAGCCATTTACGGAAAAGGCCAAACCAACAACATTGATTTGTCATTTGGTAAATTTGATTTTCCTTTCTTGTCTGATATTCCTGTCATTGGTGATATCTTCTTCAAGAATACAAGCTTAATGGGATATGTAGCGATTGCATTTTCATTTGTAGCATGGTTTATCATGTTTAAAACAAAATTCGGTCTTCGCCTTCGCTCAGTTGGTGAACACCCACAAGCTGCGGATACCCTCGGTATCAATGTTTATCTCATGCGTTACTATGGTGTGCTCATCTCTGGATTCTTAGGAGGGGTTGGGGGTGCCTTGTATGCACAATCTGCTTCTGTCAATTTCTCTGCCACTACCATTGTGGGACCAGGATTTATCGCCCTAGCGGCCATGATCTTTGGTAAATGGAGCCCAATCGGTGCCATGCTATCCAGTCTATTCTTTGGACTTTCACAAGCCTTGGCAGTTGTATCTACGCAGATTCCTTTCCTTGCCCATATTCCAGGAGTTTACCTCCGTATTGCCCCGTATGTATTGACCATCATTGTCTTAGCAGCCTTCTTTGGTAAGTCGGTTGCACCGAAAGCAGATGGTGTGAACTACATCAAATCGAAATAAAAGCCTCCATTATGGAGAAAGAAAGCACGAGTCATTCGGACTCGTGCTTTTTGTATGTTTATGGATTGGTTTGCATTTCTGCAAGTAGGTTTTTTGCTGTCGTAGTCGGTAAGATTCGCAGGCGATTTAGTGAGTAAAGGCCATCATCTAGACTGGCTAGTCCATTATTGGTCGTTAAGCCCATTTTGTAGCCATTTTTTTCTGCTAGTTCCATGGTGACATCAGAGTAGCGACCGGCAGGGTAGACAATGGTGGTAGTGGTTTGATGCAGTTTCTTATCTAGTACTTGTTTGGAATTTGCGAGTTCAGATTCCTGACGAGAGCTATCTGATTGAGCCAAGTCTGGGTGAGATACCGTATGACTTTCAAAGGTCATACCTTGCGCTTTCATTTCTTTGATTTGATCGAAGGTTAAAACACTGGGTCTTTCCTCGTCAGAAAAGGAAGTAATGATATTGTTGGTTGCGGTCATTTGGTATTTTTTTAAGAGTGGATAGACTATGGTATAAAAGTCAGCAATTCCATCATCAAACGTTAACCAAACGACTTTTCTCCCTTCAGGCAGTTCATTTTTAGTGAGTGCCCGATAGGCTTCCTCAGGCGTCAAGGTATAGTAGCCGGCTTCTTTAAGAGCTTTGAGATGACTCTCAAAGGTTTCTGGTGCCACAATGAGATTAGCATTGGCTTCTTCAGAAGGAGCCATCGTGTGAACAGCGTGGTACATGAGAATTGGAATTTTTACAGGTTGATCTTGTTTTACCCATTTAGTAGTGGAGCCTGTCTGTTTCGCAGTCTGGCTTGTTTCTGCTTCTTGTTTGTTTACACCTGGAGTTGTTACAACTCGTATCAATAGGAAGATACCTAAAATGAAGATGCAGGATAGGAGAAAAGCATTTAAAATTAGTAGCAATCGTATTTTCTTTGGGACATGTCTTTTTCGGTGATTCATAGTGACCCCTTTCTAATTCATTATCATTATATCATAGGGGCAGGAAATCTCTTTAAGACAAAGTTACAAATAGAGTAAAATTACGGGGAATATCCTTGACTTTTGAAGGAATGATTTGGGAGTTGCGTTGATGTGGAGGTTTTAATCCGGAAAAGAAGTGTTCTTCTAAAGGAAGAGAACCATAGAACTAGTCAGAAGGGGTTTGTTTTTGATATAATAGACTATATTAGATTTTTAAGGAGACCAACATGTCTGTAAAAATTGCCTTACTAGGATTTGGTACTGTTGCCAGTGGCGTACCATTTTTATTAAAAGAAAACCATGAGAAGATCAGCCAAGCTGCTCAGTCTGAAATTGAAGTAGCTAAAGTTCTTGTCAAGGATGAAGAAGAGAAAGCCTGCTTATTAGCTGCAGGGAATGACTTTAACTTTGTAACAAATGTTGATGAGATCATTGAAGACAAAGACATTGCCATCGTTGTTGAATTGATGGGTCGAATTGAGCCAGCTAAGACCTTTATTACCCGTGCTCTTCAAGCTGGAAAACATGTCGTAACAGCTAATAAAGATTTGCTTGCTGTTCATGGAGCTGAGTTGATTGCGATTGCCAAAGAGCATGGCGTTGCCCTCTATTATGAAGCAGCAGTAGCTGGAGGGATTCCAATTCTTCGGACCTTGGTAAACTCTCTCGCTGCAGATAAAGTGACTCGCGTCCTGGGTGTAGTCAATGGAACCTCCAACTTTATGATGACCAAGATGGTCGAAGAGGGCTGGTCTTATGAAGATGCTTTAGCTAAGGCTCAAGAGTTGGGCTATGCGGAAAGTGACCCAACCAATGACGTAGATGGAATTGATGCAGCCTACAAAATGGTGATTTTGAGCCAGTTTGCTTTTGGGATGAACGTTCAGTTTGACCAAGTAGGTCATAAGGGGATCCGCAACATTACTCCTGAGGATGTTGCTGTGGCTCAAAGTTTAGGCTATGTAATCAAATTGGTGGGATCTATCGAAGAAACTCCTTCAGGTCTCTCAGCAGAAGTAACTCCAACCTTCTTACCAAAAGCACACCCACTAGCAGGCGTGAATGGTGTCATGAATGCCGTTTATGTGGAGTCTATCGGAATCGGGGAATCCATGTACTATGGTCCTGGTGCAGGTCAAAAACCAACAGCCACTAGTGTAGTCGCTGACATTATTCGCATTGTTCGTCGCCTCAATGAGGGAACAATTGGAAAAGCCTTTAACGAATACAGCCGTCCTGTGCAATTGGCTAAACCAGAAGATGTGAAGAGTGATTATTACTTCTCTATTCAAACTCCAGATATGAAGGGACAATTGCTCAAGTTGGCACAAATTTTCAACCAAGAAGATGTTTCCTTTAAGCAGGTTCTCCAAGCAGGTGCCAAAGATTCTGTGGCTCGTGTTGTGATTATCACTCACCAATTGAATCAAACACAATTGCACCACATCATTGAGAAAATTGATGCTGAAGCTGACTTTACCTTGTTGAATACCTTTAAAGTATTGGGAGAATAAGATGAGAATTACAGTACCAGCGACCAGTGCCAATGTCGGTCCAGGATTTGATTCTGTTGGGATTGCCGTGACTCGCTATTTGACCATTGATGTGCTAGAAGCGCAAGAAAACTGGTGGATTGAACACGATTTGGGAGAGGAGATTCCAAGTGATGAAGACAATCTCTTGCTTCAAACGGCTCTCCAAGTCGCAGCCGATTTGCCTCCTCAGCGTCTCAAGATGACCAGTGAAGTGCCTTTAGCGCGTGGTTTGGGATCCTCTAGTTCTGTTATCGTAGCGGGGATTGAGTTGGCCAATCAACTGGGCAAGCTAGCTCTAAGTGATGAAGATAAACTAGAAATTGCGACAAAAATCGAAGGGCATCCGGATAACGTAGCCCCAGCTATTTTTGGAAATCTGGTCGTAGCGAGCTATGTGGATCAGCAGACCAATCATTTGGTCCTTCCATTCCCTGAGTGTGCTTTGGTAGCCTTTGTTCCCAATTACGAACTCAAGACCAGTGATAGTCGAAATGTCCTTCCAAGTGAGTGGACTTATAAGGAAGCTGTGGCAGCTAGTTCCATTGCAAACGTGGCCATTGCTGCCCTTGCTAAGGGGGACTTAAGAGTCGCAGGAAAAGCCATCGAAGCGGATCGCTTCCATGAACGCTACCGCCAACAGTTGGTTGCAGAGTTCCCTCAGGTGAAAGACCTTGCTCATCACCATGAAGCTTATGCCACTTACCTTTCTGGTGCAGGTCCAACCATTATGACCTTGCTCCCAGGTGAACATGCAGAAGCCTTTGCCAATGACTTGGAGTCTAAGGCCTTAAATGGTCAGGTCTTCTCATTAAAGATTGACACAACTGGTGTGAAGGTAGAGGCAAGTGAATCCTGATTCAATGAAAAAAATGATTAGATAGGCTAAATTAGTCTATCTAATTTTATTTATCTATGATAAAATAGTTTTATAAATCATTTGTCTATCAAATTATTTTAGGATAATAAACAATTATTCAAAAGATAGATAGAAATGTAAAGGAGATTGTAATTCTAATGAAAGACTTTGAACGTCATCAACTTGCTACGGAACTTGGATTCCAGTTTGATCCTCAAACCTCATCTATTTATGGTGAAAACTCTGGGTATTTCTTCTTAATGAAAGAAACAGATACAAAAAATGTCTTCAGCATTGCTCTTTCTGTTTCTCGTGATGATGCGGAAGAAGCAGCTGCACAATTGCATCAAATGGTGAAAGAATCTTCTGTTCTGAAGAGCATTAGCCTCAACCAATATGTCACAACTTTCACTGTAAAAGCTGGGATGACCAAAGCAAAAACGATTGAAAACATTCACCAAGCCTTAACAGAAATCGTGCAATTTTTACAAACCAATGGTTTCTACACTGTTTGTGGCTACTCTGGTGAAAAAGGACCGGTTGGTCTCTACCAAATCGATGACTCACTTTTCCTGATGAACGAAGATTGCTTCAAAGACCTAAGTACTCAACTAAAGATTGAAACTGATTCATATAATAGTCAGAAAGAAAATGTCCTTATTGGAACAGTCGGTGCCTTTATTGGTGCCATTATTGGAGGAGCCGTAGCACTTTTTATCGCTCGTATGGGCTATGTATCGTATATCGCTGGCTTGGTTCTGGGTGTTTGCGTTGTCAAAGGCTATGAGTTATTAGGAAAGAAATTTAGTAAAAAAGGTGCAGTGATTTCAACCGTACTGATGTTGCTGACCATTGTTTTAGTTCACCAATTTGACAATACTCTACATGTTATGAATGAATATGAATTGAGCTTTGCTGATTCTTTTGATGCGGTAAATGCGACAGTTTTAAATGGGGGTGCTCCACAAGAATATTACATTAACTTCCTCTTGCTGGCTGTATTTACGGGTATTGGAGCATGGGGGGCGATTAGCTCAGCCTTGTCCACTCAACAAACACGTGGCATTGCGCGTAAGATTGGCTAATTTAATAAACCCTTGTTTAAAAAAATTAAAACAGAAGTGGTCTTTTGGCTGTTTCTGTTTTTTTACTTCTTAGTCGAAAAGCGGGCTAGTTTTTGTTATAATGGATAAGATAACGTATAGAAGAGAGTTGTGAGATGGAAATCGTAAAGCAAATCAAAGAGGAGTTGGCTGGCATTGATATTTTGTTCAATGAGCCACTCAAGCAATATACCTATACCAAGGTGGGAGGGGTCGCAGAATATTTAGCTTTCCCTCGCAATCAATATGAATTAAAACGAATTGTCACTTTTGCCAATGCTCATGAGATTCCATGGATGGTTTTGGGGAATTCGTCTAACATTATCGTCCGTGATGGTGGAATTGACGGCTTTGTCATCATGTTTGACCATTTCCGTGATATCAAGGTTAATGGTTACGTCATTGAAGCAGAGGCAGGAGCTAAGCTGATCGATGTGACCCATGTGGCGCGCTATCATAGCTTAACAGGCTTTGAATTTGCTTGTGGGATTCCAGGTAGCATCGGTGGAGCTGTCTATATGAATGCTGGCGCCTATGGTGGTGAGATTGCCCACATTCTCCAATCGTGTAAGGTCTTGACGCCAGAAGGAGAAATTAAAACCTTAACAGCAGAAGAATTAGCCTTTGGCTATCGTCATTCCAGGATCCAAGAGACGGGAGATGTGGTGATTGCCGCTAAGTTTGCCTTAGCACCTGGTAATTATGATCAGATCGATCAAGAAATGGCTCGCCTGACTCATTTGCGTGAGCTTAAGCAACCACTTGAGTATCCGTCTTGTGGTTCGGTCTTTAAACGACCAGTCGGGCACTTTGCGGGTCAATTGATCAGTGAAGCAGGATTGAAAGGGCATCGAATTGGTGGTGTGGAGGTTTCTGAAAAGCATGCCGGCTTTATGATCAATGTCGATCATGGTACTGCCAAAGATTATGAAGACTTAATCACTCATGTCATCGCGACAGTTGAAAAATCAGCTGGTGTGACCTTGGAGCGCGAAGTCCGTATTATTGGGAAAGATTAAGGGTTCAAGATGGAATAAGGGTTACTCTAGGGTAGACCCTTCCTACTTTAGAAGGGGGGTGAGTGCCTATCGATACCGAAAATAGGTGGGGCAGTCTTATAAGTCCCCGAGAGGTGTTGGTGGCCTGACGGGTTCGCTCGTCAGCCTATGAGACTAGTGGTTGGTCTCAGAAGGAAACGCATGAAAAAGAAGGAATTTATGTGAATTGAAAAAACCAATTATTGAGTTTAGAAATGTCTCAAAAGTATTTGAAGACAGCGATACAGTGGTTCTCAAAGATATCAACTTTGAGTTGGAAGAAGGGAAATTCTATACCCTCCTCGGTGCTTCAGGATCTGGTAAATCAACGATTCTGAATATCATTGCCGGTTTGTTAGACGCTTCAACAGGGGATGTCCTCTTGGATGGTGTTCGGATCAATGATGTGCCGACTAACAAACGGGATGTCCATACCGTCTTCCAATCCTATGCCCTTTTCCCACACATGAATGTGTTTGAGAATGTTGCCTTCCCCCTTCGTTTGAAGAAGATAGACAAGGCTGAAATCGAGAAACGAGTGACTGAAGTCCTCAAGATGGTGCAATTGGGAGGCTTTGAGAAACGTTCCATCCAGAAACTTTCTGGTGGACAACGCCAGCGGGTAGCCATTGCACGGGCTATTATCAATGAACCGCGAGTAGTCCTCTTGGATGAGCCCTTGTCTGCCCTTGACTTGAAGTTGCGGACAGACATGCAGTATGAGCTTCGTGAATTGCAACAACGCTTGGGTATTACCTTTGTTTTTGTAACCCATGACCAGGAAGAAGCGCTAGCGATGAGTGACTGGATCTTCGTTATGAACGAAGGAGAAATCGTCCAGTCAGGGACACCAGTTGATATCTACGATGAGCCCATCAACCATTTTGTTGCGACCTTTATCGGTGAATCCAACATCCTTCCAGGAATTATGATCGAAGACTACCTAGTAGAATTCAACGGTAAACGCTTTGAGTCAGTCGATGGAGGGATGAGACCAAACGAACCGGTCGAAGTCGTCATTCGTCCCGAAGACTTGCGAATCACCCTGCCCGAAGAAGGTAAGCTCCAGGTAAAAGTGGATACCCAACTGTTCCGTGGGGTACACTATGAGATCATCGCCTATGATGAATTGGGTAATGAGTGGATGATCCACTCAACCCGTAAGGCTATCGTGGGTGAGGAAATCGGTCTGGACTTTGAGCCAGAAGATATCCACGTCATGCGTCTCAATGAAACGGAAGAAGAGTTTGATGCTCGGATCGAAGAATACGTAGAAGTGGAAGAGCAAGAAGCCGGATTGATCAATGCCATCGAGGAGGAAAGAGATGAAGAAAACAACCTCTAACCTCTTTGTGGTTCCTTACTTTCTCTGGATCCTCCTCTTTGTCTTGGCTCCCGTAGTTTTGATTATTTGGCAATCCTTTGTCAATGTCCAAGGACAAGGTTCCTTAGAGAACTACCAAACCTTTTTTACAGCGCAGAATTGGACCTACCTCAAGATGAGCTTCAACTCCATTCTCTATGCTGGGATCGTTACTTTTGTGACGCTTTTGATTTCTTACCCGACAGCTTATTTTTTGACCCAGCTTAAGCACCGCCAACTCTGGCTCATGCTGATTGTCCTTCCAACCTGGGTCAACCTCTTGCTCAAGGCTTATGCCTTTATCGGGATTTTTGGTCAAGGGGGATCTATTAACCAATTCTTGAGCTTCATCGGAATCGGTCCGCAACAGATCCTTTTTACGGACTTTTCTTTCATCTTTGTTGCTAGTTACATTGAGTTGCCTTTTATGATTCTTCCTATCTTCAATGTATTGGATGATTTGGATCCAAACCTCATCAATGCTAGCTATGACCTAGGAGCTAACAAGTGGGATACCTTCCGTCGAGTTGTCTTCCCACTGTCTATGAACGGGGTTCGCTCCGGTGTCCAATCAGTCTTTATTCCAAGTTTGAGTCTCTTCATGTTGACGCGTTTGATTGGAGGAAACCGGGTCATTACCCTTGGGACTGCCATCGAGCAGCACTTCCTTACGACGCAAAACTGGGGAATGGGATCCACCATTGGGGTGGTCTTGATCCTTGCTATGCTCTTAGTCATGTGGGTAACGAGAGAAAGGAGTGAACGATGAAAAAGATTTCACGTATCTATTTAGGATTGATTTTCTTGCTCCTTTATCTCCCAATCTTTTACTTAATTGCCTATGCCTTTAATGCTGGCGGGGATATGAATGCTTTTACAGGCTTTACCTTGGAGCATTTCCAAAGTCTCTTTGAGGATACGCGTCTCATGTTGATCCTCTCACAGACCTTCCTCTTGGCCTTCTTGTCAGCCTTGATTGCGACCATTATTGGGACCTTTGGGGCAATCTACATTTACCAGTCTAAGAAGAAGTTTGAAGGACCATTTTTGTCCGTCAATAATATCCTTATGGTGGCACCTGACGTTATGATTGGGGCTAGCTTCCTGATCCTCTTTACGACCATCAAGTTCCAGCTGGGCTTTGCTTCTGTCTTGATGAGTCACGTGGCCTTTTCTATTCCAATCGTGGTCTTGATGGTCTTGCCGCGCTTGAAGGAAATGAACCGTGATATGGTCAATGCGGCCTATGACCTAGGAGCTACTCAGGTACAGATGTTGAAGGAAATCATGCTTCCTTATTTGACACCTGCCATCATTGCTGGTTACTTTATGGCCTTTACCTATTCCTTGGATGACTTTGCGGTGACCTTCTTTGTTACAGGAAATGGGTTTACGACCTTGTCTGTTGAGATCTACTCACGGGCTCGCCAAGGGATTTCATTGAATATCAATGCCCTTTCTGCCCTGGTCTTCCTCTTCAGTATCTTACTGGTGGTCGGCTATTACTTCATCACTAGAGAGAAGGAGGAGACAGTATGAAAAAACTCTATTCATTCTTGCTAGGGATTGTCGTGGTTATCCTCGTGTTAGCGGGACTAAGTGCCCGTCTTGAAGCCAAAACCAATCCAAAAGACAGTGACAAGCTAGTCATCTACAACTGGGGAGACTATATCGATCCAGAATTGCTCAAGGAATTTACCAAGGAGACAGGCATTCAAGTCCAATACAATACCTTTGATTCCAATGAAGCCATGTACACCAAGATCAAGCAAGGGGGGACGGCTTACGATATAGCGATTCCAAGTGAATACATGATCGCCAAGATGATGGACGAAAACTTGCTTGAAAAATTAGATAAGTCTAAACTGAAAGGCTTAGACAATATCGACCCACGCTTCTTGAACCTGGATTTTGATCCGGACAATCAGTACTCAGTTCCTTACTTCTGGGGGACCCTTGGTATCATATACAACACCAAGATGGTCGACAAAGCTCCAGAACACTGGGCTGATCTATGGAGACCAGAGTACAAGAATGACATTATGATGTACGATGGGGCGCGTGAGGTAATGGGGATTGGACTCAATAGCTTAGGCTACAGCCTCAACTCCAAGGATCCTCAGCAATTACAAGAGTCTGTCGATAAGCTTTATACCTTGATGCCCAATATCAAGGCCCTTGTAGCCGATGAAATGAAAGGCTACATGATCCAGAACAATGCGGCTATTGGGGTGACCTTCTCCGGTGAAGCCAGTCAAATGCTAGAGGCCAATGAGGACCTCCGCTATGTCGTCCCATCAGAAGCTAGCAACCTTTGGTTTGACAACATTGTCATTCCAAAAACCGTGAAGAATAAAGAAGCAGCTTATGCCTTTATCAACTTCATGCTTCGCCCAGAAAATGCATATAAGAATGCTCTCTATGTCGGTTATTCCACGCCGAACAAAGAAGCTAAGAAGATGCTACCAGAAGAGGTCCAAGAGGACCAGGCCTTCTACCCAAGTGATGACACACTAAAGAACTTAGAAGTCTATGAACAACTTGGTAAGAAGTGGTTGGGCGTCTATAACGATCTCTACCTACAAGTGAAGATGTATCGGAAATAGGAGAGGATATCTATAAAAGTTAAAGCAAGTTTCTACCGGTTAATAGTCGGTTCGAAACTTGCTTTTTTGTGTGAAAAGAAGAATTGAAAACGAAAATACCTTTCTCATAGGTTCTTTCAATTATCTCAACTTTCAGAAAGATTATATTTTTATGATGCCTTTTTATTTGATTTGACTATAAAGTGTAGAGAGACTACAATGAAGTCGTAAACGCTATCATTTTATTTGAAGGTCTTCCTTCTTTCAAACTATAGAAACTTAAAGGAGTTTTATTATGAGATAAATTGCAAGAATAAGTGCAACATTTACTTGAACTCATCCTCTAGAGCTTCACAAGCAGTTCTGTAAGCT
>NZ_JAHZQQ010000018.1 GCF_019930045.1 Streptococcus australis | reverse complement strand
TTAGCTTACAGAACTGCTTGTGAAGCTCTAGAGGATGAGTTCAAGTAAATGTTGCACTTATTCTTGCAATTTATCATGTAAAAAATAGGTTGTCTACATACTAAGAGGACTGAAACAGATGTTTCAGTCCTTTTAGTGATTAATGCGCAAAGGTATCCAGTCCAAAGAGGAGCGAGAGAAATCCCATGATGAGACCTGCTAGGACAACTCCCAGCATAACAGCAAGGACGCTCCGTTTGAAGTCCCAGTCTAGAATAGAGGCGGCGAGGGTTCCAGTCCAGGCTCCAGTTCCTGGTAAGGGAATACCGACGAATAGGAGTAGGGCCCAAAAGATTCCCTTATCCCCTGCAGCTTCTTCTAGTTTTTGTCCTCCACGATGTCCCTTGTTGAGACACCAGGTAAAGAAATTCCCGATAACAGGCTTTTCTTTCCCCCACTCCAGGATATGGCGAGCGAAAAAGAAAATAATAGGGACAGGAAGCATGTTGCCAACGACCCCAATCAGGAGGGCTTGCAAAAGAGGAATTCCGCTAGAGATGGCGTAGGGAACAGCTCCACGAAGTTCTACCAGAGGAATCATGGAGATCAAAAAAGTAATAATGTAGTTCATGTGTCATCCTTTCAATTCATCCTTTTCATTCTACCTTATCTCCGCTGGAATGACAACTATTTCAGACAGGAGAATCCCTTTTGAAGGCATGAAAATAGAGGGAGCTCGAATCCTTTGTATTAAATTGGGATCATCCTCACGATTTCTTTCTCAAGTTCTCGTATATGAAAGAAATGTTATTATAGATTAATTCTCTAGACAAGGCTATTTTTGCTAATAAAAATCAGTTCGACAAAGTATAGTTCTTTCAGTACAAACTATATATTCTTAGCTAGCTCTCTTGTTTAAGCCTCAACTTTTGGTATAGTTAAAATGTAGAGTTTCTTTTTTTGCAAACGCATTTTAGAAAGCGCTTACATTGTTAAAAATCCCAAGAGGAGGTTAAATATGGGAAAGTCTTTTTTTGAAAAGCGCAGTGTATTTAGTATTCGCAAGCTCGCGGTTGGAGCTTGTTCTGTATTAATCGGTGTATCTTTTTTTGGAGCTCCATCTGTCTTAGCTGAAGAAGAAGGAAGAGCTGTAACAGAAGAGGAGATGACAGCTACAAGGGAAGCGTCAGAGGTGACGAATGGAGAGGTTGGGACAAGTGATAAAGCTTCAACAACTTTAGAGGCACCTGCTGTGATTACTCCTGAAAGAAATGAGAGCGAAATCGAAAAGCCACAGGTGGAACCACAAACAAGTGAACGGTCTGCTGGGGCTACTGAAGAGGCTACCAAGGATCAAAAACAAGTAGCGGAGGACATGGTGCAAGATCGCGAACGAGACTTTAACAAGGACTGGTATTTCAAGTTAAACGCAGCTCCTGGTGCAGAAGGTCGCCAGGTGGATATCAAAAACTGGAAAAAATTAGATTTGCCACATGATTGGTCAATCTTCTTTGACTTCGATCACAATTCTCCGGCTCAAAATGAAGGGGGACAATTAAACGGTGGGGATGCTTGGTATCGCAAGACCTTCCGTTTGGATGACAAAGATTTAGATAAGAAAGTCCGCTTGGAATTTGGTGGAGTTTACATGGATTCGAAAGTCTATGTAAACGGACAATTTGTGGGTCATTATCCAAATGGCTACAATGCCTTTTCTTATGATATTACCCCTTATTTAAATGCGGATGGAAGTGAAAACACCATCGCGGTTCATGTGGTCAACCAACAACCAAGTAGCCGTTGGTATTCTGGAAGTGGGATTTATCGTGATGTCAAACTCAGTGTGACGGACAAGGTCCATGTGGCTAAGTATGGAACCACCATCACTAGTCCAAAATTAGAAGAACAACAGAATGGGGCAGTCGATACCCTTGTGAAGAGTCGTATTGTCAACCAAGATGATCAAGCCCACAGTATTTATGCGGAATACGAAATCGTCGATCAAAATGGTCAAGTGGTCAGTGAAAAGGTACGCAGTGAAGTGCAATCCGTTTTGGCTGGTCAAGAGATCAACCTGTCTCATACCCTTCATGTTGAAAAACCAACGCTCTGGGATGTCAAAACCAATAACCCAGCCCTTTATACTCTGTATACACGGGTCTATCGGGATTCGCAATTGGTCGATGTGCAAAAGGAACGTTTTGGTTATCGCTATCTCAACTGGACACCAGAAGGGGGCTTCTTCCTTAACGGAGCGGCTACGAAATTCCACGGTGTTTCCCTTCACCATGATCATGGGGCCCTCGGAGCTGAGGAAAATTACAAGGCTGAATACCGCCGTCTCAAACAGATGAAGGACATGGGGGTCAATGCCATTCGGACGACCCACAACCCAGCGAGTGAACAAACCCTGCAAATTGCGGCTGAGTTGGGCTTGATGGTCCAAGAAGAAGCCTTTGATACCTGGTATGGTGGCAAGAAACAATACGATTACGGTCGATTCTTTGAAAAGGATGCAACGCATCCAGAAGCTCGAAAAGGGGATAAGTGGTCTGACTATGACCTTCGGACCATGGTAGAGCGAGGCAAGAACAATCCTTCTATTGTGATGTGGTCAATCGGTAACGAAGTCGGTGAAGCAGATGGATCTGATAAGTCTGTCGCAACCGTTCGTCGTCTGGTCAAGACCATCAAGGAAGTGGATGCAACTCGCTATGTCACCATGGGAGCTGATAAATTCCGCTTTGGTGATGGATCAGGAGGGCATGAAAAGGTAGCGGCAGAGCTCGATGCGGTTGGATTTAACTACTCAGAGGCCAACTATGAAAGCCTACGCGCTAAACATCCAAACTGGCTCATTTATGGTTCTGAAACCTCTTCTGCAACGCGGACGCGGGGCTCTTACTACCATCCTGAAAGAGAGTGGGTCGGCAGCAACCAAGAAGACCGCCACTATGAACAATCAGACTACGGCAATGACCGGGTTGGTTGGGGGCGGACAGCAACCGCCTCTTGGACCTTTGACCGCGATCATGCCGGTTATGCAGGTCAATTTATCTGGACAGGTACCGACTATATCGGTGAGCCAACACCATGGCACAACCAAAATGACACACCTGTGAAAAGTTCTTATTTCGGTATTGTCGATACTGCCGGCCTTCCAAAGAATGATTTTTATCTCTACCAAAGTCAATGGGTATCAGCTGAGAAACATCCAATGGTCCATCTCTTACCACATTGGAACTGGGACAATCCAGAATTAGCCAATCGTGTCATGGATGAAGAAGGTCGGATTCCTGTTCGTGCCTTCTCCAATGCCCACAGTGTGGAATTGATTGTCAATGGGGAATCACAAGGAGTCAAGACCTTTACCAAGAAGACTACAGCTGATGGCCGAACCTACCAAGAAGGGGCAAATCCGGATGAACTCTATCTAGAGTGGTTGGTCCCTTATGTACCAGGTAAAGTGGAAGCTATTGCGCGCAACGAAGCAGGAGAAGTGATCGCGAAAGATCAAGTCGAAACAGCTGGAAAGGCTGCGGGTGTTCGTTTGTTGAAAGAAGAACACGCGATTGCAGCGGACGGTAAGGATTTGACCTATATTACCTATGAAATCGTCGATGAAGAAGGTCGTGTTGTACCAACTGCCAATAATTTGGTACATTTCCATTTGCATGGACAAGGCCAAATTGTCGGTGTCGATAATGGGGAACAAGCCAGCCGTGAACGCTACAAAGCGCAGGAAGATGGCTCATGGCAACGCAAAGCCTTCAACGGCAAAGGGGTGGTCATTGTCAAATCAACTGAGCAAGCAGGTGCTTTTACCCTGTATGCAGACTCAGACCGCTTGCAGTCAGACCAAGTCAGTCTCTTTACAGGTAAGAAGGACCAAGCAGAACGCACTGTATTAGGTGTGGAACCTGTTCGACAAAGTGCTTATCTAGGAGAAAAACCAACCTTACCAAGTAAGGTCAATGTGGTCTATAGTGATGGCAAGGCCCAAGAAGAAGCCGTTGAATGGGATGCGGCAGACTATAGCCGTGCAGGCCAAGTCCGTGTGACCGGTCATGTTCAAGGACGCACGGTCGAAGCTCTGGTCGATGTGATCGGCGTGGAACAAGTCCTTCCAGTTATCAAACAAATCCCACAGGGAGAAGATCTAGCAACGGTGGATAAGGCTGTGCAATTAGTCTTCACAGATGGGACCACTGCCCACTATGAGGTCGATCAATGGACCTTGGAAGCTGGTCAAGAAGATCAGTTGTCCACACCAGGTGCTCGCTTGAAAGCGACAGGACTCCTAGGCAATGGGGAAACGGTCCAAGCGACACTAGTGGTTGCAGGAGGAGATGTAGCCAAGGCTAAGAAACCAACGGTTCAGTTAGATGGAGTAGCTCTTCCAAAATTTGGTAGCGGCAACCATACCATTTTCCGTTCCCTCGCTTATGGTCAAGAGCCAGGTCAAGTCACAGCAAGTGCAGAAAATGCTCAAGTGACGGTCCTACAAGCTAATCGCGAAAATGGTTTGAAAGCCCAAATCTTTGTAACGGCTAAGGATACGGGAGCTGTACAGACCTATGTGGTCCAATTCCAAGAAGAAAGTCCACAGATCGAGCGTTTGGAATTGCGTCTGCCAGAAGGACAGGAACTCAAGGAAGACCAAACGGTACCACTTGAAGTCATTGCCCATTACCAAGATGGTAGCCAGGCAAGTCTCAAAGCAGATCAAATTGATGTGAAGACAAGAACTGGTAGCCAAGGAAAAGCCGTCGCAACCAATAAAGGTTTAGAATTGCGGGAAGCAGGATTGGTTCATTTAGAAGCCAACTTCCAAGGACAAAAGGGAGAAGTCAGCTTTACCATCACGCCAAATCCAGAAGAAAAGACGGTTGTGAAGGTGCGTCCTGTACGGATTAGTACGGATCGAAACGTGATGCCAGCTCTTCCAGAGACCGTCTTGGTCGAGTATGACAAGGGATTCCCGAAAGAAAAACGCGTGACCTGGGATGCTGTAACCGCAGATCAAGTCAAGGATTACCATAGCTTTACAGTCACAGGTCATGTTGAGGGTGTGGAAAAAGAAGCCCAAGCTCAAGTGACGGTTGAAGGCATTATCGCTGTAGAAGAAGTCAGCACCACCACTCCAGTCGGCGAAAAACCAGCTCTTCCAGAAAGCGTGCGGACCTATCACTCTAATGGTAAGACCTATACAGCTAAGGTGGCCTGGGATGCGGTCGATCCGCAACTCTTGGCTAAAGAAGGAGAAGTTGTCCTAGCCGGTCGTGTAGAAGGAACGGATCTTCCAACACGTCTTCATATTCGTGTTTCCGCAAACACAGTCAAGGGGGCCAACGTAGCAGAGCAATGGACAGGATCTGTCCTGCCACTCGCTTTTGCAAGTGACTCTAACGATGCAGATCCAGTCGCTAAGGTCAATGACAAGGTCATCTCCTTTACCGATGCTCCGGCTAACCGTTGGACCAACTGGGGCCGTAACAATGCGGAAGATTCTGTCGGTATCTTGTTTGGGGATTCTGGTATCTTGACCAAGCGAGCAGTGGACAACCTCCATGTTGGTTTCCACGAAGACCACGGCGTTGGGGCTCCAAGTGAGTATGTGATTGAGTACTATACAGGGGAACAAATCCCAACAGTTCCAAGCAATCCAAATCGTGTCAAAGACGAAACAGACCATCCATTTAACAATCCAGCTAACTGGAAAGAAGTCAGCAACCTAACCGTTGAAGAACCGGTAGCAGCTGGCAAGATGAATCATTTCAGTTTTGATAAAGTCAACACCTATGCTGTTCGTATCCGTATGAAGACGCCAGAAGGCAAGCGTGGAAGCTCTATTTCAGAGATTCAGATCTTTGCCAATAAGGTTGCGGCAGAAGAGAAGAGCCAGTTGACCATTCGCGTCAATGGCGATGTATTGCCAGGTGTCAACCCAAGTGTGACCGATTACTACATCGATGCGCGTGATCGGGCTTATCCACAAGTGGAAGCGACAGCCAGCCATCACGGTCTTGCAACGGTTGTGCCAAGTGTCCATGAAGGGGAGCCAATCCGTGTCATCCACAAAGCGGAAGATGGCACCATCTTACAAGAATACCGCCTCCATCTCACAAGCGATGCAGAAAAACTGAAACAAGCTGCTCCAGTAGCAGTGGAAGCAGGTAGCCGCTTTGTGAAAGTCGGTCAAGATCTGGTTCTACCATCTACCGTAGGCGTTTACTTCCAAGGGGATACAGGCTATGAACGCAAGGAACTTACAGTGGACTGGAAGCCTCTACCAGCTGATGCACTTTCTCACGAAGGTAGCTTCACGCTGGAAGGAAAAGTCATTGGCTATGATCTGACAGCTCAGCTGACCGTCCGGGTGTCAGAAAAGACAGGAGAAAACCTCTCTGTGAACCGTGACTACAATGCAGAAGATACCAGGGCATTTGCTAGTGAAACCAATGATCTCGATCCAAATCAAATCGACTATATCGATTACATCAATGATGGTGGCTACAACGAGTACTATCGCTGGACCAACTGGAAGAGAGAACCGGATCAAACTGAAGTATTTGCTGGTCTTATCTTCAAGAAAAATGGTCAAGTAACAGAGCGTTTGGTCAATAAAGTAGCGGTCGACTTCTTTGCAGATCAGGAAACAGGTCTGCCAACGAAAACTGTTCTTGAACGCTACATTGGTCCAGACTTTGATGTTCCGGATGATTATGGCAATCTGAAGAATCTTCCAGATCATCCATTTAACCAGGCCTCTAACTGGGAAGAAATCCCGTACAGCTTGGATTATGCCTTTGAACCTGGTTATATCTCTAACCTCAGCTTCAACGAAACCAGAACCAAAGCCATCCGTTTAAGAATGGTCCGTGATGAACATCTAAAAGGAATTGGAATCGTTGAATTGAGCGCCTATGCTCCAACAGAAGAGGCCCAGGCAACAACTGACGTTACGATCCAAGTGAATGGCAAAGACCTAGAAGGATTTAACCCAGATGTGACAGATTATCATCTAGAGTATGAGGGAGACCGTCCAATCGTTTCAGCACAAGGCAAGAATGGAACAGCCGTTACGGTCGTGGATGCTAAAAGTGTCAATGCTCCAGTTCTTGTCAAGGTTGTCTCAGAAAATGGCAAGCTCAAAAAAGTATATCAACTTTCTCTCTCCGCAAAAGCACCTACAGGCTCAGCCATTCCTGAAGAAGGGGTTAAGAATCTGGTTCATACCAAACCAGAGTTGGTGATTGAGCCAGAAGAGATGGACTTTGAACGCTTAGAACGTCCAAATGCGGATCTTCCAAAAGGTGAGAAACGTGTGGTTCAAGAAGGTCAAAAAGGCCGCAAATTGCGCTTGGTGGAAGTTTCTCAAGAAAATGGTGTGGAAAGCCGGAAGGAACTAGATGCCTTTGTAGAACTAGATCCAGTGGCAGAGATCACCGAGGTGGGCACGAAAGAAGTACTTCCAGACACTCCACAACCAGAGCCACAGCCAGAACCTCAGCCACAACCAGAGCCACAACCGCAACCACAGCCAGAGCCGCAACCACAGCCAGAGCCGCAACCACGGCCAGAGCCACAACCGCTTCCGAACCCAGAACATCCTCATGGCTCAGAAGGACCAGTAGCTACCTCAACTCCTCAAGCATCTCTTGAGGTCAAAGCAGTGCGTCAGGAAGGGACAGATGCAGCAGGGAAGGAAGTCGAGAAAACAGCTCAAACACCAGCAGTTTCAGCTGCTCCAGTTTCCGAAGGTAGATTACCAAATACGGGAACGGAAGAAAGCGTCGCAAGCCTCGTTGCTGGAATCCTAGCGGCAGGCCTTGCCAGTGCTGTGCTGGACGATCAGAAAAAAAGAGCCGATAAGGCCAAGTAAAAAGCTGGATAAGCCAGCAACTATACGGTGAAAAGTTCACAGGTAACAGAAAGAGGATGGGGAAAGTCTCCACCCTCTTTACCTGATGACATAAAGGAATGGAATATGGGAAAAAGATTAGTTGATAAGAAAAATCGATTTGGCATTCGCAAGCTCTCAGTAGGCGTCTGCTCGGTAGTTGTAGCGACTTGTTTTTTAGGAGTCACTACCAGCTACGCAGAGGAACAAGCTGAGAATAGTGAACCACGTGAAGAACGGGTTGAAACGAGCAATATAGGAGATCAGGGGGAAGAACGGAAATCGGAAAATAGCGAACACCTAACAGAATCTGCTACAAGGGAAACGAATACCATTGCTTCTGTTGAACCCGTTGCTGCTCAAGAATATAGTCGTTTTATAAGACGAGGAGAGTCTCTGAATTTGCCGACGACAGTTCCTGTCTATTCTCCTAAGGGAGACCAGTTTGAAGTAAAAGAGGCCGAAACGGAGTGGGAGCCAGTCAGTGAAACAGATCTGAAAGTAGCTAAAGAATTGGTTGTTAAAGGTAAGGTGGTGGGGACCCCACTTACAACGACTATGAAGGTTCGAATTTCAGATAAAAAAGCTGAAAACCTCTCACTGAATGAAGAATACGATGAGCAAGGGAATCGTTCTTTTGCAACGGAAAGCAATGACATCACATCGAATCCAAAGGATTATGTGGATTACATCAATGATGGCTATACTGATGAGCGCTATAGATGGACGAATTGGAGTTCAAATCCGGAAGGTAAGGAAGTTTCAGTTGGAGTCATTTACCAAAAAGATGGGAACATTGTTGAAAAGACATCGGATCATGCCAAGGTCCAATTCTTTGCTGATAAGGAGACGGGAACTCCGTCTAAATTGGTTTTAGAAAAATATATTGGACCGGATTTTACGATTCCAGAATACTATTCGAATCTTCGCTACACACCGGAGCATCCTCTTTATAAGGCTGAAAATTGGGAAAAAGTTGACTATAGACTCACTTCACCCATAGTATCTGGTGCAAAAGCGATCCTCGAATATGAACCAACATCTGCAAAAGCTATGCGTTTCCGAATGGAAAGACAGGATGATAAGAAAGGAATTGGCATTGTCGAATTAGGTTTTTATTCTCCTGAAGAAAATGCGGATAAGGATATTGAAGCAGACATTTCGGTAGGTGGTAGCCCTCTCAACAATTTCCGAATGGCGCAGCAAGACTACACTATTTCTTACAAGGATTCGTTGCCAAAGGTGACAGCTCAAGCAAAAGGACGAGCAGCAGTGACGGTGGTTCAGGCAGATGATCCACGCTTGCCTGCACTGGTGAGAGTGACTGCAGAGGATGGAAGTTTGACGCGAGAATACCGTCTTCATTTTACAAAAGATGCAGTTCCAGATGATCCAGCACCGATTGAGCGTGATGACGTGGCGCGTAGACCTTTCGTAAAAGATGAACTTCTTGTCTATAAGGACAAGGAAACAATCCATGCAGAGGATAAAAAAGTTGATCTGAGCGCGGATCTTGAAGTGGCGAAGCAATTAAGCGAAGCAACTATTCATATCGAATACAAGGCAGATTCCCAAGCTCCAAATTTCTACAATCTATTTTCAGTATCATCAGCTAGTCATAACAATGAATATTTCACAATTGCAGTGAACAATGGTGTCCCTATCGTCGAGGGCCGAGATAGCAATGGTCATCAGTTCTACGATTCCTTTAACGAAGCGCCATTGTCTGTGAAGAAGGGTGAATGGAATTCTATTACCGTAACAGTAAAACGTCCGGATAATAACAGTCCAGAAGGAGAAATTGCCTTATATGTGAACGGTGTGCTTTCTAAAGTAAGTTCTAAATCAGGTCGTTTCTTACTCGATCAGCCAGATGTGACCCATATGCAAATTGGTGCGACTCGTCGAGGATCTGAAGAGGTCTGGGGTAGTCCGCTTGAAGTTCGGAATTTAACCATTTATAACCGTCCATTTACAGCAGAAGAAGTAGCAAAACGTTCCCAACTATTCCTGCGCCAACCACTTCCAGATAAAATGCCGGAGGGTGGAGTCTTGACAGATAAGGTGGATATCTTTACAGGAGGTGAGGATGGGCAAACCAATCCAGATGGAATTGCGAGCTATCGTATTCCTGCTTTGTTGAAGACTGACAAAGGAACCTTGATTGCTGGAGCTGATGAACGTCGATTGCACCACTATGACTGGGGTGATATCGGTATGGTTGTCAGACGAAGTGAGGACAATGGACAAACATGGGGCGATCGGATTACAGTTACGAATTTGCGAGACAATCCAAAAGCGGACGATCCAACGATTGGTTCACCAGTCAATATCGATATGGTCTTGGTGCAAGATCCGGAGACTAAACGAATTTTTTCAGTCTATGATATGTTTCCAGAGGGCAAAGGTATCTTTGGAATGTCAGATGAAAAAGAAGAAGCCTACAAGACAATCAATGGGAAAACCTATCAGATTTTGTACCGAGAAGGGGAAGAAGCTGGCTATACCATTCGTGAAGATGGAATTGTTTACACACCAGCTGGTGAAGCGACCGATTATCGAGTTGTTGTAGATCCTGTTAAACCATCTTACAGCGACAAGGGAGACCTATACCAAGGTGATCAATTGCTAGGCAATATCTACTTTACAACGAATAAAACTTCTCCATTTAGAGTTGCTAAAGAAAGCTATCTATGGATGTCTTACAGTGATGATGATGGGAAGACCTGGTCAGCCCCTCAAGATATCACCCCAATGGTCAAGGCTGATTGGATGAAATTCTTTGGTGTGGGACCTGGAGTGGGAATTACTCTCCATACAGGACCGCATAAAGGCCGCATCATTGTTCCAACCTATACGACCAACCGTACCCACCACCTCAATGGCTCTCAATCCTCTCGTGTGATTTATTCAGACGATCATGGGAAGACATGGCAACTAGGTGGCGGTGTCAATGACAATCGAACCCTTACAGATGGGACAGTGATTGATTCCAGCACCATGAGTGACTACTATGCTCAAAATACAGAGTCCTCAGTCGTACAACTCAATAATGGCCAGTTGAAACTCTTTATGCGAGGTTTAACCGGCGACTTACAAGTAGCAACAAGTCATGATGGTGGGCTAACATGGGATAACCATGTAGACCGCTATGATGTGCCAGATGTCTATGTCCAAATGGCAGCGACTCATACAGTTCAGGATGGCAAAGAATACATCCTTCTAGCCAATGCCAATGGTCCAGGCCGTAAGAATGGCTACATTCGCGTTGCTCGTGTAGAGGAAGATGGTCAACTGACTTGGCTTCACCATTACTTGATCCAAGACGGAGAGTATGCCTACAATTCTCTTCAACAAATCGGACCGGATGAGTTTGGGCTCTTGTACGAACACTATGAGTCTGGAGGAAATCCTTACACTCTTTCCTTTAAGAAATTCAACTGGACCTTCTTAACCGGAGCTCACCATGATACAAAAGTTCTTGCTACAAAGTTGGAAGAAACAGAAGAAGGACTGTTGGCAGTTAGCTTCAACCACGAAGTCTTGGTAACAGAGCCAACGACTCTTACCCTTTCAAATGGAAATAGCCTTTCCTTTGTAACGCAAAAAGACGCTCATACCCTCCTCTTTAAGGCTGGTAGAAATGATGCGGGTGCAAGCGTGATAGGACTTGGTTCAGGATCAATAGCCAGTCTGCATGGTCTTCCAGTAGAGGTGACTTCCCTCACATTACCAGGAAGTCCGCTTCCTACAGGCTCGGCCATTCCTGAAGAAGGGGTCAAGAATCTGGTTCATACCAAACCAGAGTTGGTGATTGAGCCAGAAGAAATGGACTTTGAACGCTTAGAACGTCCAAATGCGGAACTTCCAAAAGGTGAGAAACGTGTGGTTCAAGAAGGTCAAAAAGGCCGCAAATTGCGCTTGGTGGAAGTTTCTCAAGAAAATGGTGTGGAAAGCCGGAAGGAACTGGATGCCTTTGTAGAGCTAGATCCAGTGGCAGAAATCACAGAGGTGGGCACGAAAGAAGTACTTCCAGACACTCCACAACCAGAGCCACAACCGCAGCCAGAACCACAACCAGAGCCACAGCCAGCACCTCAGCCACAACCGCTTCCGAACTCAGAACATCCTCATGGCTCAGAAAGACCAGAACTAACAGAAACTTCTAAGTCATCTGTTGGGGTGGAACCTGTCAGTCAGAAAGGAATCGTTTCAGCAGTGAAGGAAGTCAAGAAAACAGCTCAAACACCAGCAGTTTCAGCAACTTCAGTTTCCGAAGGTACATTACCAAATACAGGAACGGAAGAAAGCGTCGCAAGCCTCGTTGCTGGAATCCTAGCGGCAGGCCTTGCCAGTGCTGTGCTGGACAATCAGAAAAAAAGAGCCAATAAAGCCAAGTAAAACAGCTAGAGAAACTAGCAAATAACGGAAAAAAGTTCACAGGTAAAAGAAGGAGGATGGGGAAGCCCCACCCTCTTTACCTGGTGACATAAAGGAATAGAGTATGGGAAAAAGATTATTTGATAAGAGAAATCGATTTGGCATTCGTAAACTCTCAGTAGGCGTCTGCTCGGTAGTCGTAGCGACTTGTTTTTTAGGAGTCACTACCAGTTACGCAGAGGAACAAGCTGAGAATAGTGAACCACGTGAAGAACGGGTTGAAACGAGCAATGCAGGAGATCAAGGAAAGGAGGAGAAAACTGTGAACGAGCACCAAGAAGAATCAGAACAGCCTTCACCAGCTACTAGTGAGAAAGAAAATCGCACAGTCAGCCAAGGGACAGAAGCAAGTCAACCAGCCACTTCTCTAGATGAGGAGCCTGAGATTGCGGATTATGGACCACTTCCAAGCAAGGCTCAGATGCAATACCACCGCGAAGAGCTAGCAGCTTTCATCCACTTTGGGATGAATACTTACTATGATCGTGAGTGGGGAGATGGGCAAGAAGATCCTTATTATTTCTATCCAGAGCATCTGGATACCGATCAGTGGATCAAAACCCTGAAAGACGCGGGCTTTAAACGGACGATCATGGTCGTCAAGCACCACGATGGCTTCCTCTTGTACCCTTCTAAATACACCGACCATACCATTGCTAAAAGTGGTTGGAAGGAAGGAAAAGGCGATATCCTAGCCGAGGTTTCTGCTTCTGCCAGCAAGTATGACATGGATATGGGGGTCTACCTCTCGCCTTGGGATGCTCACAGCCCGCTCTACCATGTGGATACAGAGGACCAATACAACGAATACTATCTCAACCAGCTCAAAGAAATCCTTGAAGATCCAAAATATGGAAACAAGGGCAAGTTCGTAGAAGTCTGGATGGATGGAGCGCGGGGCGATGGGGCTCAAAAAGTCACCTATACCTTCGACAAGTGGTTTGATGCCATTCGTAAGGCCCAAGGGGACATTGCCATCTTCTCAGCTGAGCCCACCAATGTTCGTTGGATCGGAAATGAAAAGGGAATCGCTGGAGATCCAGTTTGGCATAAGGTCAATCCGGATAAGATCCGCAACAATCCATCCAATAGTTACCTCAATCACGGGGATCCAGAAGGGAAGCAATACTCAGTGGGAGAAGCGGATGTTTCCATTCGCTCCGGCTGGTTCTACCATGACAACCAAGAGCCTAAGTCCTTGCGCGAATTGATGGACATTTACTTCAAATCAGTCGGCCGTGGAACCCCGCTCTTGCTTAATATTCCACCCAATCAAGATGGGAAATTTGCGGATGCCGATGTAGCCCGTTTGAAAGAATTCCGTCAGACCATGGACCAGCTCTACAGTGTGGACTATGCGGCAGGAGCTTTGGTAGAAGCTGACTCGACACGACGCAATGCTCATTATTCAGCCAGCCATTTGACAGATGGCGATGAAAAGACCAGTTGGGCACCTGCAGATGATGCCAAGACCGGCTCTTTTGTCCTCGATCTTGGAAAAGAGCAACACTTTGATGTGGTAGAGCTCAAGGAAACGATCGAGAAAGGCCAACGGATTTCTGGTTTCAACATTGATGTGGCTGTGAATGGTCAATGGGTTCCTTTTGGGGCTGGTTCAACCGTAGGATATCGCCGTTTGATCAAAGGGCAACCAGTTGATAGTCGCTATATCCGGGTGTCCATCACCGATGCCCAAGCTACTCCAATCTTGAACGGAGTCTCTGTCTATAAGACGCCAGCCAGCATTGAAGAAACCGATGGCTATCCGCTTGGTTTGACTTATCATTCCGACCGGACTGCTGAGCGGGCCAATAGCCAATGGAATGAAGAGGGAGAAGGTGTTCGAGGCACCTCTATGTGGACCAAGGAAAAGGGAGCTTCCGTGACCTATCAATTTGAAGGCACCAAGGCCTATGTCGTCGCAACTGTCGACCCTGGTCATGGGGAAATGGATGTCTATGTCGATGGCCAAAAACTAGCGACGGTCAATATCCAAAGCCCAAGCCGCAAACGCAGCCAAAAGGTCTATGAAACACCGGACTTGGCAGCAGGATCCCACACTTTGACCTTGGTCAATAGCAAGGGAGATGCGATCGCAACGGAAGGGATTTATGCCCTCAATAACCAAGAAAAGGGTCTCTTTGAGTTTGCTCAGCCAACTCTAGCCGTTAAGAAAGGCGACCCAGCGCAAGTTGTCGTCAAGAGAAAAGGTGGCTCTAAAGGAAGTGCCAGTCTCAAATTAATCACAGAACCAGGAACAGGGGTTCATGGCAAGGTCTACAAAGATACCAACGTCACCCTTGAGTTCGCAGATGGCGAGACAGAAAAAACAGTCCAAGTTCCAACCCTTGATTTTGCAGGAAAAGCGACCGACGTCTATGACTTTAAGGTCAAATTGCTGCATCCGGATCAAGGAAGCTTGGTCGGCTTTATTCCAGAACTGACAGTCCAAGTGATGAATGAAGACCAGTTGCCAGAAAATCGCAAAGAAGTGGATGATCAAGATCCAAAACTGCATTACAGTGAGGGTTGGCACCACGAGACAGACAATCAAAACTTCTCAAATGGCACAGAATCTTGGTCCAGCTTTAACCAAGTGACCGATGAGGAAGGCAAGAAACACATTGAAGTGACCATTACCTTTAAGGGCACTGGTGTGGAGGTCCGAGGAGTGGTCGATCCAAGCCATGGGCTCTACAGCGTCACTCTGGATGGAAAAGAAATAGCCTTCGAAGAAGGTCGTGGCCATGATTATGAAATCGAAGGCGATCATTATTTCAGTGGCTATGGAGATCAACGCAAGCTCGACCAGAGTTTGGTCAATCTGCAAGGCCTAGCAAAAGGCTACCACCAGCTACGCCTGCATCTGGATCCAGCCCTCAATGACCCTCAATCATCCAGAGCCATCCAGGTAGACCGATTTATCCTATCAGGGAAAGATAGTCAGTTGCTCAGTCAAGAAGAGCTGCAACAGATCATCAGAGAAGGAGTAGAAAAGATCAAGGCTACTTCTCTCGATCGCTTGAAAGCAGACCTCAAACCGACGGTTCAAGGACAATTGACGGACTTGACTCAGTTGTTGGATCAAGAGCGACCAGATTTGGTTGCTGCAGCCAATCAAGTCGAAGCCCTTGAAACCATCTTAGGAGATGTTCACAATTATGAACCGCTGACGCAGACACGGCCAGAAGAAGGTATTCGGGATTTGATTCTTGAAAAGCCAGAACTTCTCATCGAAGCGGAGGAGATTCCATTTGAGAGTCAAACACGTGAGAACAAGGACTTGGCCAAGGGCGAAAGCCGGATCCTTCAAGCAGGGAAGGTCGGACGCCGATTGAAATTGATCGAGGTTCGACAAGAAGAAGGCAAAGAAATTCGGACAGAAGTCGATGCCTTTGTCGAAGTGGAGGCCCAGGACCAGATTACGGAAGTCGGGACGAAGGAAGTGGAAGAAGATCCTATTATTCCCGAAGTGCCGCTACCAACAAGTCCTAGTGAAGATTCACAAGAAACAAAACAGCTCCTTCCTCCAGAAGACAAAAAAGAAAGTGGAATTGCTCCAATTTTGAAACCGACGGCTTCGAAAGAGACTCCTCTTTCTCCTGAGGTAGAAGCAGTAACTCCGGACCCTGTGCAGTCCCAAGAAAAACTGCCTCAGACAGGATCAGAGAAGGCAAGTTTCTTAGCTTGGATCGGACTACTCGGCTTAGGCTTCTTAGGCGGAAGAGTGAAATACGCTCGTCGGAAATCCTAAAGTCCCTTCTACAAGAGGTTAGCAATAGCTAGCCTCTTTTTTGGCCTCCTTCTGGCTACCAACAAGGGTCCTCCGATTCCATCTCGACGTAGTCTTTGCTTTATTTACAGGCGTAAAAATTGTATAATAGTCAGATAAGGTCAAGAATAACATCATGGATAATGAGACCATTTTTGATCCTCTAAAAAGCAGAGAGCTTATCTAGAATGAAAACGTCAGAAAGGAGCATCATGGCAAGTAAAAATACATCAGATAGCATTGAGGCCTATATCAAGTCGCTACTGGCCCAAGCAGGCATCGCAGAGCTCAAGAGAAGCGAATTAGCGGATGTCTTCCAAGTTGTTCCTAGTCAAATCAATTATGTGATCAAAACCCGCTTCACCGAAAGTCGAGGCTATATCGTAGAGAGCAAGCGTGGAGGTGGCGGTTATATCCGGATTGGCAAGGTCCAATTTTCAGATCAACACCAGATGCTAAAAGAGCTTGGCGCAAGCATCGGAGAACAAATCAGTCAGACTGTTTTTGGCGATATCCTTCAAATGCTATTTGAAGAAAAACTCCTTACAAAGAGAGAGGCAGAGCTTTTGTCAGTGACGACGACAGACGAGGTTCTGGGAAGTGAAGCCCATCGCTTACGAGCCAATATCCTACGAAAAATTATCCAACAAGTCGATAGAAAGGGAATGTAATCTCCTTATGAACTATTCAAAAGCCCTATTAGAAACGATTGAAGCCGCTCAAATCTTGGCGGGTCATTTTGAGTCCCAAACGCTAGATACCTGGCATATCCTAGTGGCCCTAGCCAATAATCCTTATAGTGTAGCTGGTTCCGTCTTAAGTGACTATCCTATGCAGATTGATGATTTTCAAGATGCGGCTGAGCACATTACGGGTCAAGTCTACCAACGGGATGGCCGCTATGAGGTATTTCCTTTTTCTTTCCGTGTCGAAGAAATCATGAAACGTTCCCAAGAGATTGCCCAGGCAGTCCATGCCAAAAGTCTTGGAACAGAGCATGTCCTCTTGGCGCTTCTTTTAGAACGGGGAACCTTGGCTTCTCAAGTATTGGAGTATGTCGGCTTCCGCTATGATGATCAGGAAGAGGGCATTAAAATCGTCGAGCTTCGTAAGAGCTTGGAGCAACGAGCAGGTTGGGACAAGGAAGCTGTCAAGGCCATTCGTTCTCTCTATCGGGCCCAGCAACCCAATCGTCAAACCATGGGAAATATGATGGGCATGCCAGCCTCTACCAGCGGTGGTTTGGAAGACTACACCCGGGATCTGACAGAAATGGCTCGCAATGGCAGCTTGGAACCGGTGATTGGCCGGGATCAAGAAATCTCGCGGATGATTCAGATTTTGAGCCGCAAAACGAAAAATAATCCGGTCCTTGTAGGTGATGCTGGTGTCGGCAAGACTGCTCTGGCTTTGGGCTTGGCCCAACGGATTGCCAGTGGAGATGTCCCGACGGAGCTGGCTAAAATGCGGGTCTTAGAGTTGGACTTGATGAATGTTGTCGCAGGGACGCGGTTCCGTGGAGATTTTGAAGAGCGGATGAACAACATCATCAATGATATTGAAGAAGATGGCCATGTCATCCTCTTCATCGATGAGCTCCATACCATTATGGGATCTGGCTCTGGGATTGACTCTACCTTGGATGCGGCCAATATCTTGAAGCCTGCCTTGGCTCGCGGCACCTTGCGGACCGTAGGGGCGACCACACAAGAAGAATACCAAAAACACATTGAAAAAGACGCTGCTCTGTCACGCCGCTTTGCTAAGGTCTTGATTGAGCAACCCTCTGTCGCAGATAGCATCGCGATTTTGCAAGGTCTCAAGAAGACCTATGAACGTCACCACCGCGTCCATATTACGGATGCGGCTATTGAGACAGCTGTTGTCTATGCCAATCGTTATTTGACCAGTCGCCTCTTGCCTGACTCCGCCATTGACCTCTTGGATGAGGCGGCAGCGACCGTGCAAAATGAGGGGCCTCAAGCCGGTCTTCAGTCTGATCTGACAGCTGCTGATCAAGCCTTGCTCAAGGGGCAGTGGAAAAAAGTTGCTCAGTTACTAAAAGAAGATGCCAGTCCAAAAGGCTACCAGCTAGAAGTCAAGGAAGAGGATATCCTGAAGACGCTCAGTCAATTGTCAGGCATTCCTGTGGAGAAACTAACCCAAACAGCGGCTAAGAAATACCTTGAATTGGAAGCAGAACTTCATAAGCGCGTGATCGGTCAGGATCAGGCTGTCTCAAGTATCAGCCGAGCCATTCGTCGTAATCAGTCGGGAATTCGGTCTCACAAACGGCCGATTGGTTCCTTCCTCTTCCTCGGTCCGACTGGGGTCGGAAAAACCGAGCTCGCGAAGGCGCTGGCTGAGGTCCTCTTTGATGATGAGTCTGCTTTGATCCGCTTTGACATGAGTGAATACATGGAGAAATTTGCGGCCAGTCGTCTCAACGGTGCCCCTCCAGGCTATGTTGGTTATGAAGAAGGGGGCGAGTTGACGGAAAAAGTCCGCAACAAACCTTATTCAGTCCTCTTGTTTGATGAGGTGGAAAAAGCCCATCCAGATATCTTTAATGTTCTCTTGCAAGTATTGGATGACGGTGTCTTGACCGACAGCAAGGGACGAAAGGTAGATTTCTCCAATACCATTATTATCATGACCTCAAACTTGGGAGCTACCGCTTTACGAGATGATAAGACAGTTGGCTTTGGCGCCAAGGATATTCGCTTTGACCAAGCCAATATGGAGAAACGCATCTTCGAAGAGTTGAAGAAGACCTATCGACCAGAGTTTATCAACCGGATTGATGAGAAGGTAGTCTTCCATAGCTTGACCAGTGACCAAATGCATGAGATTGTCAAGATTATGGTGAAACCGCTAGTTCAATCTCTAGCAGAGAAGGGCATTACTCTGAAATTCCAAGCGTCTGCTCTTAAATGGCTGGCGACTCATGGATATGATCCAGAGATGGGAGCGCGTCCTTTGCGCCGGACCATCCAGACTCAGGTGGAAGACTACTTGGCAGAGATCCTCTTGAGAGGAGAAGTGGCTGAAGGGCAAACCCTCAAGGTAGGTGTCAAGTCTGGTCAGCTTAACTTCACGATTGACTAGGAGGATATGCAGTGCCTCTCAAACGCTTGACCCGAATCACCCTCTTAGCAGCCCTCTGTGTGGTGCTGAGACAAGCCTTTGCCTTCTTGCCCAATGTCCAACCCATTAGTGCCATTTTCTTTTTACTGGTGCTATTTGAAGACTGGCAATTTGCCTGTTTGGTGATGGCGGTCACCATGTTTACCTCGGCTTTTCTCTTGGGGATGAGCCCAGTGGTGCTCGCTCAGATACTGGCCTTTGGCCTCCTCTTGACTCTTTGGCGGGGGCTTTACCGCCACTTGTCTTTGCAAGTCCAAACCCTAGTGGTCGGTATCTTATCCTTTCTCTACGGGGTGCTGATTGACAGTCTTTATGCTGTTCTCTACCACATGCCCTGGTGGACCTATGCCCTGGTGAATGGCTTTAGCTTTAACCTAGCCCACGCCCTTTCCACCGCCTGTTTTTACCCTCTACTTTATGTAGTATTTAGGAGATTGTATCATGAAAAAAACACTTTATAGTTTCTTTGCTGTCCTAGCAGCTCTTGTATTGGTCAGTTGCGGACAAAGCACACCATCGACTACGGAAAGCTCAGCTTCAAGCTCACAAGTAGCGAAAGAAAAACAAATTACCATTACGGTCAGTATCGCCCCTGAAGGGAAAGAAGCTCATAGCAAGACCTTGAAGGTTGCTGAAAAAGCCAACCTGATGGAAGTCCTGAAAGCTAACTACAAGATTGAGGAAAAGAGTGGCCTCATCACCTCGATCGATGGCGTAGCCCAGGACGAAAGCAAGGGACTTTATTGGATGTACAAGATTAATGGAGAGATGGCACCAAAAGGGGCAGCAGAAACAACTGTCCAAGATGGAGATACCATCGAATTTTATCAAGAAGTTTATCAATAAGAAAAAGAGTGAATGCTTGGAGTAGGGCTCCATTTGTTCACTCTTTTTTGAAACTAGTTTCTATTTTTTATAAGACTTGCAAATCCTCTTGACTTCCCTATAGATAAATGTTACAATTATATTACAAAATGTAACAAATGTTACAAAAAGAGAGGTATTGCCATGAAAATGAAAGGAACCTTCTTTAGTCTATTTACCCTTGCTCTAACAGCTGCTCTTCTCTTAAGCGGATGTGGATCAGAAAAGAAAAAGGAAACCAGTCCATCTTCAACTAGTAAAATTGCGCAAGTGAAACAAAGCTCTACTAGTAAAAAAGAAGAGAAAAAGACCGCAAGCAAAACCACACAAAGCACAGAAGTTGCACAATCTCCTGCCATCGCTTCGAGCGAAACACAAGCGAGCCAAGAAAAACCATCAACTCCAGTGACACCAAGAGTTCCAGAAGCCAGTCAAGGCCTGGTTCCAACTCCTTCCAAAGAAACAAAACCAGTAGTGAACTCAGCACCAGAAAAACAAAAACGTCCTAGCTTGGAAGAAGGTCGCACGACTGCCAAAGAACAAGCCTCTAAGACAGAGAACCCACGCTATAAAGGTGTCTTGAGCTATGCCTCAGGGGATTATTCAGGAGCAGCAGGTAGTTGGACCGACGGTCGCGATACAGGCGTAAGCATCGGACAAGGTGGACAAGTAACCATTCAAACTCCGGGTAGCGATGCAGTGGGCTATACAATTGGAAGCTATGAATACAACTTGGATCAAGGCCATTACCATGCTGGCTTGATTTCCACCCAAGATGGATCTGCAGCTAGCCTGGATATAGTTGTCGGTCAAGATGGTCAAGTAGCAAGTGTTCAAGTGACAGAAAATGGCCATGCGCATGCCTTGGTTCGGGAATAATGGCTCGCCACTGAGAAATTTAAAAAATGATTGAAATCAGAGATTCAATTCTGTATAATAACATACAGAGTTGAATCTTTTTAATTTTTGTTTTATAAAAATATATTTTTTTATAAAAAGGTATTGACAGATTGAAATTATAGTTTATAATAAAATCATAAGCAAAACATGTTTTGACATTATGATAAAGGAGCCAGTTAGATGAAAGAAAAAGTGGCAGTGGCAGTGGTATTTGGAACGTTTGCCCCCCTTCATCAAGGGCATATTGATTTAATTCAACGGGCAAAACGCCAATGCGACCGCGTTTGTGTGATTGTCTCTGGTTACAAAGGTGACCGAGGAGAAGAAGTTGGCCTTCCTTTGCAAAAACGTTTTCGCTATATTCGAGAAGGTTTTTCAAATGATGAACTCACCCAAATTTATAAATTAGACGAGACAGAACTTCCTCGCTATCCCTTAGGATGGGAGCCTTGGTTGAAAACAGCCTTAGAAACCATTCAATATGATGCAGAGAAAGAAGAACTCATCTTCTATGTTGGAGAGAAAGCTTACCAAGAGGAGCTTGAAGCGAGAGGCTTTCAAGCGCACCTACAGGAGCGTCAGTTTGGGATCTCAGGGACCCTCATCCGGGAAAATCCCAGCAAGTATTGGAAATACATTGCGCAACCCTTCCGTCGTCAGTTTACCAAAAAGGTCCTCATTATGGGGAGTGCCAGTAACGGGAAGACGACCTTGGCAAAAGATTTGGCCCGCTTCTATGATGCGCCAGTGAGCTTAGAATATGCTCGCGAGTACCAGATCAGAAACAATGTACGGGATGATGAGCTGACCCCTAAGGACTATTATTATCTCCTACTTGGACAATACGATCAAACCTCAAAATTAATCGACAGTAGTGCCAATCGAGGCCTGGTCATTGCGGATACGAATTCGCTGGTGACCAAGGGCTATTACGACTACTATATGGAAGTAGAAGGCCAAGAGACCAGTATGACGGATACCTTTGATAACTTATTCGTTAGTATCCTCGCTAAGGAAAAATGGGATCTGATCTTATTTGTCCAACCCATTGGATCCTATGTCAATGATGGCTTCCGTGATATGACCATGGCAGATGACGAAATTCGCAACAGTTTTTCAAATCACCTGGATCACCTCCGCCACCAATATCTCGCAGATATTCCTACAGCCTATCTCGGGCAGGACTACTTGGGGAATTACGAAGAAGCAAAGCGTGTCATCGATACGATTTATCAAGCTGATTAAAGGAGAAGCAGCATGAAACGACTACAAGAAAAAATTCAAACATTTGGGGAGCATTTAAAAAATGTCCATCGAGAAGCTGGCAAACGTGGCTTCGTAGGGATTATGAAACTCCTTTGGAAAGACCTATTTGCAGGTCGCACTCTGACACAATGGCTTTATTTGCTTGCTTTATCTAGCGTGCCCTTTGTCCTAGAGTTTACCAATCAGGAAGCAAGTCACGATTGGTTAGGGCTCTTTGCCTCCTGGACAGGAATCGTTTGTGTTATACTAGTAGCAGAAGGTCGGGCTAGTAACTATCTCTTTGGAGCAGTAAACTCAGCGATTTACCTCGTCCTAGCCTTGAACAAAAACTTCTATGGAGAAGTTTTGACGACCCTGTACTTCTTCGTGATGCAACCAATTGGTCTCTATGTTTGGTTGTCAAATCGGATCAATGACCAGGGGGATGCAGAAGAATCTCACTTTGAGTCCAAGAAATTAACGCTAATGGAATGGATCAAGTATTTGGTCATAACCGCTCTCATTTGGATCGGGATGGGCTACGCCTATAAAAGCATCCACAGTGCTCGCCCTTTCCGTGATAGTATAACAGATGCGACCAATGGTGTCGGACAGCTTCTCATGACCGGTCTCTATCGCGAACAATGGATTTTCTGGATTGCGACCAACCTCTTCAGTATCTACCTCTGGTGGGGAAAGAGCATCCATATTCAAGGCATGTATTGGGTCTACACCCTCAATAGCTTGGTTGGTTGGTACCAATGGAGCAAAGCTGTGAAAAAGGAGGCTATTTAGATGGCAACAAGCAGCATTCCGGATGGAATGAACGAAAAGGAATACTACGAGACGGTCGTCAGCGAGGAAGAATTCCTCCGTTGGTATAAGGAGCAGGATCACCCTACCTATGAAAATCCAAGTGTAACTACCGATATGGTGGCCTACTGCTTTGTGGAGGGGCGTTTGAAGCTCTTGGTGATTTGCCGGAAAACCCACCCTTGTCAGCATCGGGTCGCCTTGGTTGGAGGATTCTTGCAAAAGCACGAGGATGCTATCCAGGCTTGTATCCGCGAAGTTCAAGAAGAAGTTGGACTAGAGTTGACCCCTCAAAAGGTCGAGCAGTTAATGACAGTTTCGACTCCTGGTCGGGACCCACGGGGCTGGGTCATCACCATCGCCCACCTGGTCTATTTGCCTGCGGAGGCCGTCAATCTGGTCCGAGCTGGAGATGATGCCAAAGAAGTTCTTTTCCTCGATGTGGACTTCAAACAAGGGGAATGTTCTCTAGATGGCCGTGTCTTGACAGCTGAAGATTTCGCCTTTGACCACTATGAGATTGTTCAAGAATCCATCAAGCGGATCCAAGGGCGCTTGGCTTGGAATCCAACCTTCCTCCATCTCCTAGAAGAACCTTTCACCGTATACGAAGCAACCGAGCTGGTGAATCTGATCCATCCAGATAAAGAAATTTTGACCAATAATTTCCTTGTGACCTATGGTTCTTACGTTGAAGAAGTAGGAGTCAAGCGGGTACCTAAGAAAAAACCACGCAAGACCTATCGCTGGAAAGAAAGCGAATCTCAATCGGATCGATAAGATACAAAAACAGCATCAAAAAGTTGATGCCGTCAAATGAAGATAAGTTCTTCTAAAAACTTTCCTTAAGTGAGTACGGACGTCAGCGAACTTCTTCGAAGTTCCATGACTAATTATTGAGCCAAAGATCTCAATAATTCCGAGTGCCTGAAACATTTGTGTTTCAGGCACTTTTCTCACAGCGGAAAGTTTTAGATTTACTTAACTGACTAAAAAAATTAAGTCAGTTTTTTTGAAAAACCAGCTAGCTATTTTATGTAAAAAATAGTTAGTGCATATTTTAAACAGCATCAACCTTTTGATGCTGTTTTTTTGTCATTAAGCTTTTTCTAATTGAAGAAGTTCTTCAATCTCAGACAAAGTGCTTGCTTGCGAGATGGCTCCGCGGAGTTTGGCTGCGCCTGAGGTACCACGGAGGTAGTGAGGAGCTAAGCCACGGAATTCGCGAACGGCAATGTGCTCACCCTTGAGATTGATCAAGCGCTTCAAGTGCTCATAAGCAATCTTCATCTTGTCTTCAAAGGTCAAATCAGGCAGGATTTCTCCTGTTTCAAAGTAGTGATTGATTTGGTTGAAGAGGTAAGGATTGCCCATAGCAGCACGGCCAATCATGACCGCATCGGCACCGACTTCTTCGATGCGTTGCTTAGCGTCTTGAACTGTACGGATGTCACCATTGGCGATAAATGGAATTTTAGTTAGGGCTTGTGCAACCTTGTGAAGGGTCTCGAGGTCAGCGTGGCCCGTATACATTTGCTCCCGAGTCCGTCCATGCATGGCAAGGGCAGAGACACCTGCAGCTTCAGCGGCGAGGGCATTCTCAACTGCTAGAGAAGGGTCTGACCAACCTGTCCGCATTTTAACAGTGAGGGGGATATCAAGGACAGATTGAACCTTATTGATGATAGAGTAAATCTTGTCGGGATCTTTAAGCCACATGGCACCCGCCTCGTTCTTGACGATTTTATTGACGGGGCAGCCCATGTTGATATCCACGATATCAGTTTTGGTATTTTCTTGAATAAATTCAGCTGCGCGTGCTAGGCTATCTTCGTCGCTTCCGAAAAGTTGGATCGATACAGGATTTTCTCCCTCATCGATATGGAGCATATGCAGGGTCTTTTCGTTATTGTATTGGATCCCCTTGTCAGAGACCATTTCCATGACCACAAGGCCAGCTCCGAGTTCTTTCGCAATGGTCCGGAAAGCTGAGTTGGTCACTCCGGCCATAGGTGCTAGGACCGTCCGGTTTGGAATCTCGACGTTCCCAATCATAAAAGGTGTATTAAGATTTGTCACGAATGAGTTCCTCCAAGTCATTTTCATCAAAGTGGTAGGTTGTCTGACAGAATTGGCAAGTGATTTCTGCGCCATGGTCTTCGTCCTTCATTTCCTGAAGGTCTTGGACTGGCAAGCTAGCCAAGGCATCCATAAAGCGTTCCTTGCTACAGTCGCATTGGAAGCGGATTTCTTCTTCAGAGAGGCGTTTAAAAGGTTCATCCCCATAAATGGCGGCAAGAAGTGCTTCAATATGGTCTTCAGATGCCAAAAGGGTTGAAATAGCCGGCATTTCTTGGATCCGTTTTTCAAAGCGGGCGATTTCTTCTTCCTTGGCATTTGGCAAGACCTGGAGCAAGAAGCCACCGGCAACCTTGACCTTGTCTTCCTCATCAAGAAGAACATTGAGCCCAACCGCAGAAGGTGTTTGTTGGCTCTCAGTCAGATAAAAGGCCAGGTCTTCTCCGATTTCACCTGTCACAAGAGGAGTCATAGAGTGATAAGGATTGCCTGTGCCGTAGTCGGTGATGACTAAGAATTCTCCATTTCCGACGAATGGTCCGACTACGACTTCACCAGTCGCCGTCTTCTTGATATCCACTCCAGGATTTTGCACGTAGCCTTTGACATTTCCTTTAGTGTCAGCCACGGTGATGATGGCCCCGAGTGAGCTAGTTCCAAGGACCTTGACTGTAATTTTAGTATCTCCTTTCTCATTTGCTGCCAAGATTTGACTGGCAATGAGGGTACGGCCAAGTGCGACCGTGGAGCTAGCTTGTGTATGATGATATTCTTGGGCAGTTCGTACAGTTTCTGTACTGTCTAGTACATAGGCACGAAAAGCGCCGCTTTCTGAGATAGTTTTAATAATTTTGTCCATAGCTTCTATTTTAGCATAAAAAAAGAAAAGAGGTGAAGGGAGTAACTTGATTTATTTAGACGGTGAAGAAAGAAAATCTTTCAGGGGAGAGCTTTGCTTAGAAACTGAATAGAATAGGATCTGTTTCAGGGAGAAAAGAGGGTAAAAGACGAACGATCATTTTTTAATATTGGAAATGCAGGTCAAAAGATGGATGTTCGGAAAATGAGAAGCAGATTTTAAGGGTAAAAAACTAAGCAAAGAAATAGCTGACCTTGAAAAAAACAAGGAAATTTCTTATAATAGGGTGTAAGACAAACTTGCAGGTGAGACTCCTGCCCCTAGTTTGAAGAAAGGCATAGATAGGGAACTATCTATGGTATATGAAAAAGAATTATGACATCAGTTGTTGTAGTAGGAACCCAATGGGGTGATGAAGGAAAAGGGAAGATTACAGACTTCCTATCAGCCAATGCAGAAGTTATTGCTCGCTACCAAGGTGGGGACAATGCTGGACACACCATCGTGATCGACGGCAAAAAGTTCAAGTTGCACTTGATTCCTTCAGGTATCTTCTTCCCTGAAAAGATCTCTGTCATCGGAAACGGCGTGGTAGTAAACCCTAAATCATTGGTCAAAGAGTTGGCTTATCTCCATGAAGAAGGGGTATCAACGGATAGCCTTCGTATCTCTGACCGTGCCCATGTCATCCTTCCTTACCATATCGAATTGGACCGTCTCCAAGAAGAGTCTAAAGGCGATAACAAAATCGGAACGACCATCAAAGGGATCGGACCAGCCTACATGGACAAGGCTGCGCGTGTAGGAATTCGGATCGCGGATCTCTTGGACCGCGATGTCTTTGCGGAACGCCTTCGCATCAACTTGGAAGAAAAGAACCGTCAATTTACCAAACTCTATGATGCAGAGGCTCTGTCATTTGACGATATCTTTGAAGAATATTATGAATATGGTCAACAAATCAAGCAATATGTAACCGATACGTCTGTTATCTTGAACGATGCTTTGGATAACGGCAAGCGCGTGCTCTTTGAAGGAGCCCAAGGGGTTATGTTGGATATCGACCAAGGAACTTATCCATTTGTTACTTCCTCAAACCCTGTTGCAGGTGGGGTGACCATTGGATCAGGTGTCGGCCCAAGCAAGATCGACAAGGTTGTCGGTGTATGTAAAGCCTATACCAGCCGTGTTGGAGATGGCCCATTCCCTACGGAGCTCTTTGATGAAGTGGGGGATCGGATCCGTGAAGTCGGCCATGAGTATGGGACAACAACTGGTCGTCCACGTCGTGTTGGTTGGTTTGACTCAGTTGTCATGCGCCATAGCCGTCGTGTCTCAGGAATTACTAATCTCAGCTTGAACTCGATCGACGTTTTGTCAGGTTTGGATACGGTGAAAATCTGTGTAGCCTACGACTTGGATGGAGAACGCATCGATTACTACCCAGCAAGCTTGGAGCAACTCAAACGTTGCAAACCAATCTATGAAGAATTGCCAGGTTGGTCAGAAGACATTACCGGTGTGCGTCACTTGGATGAGCTTCCAGAAAATGCCCGCAATTATGTCCGCCGGATTGGCGAATTGGTTGGTGTGCGCATTTCAACCTTCTCAGTCGGACCAGATCGTGACCAAACCAATATCCTTGAAAGCGTCTGGTCAAGTAAATAATTCAATAAAAGTTGAGAGTCTATCTCAACTTTTTTGAGTCTTAAGAATACTTTAAGACCTGGGGGATATATTAAGACCATAAATAAAGACCTCCCAACTTTGTTTAGAAACCAAACTTTTTTTCATAAACATCTCCCTATAAGAAGTCACCCATTGGTGGCTTTTTTTGTAGCTTCATCATATAATAGAACAAGAACATAAAAAGTAAGTGAGTGTACAAGTGAGAGACTATACCCTAGAAGAGAAAGAAGCTTTTATGCGAGAGGCTTTAAAAGAGGCAGAGATCGCCTTGGCCCATGAGGAAATTCCTATTGGCTGTGTCATTGTCAAAGACGGTGAGATCATTGGACGTGGTCACAACGCGCGAGAGGAATTGCAACGGGCTGTCATGCATGCGGAGGTAATGGCGATCGAAGAAGCCAATCAGCATGAAGAGAGTTGGCGCTTGCTGGATACCACCCTATTTGTGACCATTGAACCCTGTGTCATGTGTAGTGGTGCCATTGGACTGGCCCGGATCCCTCAGGTAGTCTATGGTGCGACCAATCAGAAGTTCGGTGGAGCAGGGAGTCTCTATGACATTTTGACAGATGAGCGCCTCAATCACCGGGTGGAAGTAGAAACAGGAATCTTGGAAGCAGAATGTGCAACCATCATGCAGACCTTCTTCCGCCAAGGTCGGGAACGAAAAAAACAAGCCAAGCTCGCAGCCAAGGCCGAAACACAAGAATAAAAGCCAGACCTTTGCAAATCGAACAAATTATGATATAATACCTATCGGAGCAACAGTTCTGCGTGAAGCGGGTCAGGGGAGGAATCCAGCAGCCCTAAGCGAAGTGAACTGTGTGCTCTTTTCTATTGCTCTTGATGAATCGAGCCTGCAAGGCGTAGATGAATCCTAGAGCAATGGATGGGAGTGGAACAGAACGTTTGTTCGTAGTTCCACCCCCGCAAAGCTGATTAGGTTTCTTTTTGAGCTTGAAAAGCGAAAGAAGACACCAAACAGCTACTGCGTCAAACTGTTTAACTAAATTTAATTTTAGGCAGAACAATTAAGTGCCGATAAAGTACCTTAACGAAACAAGACTGTAAGTCGCAGATGAGTTTAGAGACAATGACCCTGAGGAGCTTTGCGACGTGAGGCGGATAACTCACCAGCATCGTCTCGAAATTCATTAGTGGATTCAAAGAATAATAGCGTGAAAATGGAGCTTCGGAAGAGCCCCCTTTTTTTGTCTGTTCCGCTCAAAATAAGGCCCTATATGCAAACGATTGCTATTGCGTTGTTGCTTGATTTGTGAAAATAAAAAAATTAGCAAATGAAAACGTTTTACAGGATGGTTTCCCTTGATTAAATCCCAGTAAAGCGATATCATAGAGAAGAAGAAATATTGGAGGAATACTATGTCACATATTAAATTTGATTATTCAAAAGTATTAGACAAATTTGTTGCCCCACATGAAGTGGAATACATGCAAGCACAAGTTACAGCAGCAGACGAATTGATCCGTAAAGGAACGGGTGCTGGTAGCGACTTCTTGGGTTGGTTGGATCTTCCTGAAAACTACGACCGCGAAGAATTTGACCGCATCTTGAAAGCTGCTGAACAAATCAAATCAGACAGCGATGTTTTGGTTGTTATCGGTATCGGTGGATCTTACCTTGGTGCTAAAGCAGCAATCGATTTCTTGAACCACCACTTTGCTAACTTGCAAACAAAAGAAGAACGCAAAGCGCCACAAATCCTTTACGCTGGGAACTCCATCTCATCTACTTACCTTGCTGACTTGGTAGAGTATGTTGCAGATAAAGACTTCTCTGTAAATGTGATTTCTAAATCAGGTACAACAACTGAACCAGCGATTGCTTTCCGTGTCTTCAAAGAACTCTTGGTGAAGAAATACGGTCAAGAGGAAGCTAACAAACGTATCTACGCAACAACTGACCGCCAAAAAGGTGCTGTTAAGGTTGAAGCAGATGCAAATGGTTGGGAAACATTTGTGGTTCCAGATGACATCGGTGGACGTTTCTCAGTATTGACAGCAGTTGGCTTGCTTCCAATCGCTGCATCAGGTGCAGACATCAAAGCCCTTATGGAAGGTGCTAACGCTGCACGTAAAGACTACACTTCAGACAAACTTGCTGAAAACGAAGCTTATCAATATGCAGCCGTTCGTAACATCCTTTACCGTAAAGGATATGCAACTGAAATCTTGGTAAACTACGAGCCATCCCTTCAATACTTCTCAGAATGGTGGAAACAATTGGCTGGTGAGTCAGAAGGAAAAGACCAAAAAGGGATTTACCCAACTTCAGCTAACTTCTCAACAGACTTGCACTCATTGGGTCAATTTATCCAAGAAGGAACTCGTATCATGTTTGAAACAGTTGTCCGTGTGGACAAACCACGTAAGAACGTGATCATCCCTACTTTGGAAGAAGATCTTGACGGACTTGGTTACCTTCAAGGAAAAGACGTTGACTTCGTTAACAAAAAAGCAACTGACGGTGTTCTTCTTGCCCACACTGACGGTGACGTGCCAAACATGTACGTGACTCTTCCTGAGCAAGATGCCTTCACTCTTGGCTACACGATCTACTTCTTCGAATTGGCCATCGCCCTTTCAGGTTACTTGAATGCGATCAACCCATTTGACCAACCAGGTGTTGAAGCCTACAAGAAAAATATGTTTGCCCTTCTTGGTAAACCAGGATTTGAAGAACTTGGAGCAGAACTCAACGCTCGTCTTTAATCAATAGACAAAACGATCTCGCAAGAGGTCGTTTTTTAATCGCTTTCAATATCTCAGAATGAGGTGGAAAAATAGACTATTTTATGATATAGTAGAACCACTATATTTATACTTTGCACGTCAAACTATGGTCACAAAAAGTGGGGAAGATGACGGGCGAAGGTTCTTAGTAAAGGAGAGATTATGACAACAGAAGACAAGACACCTTTTGGAACACAAGAGGGACAAACTGTTCAAGAACCTTTTGGAGCGCAAGATGAACAAACCGTTCAACAACATCTTGAAGCTCAAACTGGTCAAAGCGTCCAAGAACCTTTTGGAGCACAAGGGGGGCAGACTGTTCAAGAACCTTTTGGAGCACAAAATGGCCAAACAGCTTATGAGCCATTTGGAGCACCAGGAGCGCAAGGCTTTCAACAGGCTTCTCCAGTAGGAAGACCACAAGCTGGAGGACAGGAACAATTTTTCCAAAATCAAGCGCCTCAGGTAGAAAACAATCCGTTCTACCAACAAGGGAACCCTCAAGCCTTCCAATCGCAATGGAATGTTCAGCCAAAACCGAAGCGTGGATTGACGAAATTTGTTGTCTTTTCCCTTCTTGCACTCCTTCTTGGTGGATTAATTGGTGGTGGAGCTGGCTATTTCTGGGGAAATTCATCTAAGCCTCAAGCAGATGCTAATCGAACAAAACGTTTAGAACGCGCTAATGAAGAAGCGAAAAAGATAAAGAACAGCTTCATTACAGAAAAGAAGGAGGCTGTTTTCACCTGGACTCTTAAAGACCTTGGTTCCTTGAGTTATACCAATAAGGATGGTTATGGTTTGACTGCTGATCAGATTGTTGAAACCTATGGATTGGCTTCCAGTGTAGAGTATGATAAGAATAGCCTCACTCTTTATTGGGATCGCGCAAAGAATGCTGAACATCAGAATGTTTATTTCCGATTTGAAAAAGTTGATGGCAATTATTATTTGAAAACTGTAGAAGCTTATGATTTAGAAGAATTCCATGCAGATGAAGAAGATGAGGATGAAGAAACTTCTGCAGATTATGAGTTAAGTACAAAAGAATTCAAAAATCTGAAAACAGGAGATAAGAAAACTGGTAGAGGTGGAACTTCCTTATCAGAAGTTTTGAAAAAGCGTAAATCAAGTGCTGTTCGAATTGGAACAGAAACAAAAGCTACTGCAGATGGAGAAGAGTATGACTCTACTCGTGTTATTGCAACCGTAAACTTTAAGGTCGGTGACGATTATAAGACATTACGCTTCTTAGCACAACCAGATGGGGACTTCTTATACATTGGTCCAGAACGTTTTTAATATAGAGGAGATAGATGAAAGATGGATATGAATCAATCACAGGCACCATTTGGTGTGCCAGAAACTGGTAATCAAAAGAAGCCAGGGAAAGGTCTATTAATCGCTTGTGTTAGTGTTTTTGCAGTCTTAGGAGTCATTGCAGGTCTATTTCTTGGCCGTTCTTTTGGTGCAACAAATGCTAAAAGTAGCGAACCAGCCCTTCACCCAACAGCTAACGCAGGGGAATCAAAACGTGATCAGTCTGGGAAGTATATTAATTCGGAAGAAGCAGAATTTTCTTGGAACATTGATGATTTAGCTGATTTGGAGTTTGGGACATACGAAACTCCAGATTTAGGAACAAGCATTGAAGATGTCGTGGATGTACATGGCAAGGCTTTGAAAGGCACGTTTCGAAGAGATAAAATTGATTTAGAATGGGGCGAGTTAGACGAAGATCAGGATGATACGCTGCCTTCTTATCGTACTGTTCGTGAAATGCGCCTTACGTTTCAGAAGAATGGAGACAATTATTATTTAAAAGACCTCTATTATTCAGGAAATAATAAAGAAGCTGAGGACGATTTTATGACCTCATCTTACTATGATAAACTGAAAGTGGGAGATGCCAAAACTGGTAAGGATGGTGTATCCTACAAGGAAGTGATTAAGGATCATACTATTTCTAGTCTTTCAATGTCTGCAGAAGAGGACTACAAAACTCATGATATTGTGACTACAATGAGAGTATCTTTTAAATCCTCAAGTTCCTCTGAATATAGGTTGACTTTTGTGAGACAATCAGATGGTGATTTCCTCTTATCTGAAAAAGAATGATGATGAAGAAGGGCTCTTCATTCATTCTTTTCGAAAGATGTAAGGGAGGAAAAATCCATTCACTTAAAACCCTAAAAAGATCTGGAATAGCAGTTTCAGATCTTTTTCTGTTCTAGCGAGGACTGGCTATTTATGGTATAGTAGGATATGTTGACAAAGGAAACACGTGTGAACAGTTGGACGGAAAGGGATACAGATACGATCGCAGAATGGATAATGTAAAGGAAACAACAGGAAAACATCTGAAGACCCTCTTAGCTTTCATCCAAAAAAGAGGGATTATTTTCGGGGTCCTCGCAATGCTAGGCGTAGGCTACGGTCTTGCTGCTTCTGGGAGGCCACAAGACCAGCTAAATCCAGACCAGCAAGTGACCTTTCGTAAGGAAGAAGCTTATCTGCAGGCTTTCCTGGCGAAATCAGATCGACCAGAAGTTGGGGTGCATTTGGAGGAATTGCTGGAGTTTAAAATAGGAGATGCGACTTTTGGGCCAAGCACCAAGGGGACGACACCAGAGACCCTGGTCAAAAAATTAGGGGGAGCCAAGCAAGCTCGGCTTGAGTCAAAAGCTAGAACGCAGCTCCTTCGTCTCAGCTATGGAACGACACAAGATGGTCGAGATAGATACCAATTTGAATTTACCCATATGAAGGATGGCTACTATCTAACAGCTATTCAGGGCTATCAACCAACCTCTAAGCAGAATATAGAAAGTAAACAGCTGAAAAAGGCAGCCTTGACCAGTCTTGCTAGTGGGAAAGAGAAAACTGGCATGAAACTAGAAGACATTTTACAAAAGGTTGGCTTGCCACAATCATTGCTTTTGAATCGTAAGGATGGAAAGACAGTTTTGGTCCTAACCTACCGTGCACAAGAGGGGCTCGTCTTTCTCACTTTGCAAGCCCAAAAAGATGCTCGCTATCATCTAGTCAAGGTCGAATAAGGAGGAGTAAATGGATACAGTCATCAAGAAGTTAACAATTCCTGGTCTCCTGCTGCTAGCGCTCCTCCTAGGGATGGGGTTAGAGGTCCTTAGTCATCCGCCGAAAAATTCTACAGCGATAAGTGAAATAAGGAACTTATCAACTTTTGAAGCGAAAGAATTTCAAGGGGAGCGACTCTTAAAAGAAACGAATGAAAAAAAGGATTCGCCATGGACCTTGGACAAGATCGAGCATTTCCCTCTGTCGATAAAGAACCAAAACGGTAGCCTGAAGCAGACTGGAAGTCGCCTGGAGACCCTTCTGAAGGAGATGGGGCACCCCCAAGAGAAAGTTCTCTTTCAATCTACAGCAAGTAAGCAACCCAGTCTCTCCCTGCTCTATCGATGGGACGATAGGGGAAAGGGAGCCTCCATCCGTTTGCTTTTTAGCAAGGGGGCTGATGGGAGCTATCTGCTAGAAGAGATCGACGCCAGTCTAGCCAATCTAAATCGGGAGGGGAATAAAGTTTTTTCAGAAAAAGTTTATCAAGGTTTGGAGCTTGGAGAAAAAATAAATCTGAAGGCCTTGTTAGGCAACTATCAGGGCCTACAATCCTTCGTCCGACGCCAAATCAGCCCTGATCAGGAGGGATTTCAACTATCCTTTCAGGATGAGAAGGGGAAATCTTATTTATTAGAGATTGAAATAATGGATGGTTCTTGCTATTTGTTGCGAAAGAGCCAGGTGGACTCTCAAGGGATTACAAGTCTTACCTGATAGAGGGGAGAAATTGAATGGAAAAAGGTAGAAAGATTCAGAGAGAATGGACTAAGGTCCCAGGTGGAAATAAAATCTCTTCAGAGCTCTCTTCAAAAAGTAATCTGCAGAATGATAGGATGGAACTACCAAGCAGGGTCAAAGAAGCAAAAACAGGGAAGCGAAATGGTGGAGAGAATCTTCAAAAAAGTGTGCTTAAGAAGTCTTACTTAGCTCATTTCTCTATTTTCTTCAAGCTAGTGCTAGGAGGTCTGTTCCTCTTGTTCCTTTTTAACATTGTGTCTCGATATGTGAAATCACCTGCGCATGATTCTCACTCTGTAAAATTAAGCAAGGGGACAGAGGCTCGTTTATCAGATAAGGAATTTAAAAATCTTTTTAATAAAAACTCTCGCTATACAGACCCAAATCATAAAATTGATATCAATATAGAGGAGGTTGTCGCATACATTAGAAAAATTAATGATGCCAACCTTACTATGGATGATATTTTCAACCAATTAGGAAAAGCAAGAGATGGATATGTGAGTATAGACTCTGATGGTAGTCGAGGAAGTGTATTGACGTATCTCCTTACCGATAATAAAGCAGCACTGGACTTTGATTTTAGTGAAAAGGAGAATCGCCTCCTTCTGCATTCGATCCAGTATTTTACCCTAGAAAGCCAGAGAGAATCAACTGAAAGAACAAGTGATGATTATAGTGCTCTTATTCCTCAGCCAGGTCAAGAGGGGGTGGAGTTGATGGAAGCTATCAAAGAATTGGGAGTACCAGATTGGCTCTATTCCAGTTTTTTACCTGGGACGGAGGCTCAAATTGCTATCTCCTATAAAGCAAGTGATGAGATGCGAGTTACCTTGTATTTTGATCAAGATGGAGATTTTTTCCGTTTGGGAAGTATGACGAAATTAAAGGATAAAAAAGAATAACTAAAGTGAGAAGGAGGAGTCTCATTCCGTTTTCTTCCATCCTGAGAAACGAGAATAAGGGAGAGTGAAATGCAAAAAGGTAGAAAAATTCAACGAGAATGGTCAAAAGTGCCAGGGGGGAATAAAAAAGTACCGGAGGTGTTTTCAGAAGGTCAACCACAAGGAGAGGTATTTGAATCCAAAGATCAATTTGAGGAAGACAAATATTCGAGATCAGATCGAGTATACGCATCCCAAATGGGCCAGTTCAAAGCATCCTGGTTTTCTCGTCGCAGTGGTCTCCTGAAGCTAGGGATAGGTCTTGTCGTCATTGTGTGTCTCTTTTGTGGGGCTCTCCACTATGTAAGATACCTTTCCCATCAAAGAGATTCCTATTCAACCACTAAAAAGACTGAGAAGCTCCCAACAGATTCATCCGTAAAAACTGAATTTACATTTTTTGGAGAAGATTCTCCTTATATTGACAAGGGCCACAGAATTGAATTGTCCATAGAGGATTTCATTTCTTTAGTGAGAAAAGCGAATGAACCTAATGTAACGCCAGAGCAGATTGTCGATCAGATTGGGAAAGCGGTCTCTGGTCACCTGTCCTCTAGCCCCGACGGTAGCCAGAGAATCGGATTAGAATATGAGCTCGTCGGGGATACAGGGCGCTTATCTCTTAATTTTCAGAAAGAACAAGATTCTATGGAACTCAGTAGTGTGACCTATTATACTAGGAAAAGTTTTAGAGGAGAAGTCACGAAAACAAGTAAAGACTATAAGGCTTTGCAAGCTTCATCTGAAGAAGGTCTAGAGTTGACAGAAGCTGTAAAAGAATTAGGAACTCCTGACTTTATGCATAATAATTATGCTATTGGGGGAGTCAAACGAATTACAATCGTCTATACTACAAGGGATAAGATGAACGTCTTCATGTCTTTTGATGAAACTGAGGGAAAATTTCGTTTGAAAAGTATAAGGAGTGTTGAGGATAAATCATAATCAATGAAATCATCTTAGATTACCTATTTAGAGGTTGTCAAAAAAATCTAGCCTCTCTGCTTGTCTCTATTGGTCCAGAACGCTCCCTTGTGATGAAATCTTTGGATGAGATAAATTGCAAGAATAAGTGCAACATTTACTTGAACTCATCCTCTAGAGCTTCACAAGCAGTTCTGTAAGCTAAA
>NZ_JAHZQQ010000017.1 GCF_019930045.1 Streptococcus australis | reverse complement strand
TTCTAGTAAATGTGTTGCAACTCTACTATACAGGATTTATTCCTTTTTGTGTTTACACAACTTATTGTACACTACCCATAAATCGCAACCTTGAAGTTATTCTTATACCTAAAACCAATACATACTTTTCTCTCGTTGGCTGTGGCACAAAGATAGACATAATCAAAAAAGTCTTGATGTGGTGCACTAGGGACATTGCCAAAGCTAGACCTTATCAGCAACAGAAGAGAAATATTGCTTTCTACGTAGAAAATCGCACACGGTTAGAAAAATATTTAGGTGCAGATATTAATGTAAATGTAGTCTATCACTGCTTAGGAAATGGGGTTGACGAAGAACTGACAGAAAAGTTTATAAGCAGTGGTTTTGACATGAAAATTCTGTATCCAAAGGCTAAGGAGGCGCAAGATGATTCCAAAATTTAGAGCGTATGATAGCAGTTCATACACACGTATGTATCAACCAGATGAAGTAATGGTTGGGAATGGTGATATTTGGATAATTGATGAGGACTCTTGCGACAACGAATGGATAGTAAATAATGATCTTCACCTCATGCAATCCACAGGTTTCACAGATGACGTTGGGGAGGAACTCTTTGAGAATGATATCATTCTTTGGACATATTGGGATGAGTTCGAAGACAGTGGCAGAGCGATGATTATCCTAGAAAATGGGATGTTTAAGTTAATTGATACCCGAACAGGAAAAGAAGTCTGGGATAATCTATTCGACTGTATCGAAAATTGTAAGGGGAATTAGTCCAAGGTCATCTAAAAAACAATGTTGATCAAATCAAAGACTCCATCGGTGATATGATGGTTGTCATGATTATCTTTTGCCAGCAAGAAAATATTAAAATCAAAGATGCACTGAATAGAACATCTGTCGGACTATTCAACGAACGGCATTTGAAAGATGTTGATAGTTGCCTTAAATTTACATTGCGTCACATCAGCCAACTTGCAGATCGTCCAAGATTTTGGCCTGAACAAGATTTGGCAGCTATCACGGATAGCATCGCAAATATTGGGGGGACTTACAATTTAACGGTAGAAGAATGTCTTCGAGCTGCTTACGAAGAAATTAAGGACCGGAAAGGGAAAATGGTCAATGGTGTCTTCGTTAAACAGGAGGACATCAAATGACATATGTTGTAAGACAGTATGAAGGCCACTGCATGTGGGAAGGGACTCATCCAGCGAGAGCGAATGATACAGAGTTCGAAACATTGAATGAAGCCTTGGCATACAGAGCGACACTGACAGGCATGATTGAAATTTTTAAAAGAGAGGTGATTGAATGAACCTACGAAGTCGCTATGGATATCTTATCCTGGCACTGAAACAATATCCATTTGACAAGGAAATCAAGGACCGAATCGAAGAAATCGAAGTGCCTTGGAAGCCTTCTGATCCTAACACTGGCATCAAGAGTAACAAGACAGTTACTCCGAAAGCATTATCAGACATCATCAAGAAAGAGTCAGATCCAGAATTGCATCGACTCGAATTGATGAAAGAAGCCATTTCTTCAGTCAAGATTTTAACTCCAGAAAACGAATGGACTGCAATCAAAGCAATCTATATTGACGGAACTCTGACAGTTGAGGGAGCATCAATCAAATACTTGCATTGTAGCAAGTCATTGACCTACAAAGAAGTTATTGAACCGTTCTTTAACAAACTTGAAAAGAAGATCTTTGAATTGTCGGCCAACAGCAAATTTAAAATAAATTTGGAAAAAAGTTAAAAATTCGACTGAAATCGTGGAAAAATTTCAAAAAAAGGGTGCTAAAATTGTATTATCGGGTAAAACCGAACCGATGGATCCTTATGAAACGGGTTGGGAGTTAGCTCAATTGGAAGAGCGGTCGGGTTATGACCGGCGTGTCACAGGTTCGAATCCTGTACTCCTAATATCAGCCAAGTCAGCACAAGCTGGCTTTTTATTTTTACCTTGGAAGGAGGTGAGTCAATGAACATTGTGGACCCAATCAGGGACAAGGATGACATCCAAGCGATGAAGGAATATCTGAGAGAGTGGAATGAAAGGAACTATCTACTCTTTTTGTTTGGAATAAATTCCGGGCTGCGTGTGGGAGATATCCTACAAGTGAGAGTCAAAGATGTGCAAGGATGGTATATCAAAGTCAAGGAGCAGAAGACTGGGAAGCGCAAGCAACTCAAAATGACGAAGACTTTGAAGAAAGAAATCAGAGAGTACATCAAAGACAAACCACTGCATCATTATCTATTCCAAAGTCGGATAGGTAAAAACAAACCACTCGATAGACGAACAGTTGACTGGATATTGAAGACAGCTGCAATCGAATGTGGAATTGAAAATATCGGGACACACTCGATGAGAAAGACATTCGGTTATCACTACTACAAAAAGACCAAAGATGTGGCAATGCTCATGGATTTATTCAATCATTCATCTCCTGCAATAACTTTAAGATATATCGGAATTAGACAAGATCAACGAGATAAAGCAATGTCTAATTTTGATTTATAGTTAATAATTAGACATAACGAGGAAAACGCTAATTTGTTTCATCAAATCTCCGTGGTCCATTTATTTTACTAGCTTTTAAATAGTGGTGCGAATCAGACAGAATATAAGATATGTCTAATTCAAGAGAGAAAAACAAAAGGATTTTCAGAAATACCATAAACAATTTCAGAAACAACCGAATAAAACAAACATTTATTAGTGAGAAGAAAGCAAAATGGAAATTGATGTTGAGACTCGAGAAAGTCGCAGAGAATTTTATAACTCAGATTCGTGGAGGAAGTTGAGGCTCGAAGCATTGAACAGAGATCATCATGAGTGTGTGTGGTGTCGAGATGAGGGAAGAGTGACAAGAACTCTTCTTGAAGTCGACCACATCAAAGAGCTAGAGTATTATCCAGAACACGCATTAGATTTAGATAATCTTCGGACTCTTTGCAAGGAATGCCACAACAAAAGACACAATCGATTCCAATTCCGCAAGTCTTCCAGAATGGAAAACAAAAATTTCCGAACGGACGAATGGTGGGGGTGAAATTTGTCGAACGAAAAAATTTTAAGACCCCCCGGTCGAAAAAAATCGAAAAAATCAAGCGCCAGGGAACCGGTGGGAGGGGTCGATTATCCAAATATTTATCAAAAAAATGAAGGGGGTGGGGGCTAATGGAAGAATACACAGAAAAAAATATAAAAGATTTGGAAAACCAGTTACTTTCTAAAATCGGGAATTTCAGTACACGAAAAAAGGACGCTGTCCAGTACGAGAAAGTTCATCGATATATTTATCTGGTCCGATTGCTTTACGAGCTAAAAGAGAGGCTTCATCAAGACGGCCTGGTCATCACTGTGCATAATGGTCAGCAACGATTCCAAAAAGCAAACTCGCTGATCAAGGAAATCAACACTACCAGCAATCAGCTTTTAGCAATCGAGCGATCTTTTGACTTTGAGATTGAAAATTCACCAGTCGAGAAAAAACCATCGTCGGATGGAAGTGATCTATTGTGATTTCACATCCTCTGATTGATGAATATATTGAACTTGCTGAATCAGGAAAAATCAAAGTCAACAAAGAACGCTCGCTCTTATTCAAGATCATCAAAGAAAAAATCTATCCAAGGGATGATTTGTATTTTGACAATATTTTGATTGAGAAATATATCCAGTTCACTGAGAAGAATTTCTTCCCACTGGCCAAGTATCAAAAATTCATCACACCATTTATTTTTCTTTTTCGGAAAGAGGATGGTGAACCTCAATTTGATGAAATATTGCTGACTCTTGCCCGTGGGGGAGGGAAGAATGGTTTCATGTCCAGTCGGGACGCATTTTTCATCAGTCCTCTCTATCCTGTCAGAGATTACGATGTGACTATCACAGCTAATTCTGAAAAACAAGGGAAGGTCTCGTTTGAGGAAGTTTATGAAACGGTCCAGCGAAGAGGACTAGAAGATCATTATTATCTGACAAAGATGTCTATTACAGGCCGAGGTAACAACTCGGTCTTTTCTTATCGGACAAATAATCCGAAGACAATGGACTCGGCTCGTGATGGTTGTCTTGAATTCGATGAAATTCACCAGTTCGAAAGTGACTCTGCTGTTAAAATCCAGCGGTCAGGGCTTGGTAAGATTGCCCATGCTCGTACCTTCTACAATGGTACCAACGGGCACGTCCGTGAAGGGTTCTATGACAAGCTGATTGAGAAGTCAATGAAAATCTTGAACGGTGAACTTGAGGAGTTCCGCTTATTCCCGTTTATCTGTAAGTTGGATGATCCGGAAGAAGTGGACGACATGAGCAACTGGCCAAAAGCGAATCCTATGCTTGACGAAACAACTTCTTATGCCAAGCGTCTGCTTGCTAGAACGAAAGCTGACTATGATGACTTAGAACTCGAGCCATCAGGCAGACAAGAGTTTATGACCAAGCGGATGAACCTCCCAGAAGCCGATCTTGAGAAAGATGTGACGACTCGTGACAAGTTGCTTGCTACTTTGAGAGATAGTGATATCGAGCTTGCTGGAAGGTCGTGTGTGGCTGGATTTGACTACGCAAGCATCCGAGATTTTGCATCTGTTGGCTTGCTATTTAAGGACGGCGATGACTTTATTTGGAGGCAGCACAGTTTTGCTCGGAAGACGTTCCTTGATGCGTTTAAAATCAAGGCTCCAATCCGTGAGTGGCAAGAGCAAGGGATTTTTACTGTCGTAGACGGCCCAAGTATAGATCCACGGTTGCTGGTCGCTAAGCTGAACGAGTGGCGCAAGTTATACAATATTGAGCTAGTCTGTGCCGATGGTTTTCGGATGGATTTGCTGAAACCGTTACTGGAAGAAGCTGGTTTTGAATTTGAATTTCTTCGCAATCCAGGGGCTATCCAATCCAAGGTGGCACCGATTATTGAGGATGGATTTGCAAACGAGAGATTTAATTTTGGAAATGATAGGTCGATGCTGTGGTACACAGATAATACCTTCGTCAAGGAAGACAAGGACGGAAACAAGAGGTTCTTGAAGAAGGAACCGGTGAGACGCAAGACCGATGGCTTCCACGCTTTTATTGCTGCTCTCTACAAGAGAGAAATCATCCAGGAAAGCACTGTTGGTGAATTCCTTGATGTGATTGAAGATTGGGATTTTTAGAAAGGAAAACCAAATGAACAAACGAATGAAGAAGAAACAAGGCTTACAGAATGAAGTTGAAATCTTGAAGTCAGAAGTTGCTGTACTGAAGGGCGAGTTGAATACTCTAAGTCAAGCCTTGAAGCGCCATGAAGATGCTTGTAGTGAGAACATCGAGCAGACGAATAAAGAGTTCGAGGCTATCAGACAAGATATGAAGCGCTCGAAGAAGTCATTTTTTAAACGATAAGGGATAAACTCCCGGGTGGGTGGTTGGCAGAAAATTTAAGAAAGGAGGAGGTGCCTTGGGATGGCTAAATTTATTCAAGCGAGAAGTTCCGGAACCAAGCTTTGAATTTGATGAGCTGGAGCGGATTTTTGGAAATCTGCAACTAAAGAGCTTGTCGATTGATAAGGCTGCTGAATTTGTGGCCCGTATCTTTGCAAGGTCTGAGTTCAAGTTCATTGAGAACGGGAAGAAGAAGGCTACTGATTGGGATTACCTGCTAAATGTAAGACCCAACAAGAATGAGTCAGCTTCTGAATTCTGGCAAAAGGCTATTTATCGCTTATTGACAAAGAATGAAGTCCTAATCTTTCTGTCAAGTGATGATCAACTGTTGATTGCTGACTCGTACATTCGTCAAAAGTATGCCGTGTATGATGATACATTCACATCTGTGACTTGTCAGAATTATACTTTCCAGAAGCCTTTCAAGATGAACGAAGTCATTTTCTTGCAGTACAACAACAATCGGCTACAAGAGTATTTCACTCAGTTGTTTAATGACTACGAGAAACTACACACTCGACTGGTCGAAGCGCTGGCACGGAACAATCAAATCCGTGGGGTCCTTAGCACAAGGACAAATGCGAGCTTTGACGATAAGAAGCGTGAGAAGATGCAGAAATATGCAGACGGCCTCTTTAAGTCGTTTACAACCAAAACGGTTGCGATTGTTCCAGCTCAAGAAGGGATGGAATATTCTGAGCTGACCAATACCACAGGGACTTCTAATCTGTCCGTGGATGAGCTCAAAAAGCTTCGTCGGCAGTTTGATGATGAAGTGGCCGATATCTTGGGAATCCCTACTGCGCTGATGCATGGTGATATGGCAAACCTTGAGAATAGCCAGAAGATGTTTAATAGCTATTGCTATCAATCGCTCGTGAAGAAGATGAGCGATGGCCTGAACTTCGCTTTGCTAAGCAGAAGCGAGTACAAGGGAAATAAACGTCTAGTAATTGTCGGTGAGGGCCAGAGGGATAAATTCTCACTTGCTCAGAGTATTGACAAGCTGATTTCTTCTGGATCCATGCTTATCAATGAGGTCCGTGAGGAACTTGGTCTTGAAGCTGTACCGTGGGGCGACAAGCCTCTGATCACTAAGAACTATCAACTTGGTGAGGATGTAGAGAAGGGAGGTGAAAAAGAAGATGAAAGTGATTCCGATTAAGGGAACCATTGTATCGAACGATGATGTTTGGATGTATGATTGGTTCGGTTGGGACTGTACCGCTCCTAAAAACGTCGTACTTCCGGAAACTGGTGAGGATATTGAAGTCCATATCAACTCGGGCGGTGGTGATGTGTATGCTGGTAGTGAAATCTATACCGCTTTGCGGTCCTACTCAGGGAAAGTAGTTGTTAAGATCGTGGGCGTTGCTGCAAGTGCAGCAAGCGTCATTGCTATGGCTGGTGACGTGGTAGAAATTAGCCCTACTGCACAAATCATGATCCATAACGTGTCGTCACGAGTTGACGGAGACCACAACACTCTACTGCATGAAGCTGGAGTGCTTGAAGGTTTTAATAAATCTATCGCAAATGCTTATGTCGACAAGACTGGTAAGGCATTAGATGATTTATTGGATCTGATGAATGAGACAACCTGGTTCGACGCTAAAACAGCAGTCAAGGAAGGATTTGCTGACCGTGTCATGTTTAGCGGGGAGATTGCTCCAACATTTGCTGCAAGCGAAACTCCAATGATCCCACATGACTTTATCGACAAAATGAAATCAGCAATGACTCCTGATGTTGATAAAATCGCTGATCTGGTAGCTAATAAATTAGAAGCTCGACAAATCGCAAGAGAGACTTTTGAAGATAGCGAATTTGTACAGAAAAAATTCAATATTCCAGAAAGTCCAGAAAATAACACAAACGAGACTGTACCGAAAGGGTTCGGTCTTTTTGCATTTTAGAAAGGAAAAATACTAATGCCAATGAAATTATCTAACAAATTCAACGAAATTCGTCAGAACTTTTTGGACGCTGTATCAAACGGTGCACCTCAAGAAGAACAAGCGAAGCTCTACAATGAAATGATTGAATCAATGACTAACGAAATGATGGAACAAGCTCGTCAAGCTGCTCATGAGGAAGTTTCAGCGATGAATCCTTATGACGCTAAATTGACTGCCGAAGCTCGTGAGTTCTTCAACGACATCGATAAGACTGCCCCTGCTGGAGTTGAAAAACTCTTCCCACAAGAAACAATCGACCGTATCTTTGAAGATGTGGTGAACTCTCGCCCGCTCTTGCAACATATTGGGTTGCGCAACGCTGGCATCCGCCTTAAATTCCTCACATCTAATCAAACTGGAGAAGCTCTTTGGGGCAAAATCAATGGTGCAATTCAAGGTCAGTTGAAACAAGCCTTCAACGAAGAAGAAGCAATCCAAAACAAGCTGACAGCATTTGTAGTCATTCCAAAAGACTCCGAAAAATTTGGCCCCGCTTGGTTACAATCATTTGTTTCTGCTCAGATTACAGAAGCATTCGCAGTTGCTCTGGAAGCTGCTTTCTTGAACGGTGACGGAGATGACAAACCTATTGGTCTTTCTCGCACTCTTACAGGAACGGCATCTGGTGGTAAAACAACTTATGCAGAAAAAACTGCTGAAACTACAAAACTTACGTTCGCCGACTCCGCAACAGTTGTCAAAGAGTTAACAACTGTACACAAATATCACTCTGTCAAGTCTGATGGTAAGTCAGTGGCAGTTGAAGGCAAGGTCGTGATGGTTGTAAACACAGCGGATGCATGGGATGTCAAGAAACAATACACTTCCCAAAACGCTCAAGGAACGTATGTGACAGCAATGCCATACAACTTGATCTTGGTTGAATCAGTTGCTCAAACTGCTGGCAAAGTGACTACATTCGTGAAAGGTCGCTACGATGCATTCGTAGGTGGCGGAATCGAATTTGGTCGCTTTACTGAAACTTACGCTCTCGAAGACTTGAACCTCTACACTGCCAAGCAATTTGCTTACGGTAAGGCACATGATGAAAAGACTGCTGCGGTTTGGGAATTGAAAATTAAACAATAGGTGGTGACACCGAATGGAAGAAACAAAACAACTTCATCCGCTTCTGGGAGTATTCAAGGAGCGGATGAAAATCTTTCATGATGCAGAAGACGGGAATCTTTCAAGGATGTTAGTTTCATCCGAAAAAGCAATTCTTGACTTAACAGGAGCATTTGATTTGTCAGATTCTCGCACTGAAGAGCTTGTTTTGGAACGTGCAAGATATTTGTACAATGATCAGGTCGAGTTTTTCTTTGCAAATTTTCAAGGAGAACTCCTTGAGTTATCGCTTCAAAACCACCCAATAGGAGGAAAAGAGTGCTAGAAACAATCCAAGATTTCTTTGACTTAAAAGAAAATGTCGTTCGACACGTTGGAGACATTTTTGAAGTTGATGAAGATCGAAAAAATGAATTGATGAAGAAATTACCTGATTTTGTTAAAGAATATGATTTAGTAGCTTCGAAAATTCCAAACGAAGATGTAGCTGTGGAAGATGAATAAGCCTGAGTTTAAATACAAGAAACCAGAAACCAATACAAGCGAATTAAGAACTCCAGTAGAGTTTTATAACTCAAAAGTACTTGAAGGATTAGATGGCAGGGATGTGACTTTTGAAAAAGTATTTTATACATTTGCAAAAGTCTACTCACCTAGTTTAAAGGATATCGAAATTTCGACAGGAAAATCGATGACTGCAAAGATGACCTTAAAAATAAGAGATCCTTTAACAAGCTATCAACCTGATAATAAGCATTTCGTACAAGTGAATGATCACCGATTAGAAAATAAAAAATGGCAGATCATCGACGTTCGCCCCGATTATGACAACCGTGATTATTTAATTGTTGTTATTGGTGGTCCAAATGGCTAGTGGTGCTACATTAAGAGGCTTCGATGAAGTCATCCGGAATTTAGAGGCAAAGCTTGGCGATGCGAAAGTGAGAAGATCTGCAAATAGAGCCTTGAAAGGTGCAGCAACTGAAACACTCGAAGACTTTAAAGTCACCCTGCAAGTTTTCAAAGATACCGGAGAAACAATCGAAAGCGCAACAGTCGGAAATGTAACGGGTGCTTTTGAAGGAGTGCCAATGGTTAAGCTTGGTTTTGGCGCTGGATCACGTTGGCGGTTGGAGCATTTGAACGAATTTGGATATGCCAAAAAGGCCCATCCAAGAGGATTCGGTGTTATCCGAAGATTTTCGGAAGCCAACAAAGAAAAATTTAAATATAGGTTAGCAACTAAATTGAAAGGAGAAGGGCTTGGATGATTAAAGACAAGATGTCAGAAATATATGATGCTCTGATGAGCGATGAAGAACTTTCTAAAATCACTATCAAATCATTTGAGCGTCCCGAAACCTTACCAACAAATCAGACGAGTATTGTTATTATCCCACTAGGGCCACCTATCCAAAGTGACCAGGGAAGTAATACAAGCTTTTCAAAAACATTTCTTTATCAAATCAACGTTGAATCGATTAACCGAATTGAATGCAAAAAATTGCAAGGGCTAGTCGAAAAGGTGATGGAATCGCAAGGATTCTATCAAATTGCTGGGGGTCTAGATGAATGGATCCCTGAAATCAAACGCTATGCAGATGCTAGGACCTATAAAGGAAAGAGCAGACTGTATGACGATTATTAGAAAGGAAATTTAATATGACACAACAAAAACAAGGTACAGCGACAGTCGGTTTTAAAAGCTTGACAGTTCGCATTTTGGATGGGAACCAGACTCCAACTGATGGAGAAAACCTCTTTATCATCCAAGGTAAAAAAGGGGAAGGTGCCACTCAAACAGCTAAGATTTCTGGTCTTGCTGCTGATGCTATCAAATCATTCGGAAGCAACATTGCTTACCACGTAAACAATCGTGGGGTTGGAGATGTTAAGGTAGATCTCGGGCTCTTGGATATTCCAGTGGCGCTCTACGTTAAAGCTCTAGGTTACGAAGACGACGATGGTATTCTTGATTTCGGAGCTGACACAGTTTCAAAAGACGTTGCAATCTTGCTAGAATCAAATACTGCAGATGGCAGTGGAGCTTACTATGGCTTTTACAAAGGAAATCTAGCAATGGATGCTATTGACCTCAATACGCTCAAAGAAAAAGCTGAGGAACTTGCTACTACAAACGTATCATTCGCCGCAGGCGCAAGTACCAATGAGAACACTAAGAATAAATATGGAACAATGTACTTTGGTAGCGATGAAACAAAAATCAAAAAAATGAAAGCGAAACTAGGTATGGCAGTAGCAGGCTAAAATAAAACAGGGGCATCTAGCCCCTTTGTTTTATTATCTTAATAAGAGAAAGCACCGCAAGGTGCTTTTTAATTTAGAAGGGAAAACAAAATGGCTAAAATTACATTCACTATGAAGAACGAGAAAGGCGAAGATGTCCTATACTCCAGTAAAGAAATCACTACTCGTGACTATCGTGACTATCTTGTGCTCAATGACTCGCTAACGTCTGAGAAATCAGAAGTTGAAAAGTTGGACCAACAGTTGAACTTTATCGCTTCTCTTTTCGAAAATGTCACAGTTGAACAATTGTTGGAACATACAGACTTTGCGAAAATTATTGAAGTATTTATGGACATCTACGCACATTTGGTAGGTGATGTTGACCCAAAGGGGAAACAATAGATCCCAAAGATGCTTTAAAGCATTTTTATAAATTTGTCAAAAATGTCTCTAATGGTCCGTACAATATGAGTATCAATGAGGTTATGGATATTAGCTGGGATGACTTAATCGGTATCGTCGACACAAGTAGTGACCCGGAAGACGAAACTCCGCTAGATATTGCAGACATATTTGACGGGATATAAAGTAAAGCCTTATTAAAGGCTTTTTTTATTTTGAAGGAGGAAAAATGGCAGGTGGAACGCCACTAGGACAAATGTACATCGAACTAGGGCTGGACGTGTCAAAGTTCAATCCTAGCTTAACAAGTGCGAAGAATGCGGTGAAGTATTTCCAAAATAATGTCAAAGCACTCGACAGCACTTTAAAATCTCATGGAAATAATGCAGATTTACTGAAATCAAAGTACAAATCACTTGGTCAGGCGATTGAGGCACAGAAAAAGGTCCTCGATCAGATGAAGAAAGGATTTGATAAGCTTGATCCTGGATCTGCTAAGTATGACAAAGCTGCTGCAGATATCGAGCGTGAGAATGCAAAGTTATCTGCAATGGAAGGTCAATTGTACAAAGTTGAGCAAGCTCTTAAAGCTGTTGCTCGTGAAAATAGTTTCTCCGGCCGAATGGAGGCTCTGGGGCAGAGTATCAAAAAAGGCGGAGATCACATTCAAAGTTTTGGTCGGAAGGTTTCTGACCTTGGAGGGACGTTAACAAAAGGCCTCACTGCCCCTCTTGTCGCTAGTGCTGGATTTGCAGTCAAGGCTGCTATCGACTATGAAAGTGCCTTTGCTGGAGTTAAAAAGACGGTTGATGGGACACCTCAACAGTTTGATAAACTCTCTGCGAGCATCCGGAATATGGCTAAGGAAATGCCATCTAGTGCGGTTGAAATCGCACATGTCGCAGAAGCAGCCGGGCAATTAGGTGTACCAGTTGGGGCAATCAAAGAGTTTTCTAAAACAATGGTAAATCTCGGCGTCTCAACAAACTTGAGTGCGGAAGAAGCTGCATCCTCGATTGCTAAAATCGGGAACATCATGAAGGTCTCCAAGAATGACCTGGGTGAATGGTCCAGTCATTTTGGGTCTGCAGTCGTTGATTTGGGGAACCACTTTGCGACTACCGAGCGTGACATTGTCGAAATGACAAACCGTTTGGCGGCTGGAGGTAAACTTGCTGGCTTGACCACTCCTGAAATCCTCGGTCTAGCGACTGCGATGAGTAGTGTCGGTATTGAAGCCGAGGCTGGTGGTACAGCCATGACACAGACCCTTACTAGTATTGGTAAGGCTGTTTCTGGTGTTGGTAAGGGTGCCACTGAAAAGTTACAACTAATCGCTCAAACTGCCGGGATGACCTCTGAGCAGTTTACTAAGGCTTGGAAAGAAAAGCCAGCGCAAGCCTTGCAATCCTTTATCAAAGGGTTGCAAAAAGCCACTGACGAAGGCAAGAACATGGACGGCATCCTTGACGAACTTGGAATGACAGGTATCAGACAAGGAAATATGCTGAAATCTCTTGCATCAGCATCTGACACTATGACAGATGCTGTGAATCGCTCAAACAGTGCATGGAAGAAAAACAGTGCGCTGACTGAAGAAGCTCGCAAGCGGTATGAAACCACTGAATCTCAGTTGAAAATCTTTAAGAACAAGATTACGGACATCGCTATTGAGTTCGGAGGTCCATTGCTGAAGGCTTTAAATAGTGGACTGGATGCTGCTAAACCTTGGCTGAAAACTCTGTCTGAGATGGCTGAGAAGTTTAGCAAGATGTCATCTGAACAACAACAGAATATCATCAAATGGGGCTTGATGGGAGCAGCCGCTGGGCCTGCTCTTAAATTGCTCGGTGGTGGCCTTGGAATCATTGGTGGATTGACTAAAGGTTTTGGAAGTCTTGTTAGTGGCATTGGTAAAGTGTCTGGTGCTATCAAGACATTTAAAGATGCTGGCTCTATAGCTGGTGGATTTAAAGCCTTATCTGCAAGTATTAGCGGAGTAGGTACTGCAACTGCTGAAGCTAGCACAAGTACAAGCTTGCTATCTACTGCTGTAGCATCACTTGGAAACCCCGTTACTTGGGGAGTCCTGCTTGGTGGAGCTGCATTAGTTGGCTTGTCTTATATAGCTGAGCAGATGGCAGAAGCTGAGAATAGGACACAGCGCTGGGGAACTTCTGTAAGCAAGGTCCAAGATGAACAACTGAGCCGTTTCAAATCCAAGGTTGATGAAGCAAATAAGGCGATTGTTGACTTTGGGGCAACTGCTGGAAATATCGATAATGTCAAGGCTTCTTTTGAAAAACTCAACAGTGAGATTGACAAGCTGATTGATGAGAAGAAAGAGAAGTTGCAAGCTCTCGCTAAAGAAGTTGGTATGAGTGAAGAGGTTCGTAAGAATCAAGAAGAGCAACTCGAACAAACCAAAGTAAATGTCCGGAACATGACTGAAGAAGTTGGTCGCATCTACCAAAATGCCAAGGACCAACATAGAGACCTGACTCTAGAAGAAAAGTCAATCGTTTCCAATATTCAACACGAAATGATCAGCCAGGAATTGGACTTGTTGAATGTTTCTAAGGATAAGAAACACGCTATTATGCAAGCGATGAACGGTGATGTCAAATCCATGAATGAAACGCAGCGTCAAGATGCATTGAAAGTAGTCACAGACTGGATCCTGGAAGAAGAGAAGGTCTACGAGAAGCGTAAGCAAGCTATCAAAGATGCATACAAAAACGATGGTTCCGAAAAAGCAATTCGAGAACGCAATCAGAAGTTAGAAGAGCTGGAAGCAGAGCATCTCGCTAGAAAAGAAGCTTACCAACAAAAATATTTTGAGTTAGAAAAGAACTTCCTCGATAATTACAACGGACGTTGGACTAAAGAAGCTTTGGGAGGCGCTAAATCTCGTATGGGCGCATTAGGCCTTGATGTGAAGCAATTCGAAGAGTATATGCGTTCTGCTGCTGATACTGTCACGACATCATCTGGGATCGTTGCGAAGTCCATGGCTAACATGAGTAAGGAAACTGCTGAGGCTAACATGGTCTGGAACTCACTCGTATTTGATGATAAAAAGGGTGAAGTTAAGACGAATGCCAAAGAAGAAATTTCCAAGGTATTGGAAGCTGAGAATGGCTGGAATTCAATTGAATTTATCCTGAAGAATGCCAACCTTGAAACGAATGCTAAGATGCTGATCGGTGAGACCTTAGTCGAAACCGGTAAATGGAACGAGCTGACTCTGGAACAGAAAGAACTCGTTTTAGACGGCCACAAAGGTATGCAAGCCATCCTTGACAATAAGGAAGCACTTGAACAGTGGAACGCCCTCCCAGCAGAAGTCAAAGAACTGCTGATGAAGAATGAGGCTTTCCTCAATTCTGGAAATCTAGCTATCTCTACCTTGCAGAAATGGAATCAGTTGAGTCCTGAGCAGAAAGAGATTATTGCTAAAGATTTAGCAACTGGTGAGGTTACTAAAATCCAGCAAGCATTGAATACATTGGTTGGTATGAACCCAAACATCCCAATTGATGCTACGGACAACTCCAGCAAAGTTATCTCCCAGGTAATGAACGATATCCTGAACATTCCGAAGGAGACGAACACAAACATCAATGCGGATGCGACTGGTGCTGAAGCTGGGAAGAATCAAGCCCTTGAAGCTTACGGTGCTGTAAATGCTTATCAGGTGTTAGAAAAATCAATTACAGCAAATGCAGACAATGCAGTCCAACAAGGACAAGCAGCTATCAACAAACAGACTGAATGGAATGCAACTCCATCTCCTACCAAACTACAAACCGGTGATGCTGGTAGTGCGGTAAATGCAGGGCAATCTGCCATTAACAAGCAGAATGAATGGAACGCTCTTTACAGCCCTATGAAGTACATGACTGGTGATGCCACAAGTGCTATGAATGCTGCTAACTCAGCAAGTAGTGCTATTCAATCAGTACCGACTAGCTGGCATACAACCATCACAGCTACAGAAGTGGTCAATCGTGTCGTGAATAGTGTTGGAAGATTATTTGGACACAAAGATGGTACAGATTATCACCCGGGCGGACTTGCTATGGTCAACGACCAGCGCAATGCGGTCTACCGTGAAATGGTTACACTACCAGACGGACGGAGCTTCATCCCGGAAGGTCGAGATGTCATCATGCCACTACCTCGTGGATCCAAGGTCTTGCGAGCAGATAAGACCAAACGTTTGATGCAAAAACTTGGCATTCCTAAGTATGCGTCCGGTATCGGTATTCCAGAGGATGCTAAATTCTTGAGAGAGATCGAAAGGGCCAACCGTGAAATCGTGCTAGTGGATAATAAAGCTGGCAATGACTACGATGGTCAAAATATCGTTGCTGAGATTGCGTTTCTAAGGTCAAGTTTAGAAAAGTTATTGACTGCTATCCTTGAAAAACCGTCAGAAACCTATCTAGATGGCAATGTTTTGGCACAAAATAGCTACCAACGCTATTCGAAAATCATGGCAAGGGAGGGAATCTAATGTTTAACATGATTATTAATGGGTTTGACACTGGATCAATCCCAAACTGCTATGTCACCGATTACGGTGAGGAGCAAATGGCTCAACCACGTTTTGACAATAATACGATTTATGGAGCTAATGGCGATTATCCTATCTATGATGGTGCATATGAAGGCTACGACAAAACTGTCAGCCTGTATGTGGTGAAAGAAGAAGAGGTCCAGAAAATCCTTGAGCGGTTTAATCAGCAGAATAATGTAGTAGAGTTCGGGCATCGGCCAGGCTCTATTTTTTATGCTGACTATGCTGGCTCAAGTTTTAGACAAAACGGCATCCATGCTTGGTCACTAGAAATCAAGCTCAAGATGCATCCTTTCCGTTATCAGAAAAACAATACGGAAGTCGTATTGACAAGTAATGGGACAGTTACGAATCCTGGTACGGTCTATTCCGAACCAGTTATCACTGTTGAGGGAAATGGTGATGTGACACTCACAATCGGCAAGCAAATCATGCAACTCAAACTTGATACTAAGGCTACTATTGATTGTCGACATAAACGTCAGAATATCTATGACAAGAACGGAAATTTGAAGAATACCCTTCGGACACGAGGTGGATTCTTCGAAATTCCTACCGGGCTTTCTGGGGTTGTGTTTGGCGGAAATATTACGAAGGTGAGAATCCAAGGAAACTGGAGGTATAAGGTATGATCTATCTATTAGAAAACAACTTTCCTCTGAATGCTGCATTTGATGATGAGATCATTCAAGAAGCGAATAGCACCTATCAGCTCACCTTTAAATTTCCAACAACAGATAGCAAGTGGACAGAGTTAAAAAATGAAGTCTTACTGGTTGCGGACGATTTGCACGGCGAGCAGTATTTCTCAATCTTCGAAGTTGAAAAGCAACATGGCTATATCACGGTATATGCTAATCAGGTTGCCACTCTGCTGAATAGCTACTCAATCAATACTATCAGCGTCGATAGAGCGAATGGCTTTACTGTAATGAATGCACTGGTGTCAGCATTAAAGAGACCGAGTCCTTTCACATTTTTCTCGGACATCAACTCAAAGCACACCATCAACCTCAAAAATGTATCGGTGATGGAAGCTCTGGTGAAGGATAAGCACTCTATTGTCGGACAATGGGGTGGAGATCTTGTGCGTGATAAGTACAGTATCCGACTGCTTGAGAGGGCAGGAGTAGAGAACGAATCTCTCTTTGCCTATAAGAAAAACATGAAGTCCTACCAAGAGTCTGCGTCTACCAAGGAATTGAAGACAAGGATTCATTTCAGACGTGTCATCGAAAGTCACGATGAAAACAAGAAGGACCAAGTCTTCACCGCTACAATTGACAGTCCTCTGATTGGTAAATATAAGAATATTTACGAGGCAGACATGGAAGTGCAAGACCAGGATGTAGTCGACCAGAAAACGCTGGAAGAGTACGGGAAACGCTACTTCCGTGAAACTCTCTGCGATATGGTCGAAGAGAGTCTTGAAATTGATGTCATTGGACAATCTGACCAACCTGTAAATCTCTTTGATACTGTCAGCGTCTTTCACGAGCGATACAATGCGGATCTACGAAAGAAGATTACTAAATACCGTTTCGCTCCTATGAGGAAGAAACTTGTCAGCATCGGATTTGGAAAAATTAGTCAGTCCTTTGGCAGTGCACTTGGAAATTTGGTAGAAGATAAAGTCAATGAGCGACTGGATGAGAAATTGAGTGGCCGTGATAAAGAGTATGAGGCTAAGGTCCAGAAGTTAGTTGATAATGCTAATGCCGAATACTTAAAGAAAGCGACTGCACTCGAACGAGAAATCACTGATGGTATCGAACAAGCCAAAGCACAAGCCGAAGTAGTCAAAGAACAAATTTCAGCACAAGTCGCTGAAAAGATCAATGCAGCAAGCCAAAAAGCAAAGAATGAAATTACACAAGAATTCAATGCTAAATATGGCGACATCACTGTCAAAATGGAAGGGTTAAAGTCTACTACTGATCAGTTACAGACTAGTAATGTGGACATCAAGAAGTTGATCAATGACTTTAAGGATCAGACACAAAGCCAGTTCTCTGGCATCCAAGGCGCACAATCAAGGTTTGAACAGACAACTGAGAAAGCTATCTCTGACCTTACCAACGTTACTAATGGCAAAGCTGATCGCTCTTATGTTGAGCAGACAGTGGCGGGAGTAAAAGAAGAGTTTACTGCATTAAAAATCGGTGGCGTTAATTTGCTAAATGGTTCGAAAGGACCATTTAAACCAGACAAGAAGCCAGCTAACTTTGATAATAACATCTTGTATAAGGACAGCACGTCCATTTATATGGAGCAAGGACAAGAGTACATCGTTAGTGCTAAAACGGATGGGAACTTTACGGCTCATCATGACGGTATCAAGGAATCCGATAACGTAGTTCTTTGGATTATGGACAAGGATGTCAGAAATTATCAAATTGTATCGGACTTCAAGACAGGTACCACAGGAACCAGGATCACTTGGAATAAACAGACAGGGACTTATCACTTGCGTGTGAATACCTATCGAAAGGATCCAAATAGACTAAAATCCGTTTGGGAAGTTAAAGTTGAAAAAGGCACGATAAAAAGCGAATGGTCTCCATCAATCAAGGATCAGGAAAGCTTGATCACAGAAGCAAAATCATCCTTTGAACGAACAGCCAATAGTTTGATAACAAGAATCGCTTCTATTGAATCCTATGTAGATTCCGATGAAATTAGAAAAGATGCTTTAAATAAGTACACGAGAGAAGAAACTGCAAAACAGATTTCTGCCGAACGATCTAGAATTGAGGAAAACTATGTAAGGAAATCTAGTTATAACGAAGATGTAGCCAGCTTAAATCTAAAATTTGAAGATTTAAAACAGAATAATAATCAAGTTATAGCATCTAAGATTGCAGAATATAAGCAGACTGTAGATGGTCAGTTTGCGACTATAACCAATCAATTGGGCGATATGCTCAGAAAAACAGACATCAGCATCACAGATGGTCAAATCTCATTTGGTACAGGTAAGAGCATCAATGGAAGAACAATCAGTTCCTTGCTGGTACAGAAACCAGAAGCCATTGCTTTGATTGCAAAACTCATTAAAGTAAAAGGCGACATGGTCGTTGATGGATCTATTTTAGGTCGACATATTGCAAGCAAGAGCGTGGAAACTGGACACATGAAGGCTGGTTCGGTCACTACTCAGATTATTGCTAGTAATGCAGTAACAGCTGATAAGTTATTAGTAGACTCGGCTATGATTGGTAAGCTGGTATCAAATCAAGCATTTGTTAGGGAGTTGATTTCACAAAAGGCTTTCATTACCGAGCTGAATTCTATCAAGGTTGCTGCTAAAAGAATTCAAGGTGGGCGATTAAGTGCCAATAACGGTTCAACTGTCTTTGATTTAGACAATGGTACACTAAATCTATTTTCAAACACTGGTACAATTCGAAGGATTGATGACACAAGTGCTTCACAATTCATCAAATTTAACCAAGTTGGTCTTATCGGTGAATATCTAAGAGACAATAAGGCTGCCAGAATTGTCATCGGTACAAATCAAGATAAAACTGAAAATACAGAAAACGATACATTTGCTGGAATGCGTCTGTGGTCAGGCTCGAATGGTAATATAAGAGAATCTTTGTACGAACTTGTCGGAGATCGCATTATATTTTATGCAAACGGAAAGTATAGAAGCCCTTGGATTATTCACAACAACACCAAAGATGGGAATAGTTATCTTATCCCGATGAATGAAAAAGGTGTTAAACATAATTTGGGGCGAGGTGATAAACACTTCAATAAAGCATATATCGATGATCTATTTATTGGGAAAGGTTCACAAAATGTAGGAGGCTATTTATGGGATATCTTGACTTGTTTCGGTGTTATCGCTCGATACGGTTGGGATCTGAAAAATGCGTCTGTACAAAGGCATATAAGATCAAATCTCATCAATAAATATGGCTTTAAATAGAAAGGAAAGTCAATGAACGAAAATACTTATGTATCAATCATCACAGATCTAGCTAATCAGTTAGCTAGTAAATCAATCAATGAAGCTGAATTCAAAGCACGATTGACCGAATCACAGCAGGAAAAAGCACAGCTCATTCAAGAGCTGGAAACATATCGCTCTGTTCTTGAATCTGACAACGCATTGCAAGAACTCTTTGAAGAAATCAAAAATAAAAACGAGGTAACTAAATAATGGATTATAAAGTACAATTTAAATCATACGATGCAGTAGCTAACACTACCAAGGTAGCAATCAAGCAAGACTTCCCATATCGGGTATTTGAGGAAACCTTGCCAACGAATCGAACAAACGAAGATGATGCAACACTGGTTGAGGCAGTTTTGAACATTGTTCGCATGGAGTTGGACACGTCTGGTGCTGTGGTAGCAATCAAGAAAGAGCTTGACAAATCTGTGGAAGCTAACAATGATGCTATTGCTAAAATCCTAGCTCTAACGAAGGATAACGAAGAAAAAGCGAACCAAATTAAGAAAATCAAGGAAGTAGCCGAATGGAACGTGTTGGCCCGTGTGACCGATGTTGAAAATCCACTTGATCCGACTGTATTTAAACGTGGCCTTGAATTGGTCGATCTTGGAGAAACTGGTAAGACTTACCAACCACAAGAGATCTTTACGATCGAAGATCCAAATCATACTGAAGCATTTGGAGAAGGTAAGCGTATCATGATCCAAGTAAATGAACCATTTACATATCAAGGCGAGACCTTGGAGCAACTGGATAGCCTTTACCAAAACGGTAAGATTGGCATCTGGAAGTGGACTAAGCCGAAAGAAGAAGCTCCTAGCAATTTGGAAACTCAACCAGTAGCCACAGCTACACCACAACCCTTAATCTAGTAGAAGGGATGGTGACCGATTGAGTTTGGCAGATCTAATCGCACACCTCGCACCAACGATTGGTGTCGTAGCAACAGGCTGGTTTGGAATGAAGGCGAGCAAGTCTGCAAACCTCAACAAAGAGCAATTTAATGAACTAAAAAGTGAATTAGGCTCCATCCAACACGCTGTGGAAACCGTCCAAGAAGTTGGCGAGGACAACAACAAGAAAATTAACGAAGTAAACGAAAAATTAGCAGTACACGATGAAGCGCATCTAGTCACGATGTATTTGAGACTAGAGCGTGACATCAATACTGCTCTTAAACGTGGGCACACATCTGTACACGAGTCGGATGTGATCCACAAAATGCATCAAAGTTATAAAAAGCTAGGCGGAAATGGTTACATTGACGCCCTTTTTAATAAATACATCAAATTAGAAGTGAGGGAACAACTATGAAAATCAACTGGACTGTACGTTTGAAAAACAAAAACTTTTGGCTCGCTCTTGTGCCAGCTTTGGCATTGCTCTCCCAGGCTTTTGCTGACATTTTTGGCATCAAGTTAGAGTTTGGCCAAACTGTTGATAAAATCTTGGTATTCGTCAATGTGCTATTTGCGCTATTTGTTTTGGTTGGCGTCGTCAATGACCCTACCACAACAGGTTTGAGCGATAGTACACGAGCGCTTGACTACCATGAGCCAAATGCTGATTAAAAGACTGGCTCTTAAAGTAACAATCTTTTTGTTAGCCACTGCCTATTTTTGGGTGGTGGCTTTTGATTTTAGAAAGGAGCAATAAATGGCTACTTTAAATGATATTTTGGGATATGCAGAAGAGTTAGCAGATGCTGGCACCGGTGTATCTATGAGCAAATGGGGGATGCAATGCGCTGCACTACCTAATGCAATCTCTACTTACTTTTTCGGCAAAACTCTCTGGGGCAATGCTATTGATCTACTCAATTCTGCCCGTGATTTAGGTTATGAGGTGGAATATAACCAAGAGGGCGATGCGGACAGCAAACCACGAGCTGGGGCTGTGTTTGTACAAGAAACTACTTACTTGTTCGGTCATTCATACGGTCATACTGGTCTAGTGATCGAGGATAGTGATGGGTACACCATGCGTACCATTGAACAAAATATCGATGGTAACGAAGACAGTCTATATGTTGGTGGCCCGGCACGATATAATACCCGTGATTTTACTGCCATTGTCGGGTGGTTTTATTTCCCGGTTGATGGTCAACCGGCACAAGTAGAACCTATCACGCCATCAGATCCTCTTACAGTTGACTCCAATGGATTCAACCCAGAGACAGGTACATTCACAGTCGAAGTGTCAGCACTCAATGTACGGGCTTCTGCAGGGCTTTTAGGTGAGATTGTGGCAGTTTATACTGCTGGCCAAGAAATCAACTATGACGGATGGCTTGATAATGATGGTTATATCTGGATCACGTACATTGGATCATCCGGCAATCGTCGCTATGTAGCAGTCGGTCAATCAGAGAATGGGCAACGGATCACAGACTTCGGCTCATTCTCTTAAAACAAGGAGGATTTAATGACATTATTAAATTCTACGAATCTAAAGCAATTTGAAGGTGGTGCTATTGTTAAACAAGGGGATAGCGCCTCTTTGTTTGGATATGAATTGTTGGATGAACGATGCAAGCCTGTCAATGAATTGAATGGGCAAAATGCAACTGTTAGAATCTACAATTCGAAGGGCAAGCTCACGTTTGAAAGCCTTGTCGAGAAATCAAAAGTGACTTTCAAATTTGAAAAAGTTTTGCCAATTGGATCATATCTGGTCGAGATCGTGCAAGTCGGAAGTTGGACAAGGCGGGATCACACAAGAGCAACTTAACGCTGCCATTCAAGGTGTCAAAACAACCATCTTAGGTGAAGGTGTGCCAGAAGAGTTAGATACACTCAAAGAGATTGCCGAGAAGATCTCCGCCGGCAGTAGCTCTGATGGGGCTATCGTCTCAAAAATGACTGAGCTTGGCCAAAAATTTACTGACCTAGAAACTGTTGATCTAGTAGCGGTATACGCATCTGCAAAGGCATAAAGCTATGAATAATTTTTTAGAGGTTATTAGAGCGATTGGTAGTGACATAAAAAACCTCCAATCCAATAGTTTAAAAATAGACAAAGCCTACGAATTATTTCCGACCTACGCTACACTACAATCTCAAATGGCCACTAACATCAGAGATAAGCACATAGATTTAGGGCTTGATGCTTTGATCGACACTAAGCTAAAAAATGGCGGTGATCCATTTGTCACTCGTTCGCAGGTCGGGAGTAGTGGTACATCAACTGTCAGACGTGCGCCTATGGCATACACGCTGGACCGTACCACATTTCCTTGGACGATTTGGTTTGATAACGGATGCGGGCTACAGTTACCAGATCATTCGACTGACGAAAATGCTTACGGATACGGTGCTAGTCCAAATATCAACAATACTGAGTGGGTCAATTATCCAACAGTTGGCAATATCATTTCTGCCAGTCGTGGTACACTTACGATTGATGCTGTCAAACGGACTGTTAACGCATTTTATTGGGAGCTTAGCGTAAAGGTTATTAATCCAATCAACGATATTAAGGGTTTAAATTTTGATAACGCTTTTTTAAACCAAAGTGACCCATTTAAAATATTCCACAAAACAATCATCCGTGTCATGTACCAGCTTAAATAACTTCCTTCTGTGTCTATAAAAAATAAAACTTGAACTTTATTTGGGGCTATGCCCAAACTAAAAATGTGGCGATGAAGTTGTGGAGTTTTAGAAGCAGTTCCTAAAACAGACCCAAAATATGATATAAGTTGATACATAAACTTTTGTCAGACTCCCACCGGCTCCATTTTTATATATACAAACGACAAATCCCTTGTCGTTTTTGTTTCTTTAAAATCTATCAACCAATGATATCTTGTGAGCGATTCCTAAATTTTTTGTTGACAGAAGGAGCGCTTTTCCGTATAATGGATACTAGTTTGGAAGATTACTCAAGAGGCTTAAGAGGCCGTGTTGGAAACGCGGTAGGCGTGTAACAGCGTGCGTGGGTTCGAATCCCATGTCTTCCGTATAAGAAAGAAAAGCAGATCTATCGATTTGTTTTTTTTTTGTTAGGCAGGATTGGCAATGGGTAAGAGTGTCTTCTTTGTCGGATTTCCTGTATAATAGAAGGAAAGAACGGACGAAAAGGAGTGCAAGGTGATTTCACAACTGGACACAAAATCGGTTTATACCTTTATGGACAGTTTAGTCTCTATTCGAGACTATATTCAGCGTGCCAAAGAAATGGGTTACCAACAAATTGGTCTCATGGACATAGATAATTTATATGGGGGCTACGAGTTTTTAGAAGAGTGTCAAAAAGCTGGTATGGGGGCTGTCCTAGGTCTTGATTTGGAGGTCGAGTTACCGGTGGGTCCTTTATCTATCCGTTTGATTGCATTAGGAACAAAAGGCTATAAACATTTAATCAAGATTTCCAGCATGAAAATGATGGGGACAACAGACTGGTCGGCCTTCCAACACTTTTTGGATGATCTAGCCATCGTCGTTCCCTATTTTGAAGGGATTGAGTATTTAGACTTGGGGCAAGACTTTTCGATTGGTGTCTTTCCAGATACTCCAGCGAAACAGTTTTCTCGTCCTGTTTTCCCACTCCATACGGTCCGATATTTTTCTACGAGTGATTTGGAGAGTCTTCAGATGCTCCACGCTATTCGTAATAATTGCAGTCTGAAGGAAGTAGGAGCTGTTGACACTTCTATGATGTTCCTGCCACCAGAAGAGTTGGAGCGGGCCTTTGCTCATAATTATCCAGATAGTATTTCTTATCTAGAGAAGACCCTTGCGGCTGTTCATTATGAGATTGATACGCAATTAAAGCTTCCCCGTTTTAATCCAGAGAAGCCTGCTGTCGAGGAATTATGTGAATTGGCTGAAGAAGGTTTGAGAAGCAAGGGGCTGGACCAGACGGTTTACCAAGAGCGTTTGCGTCATGAATTAGCGGTCATCCATCAGATGGGCTTTGATGACTACTTCTTGATTGTCTGGGATTTATTACGGTTTGGTCGAAGTCAGGGATACTATATGGGGATGGGCCGTGGATCAGCAGTTGGTAGTCTAGTAGCCTATGCCTTGGATATCACAGGGATTGATCCAGTCAAGAACAATCTCCTCTTTGAGCGTTTTTTGAACTTAGAGCGCTATACCATGCCAGATATTGATATTGATATTCCAGATGTCTATCGTCCCAAATTTATCCAGTATGTTAAAAATCGCTACCGCAGTCCTCATGTGGCTCAAATTGTGACCTTCTCAACTTTTGGAGCGAAACAAGCCATTCGAGATGTCTTTAAGAGATTTGGAACCCCAGAGTATGAGTTAACCAACCTTACCAAGCGGATTGGCTTACGGGACACCTTAGCTTCTGCTTACGAAAAGAATTTAGCTTTTCGTCAAGCCATCCAAAGTCGTCCGGAATACCGTAAGGGATTTGAAATTGCGAAGAGGATTGAAGGGCAACCGCGTCAGACATCGATTCATGCGGCAGGTGTCGTCATGAGTGGTGAAGACCTCACCAATCAAATTCCGATCAAGATGGGTGAGGAGATGAATCTGACCCAATATGATGCCCATGGTGTTGAGGCAAATGGTTTGCTCAAGATGGACTTCTTAGGACTGCGAAATTTGACCTTTGCTCAACGGATGCAGGAAGCAGTGAAGGAAAAATATCAAAAGGATATTAAAATTGAGGATATTCCTCTAGAAGATCCAGAAACGATTGCTTTATTTGCTGCGGGTAATACCAAGGGAATATTCCAGTTTGAGCAAACGGGTGCTATCCGTTTGCTTAGACGAGTTCAACCTAGCTGTTTTGAAGAAATTGTTGCGACGACTTCCTTGAACCGGCCAGGGGCTAGTGACTATATCGATAACTTTGTCAAACGCAAGCATGGCAAAGAGAAGGTCGATATGATTGATCCTATTTTGGAAGGGATTCTAGCACCAACTTATGGCATCATGCTCTATCAGGAACAAGTCATGCAGGTGGCCCAGACCTTTGCTGGCTTTAGTCTAGGAAAGGCCGATATTCTCAGACGGGCCATGGGGAAAAAGAACGTGGCAGAAATGCATCGGATGGAAGATGATTTTATCAAGGGGGCTGTCGCGCTTGGGCATAGTGCAGAAAAAGCCAAGAAAGTCTTTGCCATTATGGAAAAATTTGCTGGCTATGGCTTTAACCGTTCCCATGCCTATGCCTACTCAGCCTTGGCCTTCCAATTGGCTTACTTTAAAGTCCATTATCCAGATGTCTTCTTTGACATTATGCTCAACTACTCTAGTAGTGACTATTTGACAGATGCTTTGCAATTTGACTTCCAAGTAGCTCCTTTGACCATTAATACCATTCCTTATAAGGATAAGTTCCAAGATCAGAAGATTTATCTAGGGATGAAAAATATCAAGGGTCTTCCAAAAGATCTAGCCTATTGGATTATTGACCAACGTCCCTTTGAAAGTATTGAAGATTTTATCTTGCGCTTGCCTAGCCAGTACCACAAACTTCCTCTCTTAACGCCACTGGTAGAATTAGGCTTGTTTGACTGCTCTGAAAAGAATCGCAGAAAAGTCCTTCAAAATCTTCCCAACCTATTTGTCTTTGCGGATGAATTGGGTAGCTTATTTGGCCAGGCTAATTATTCTTGGATGGATGCTGAGGATTATAGCAAGGCCGAGAAGTATGAAATGGAGCAGAGGGTCATTGGGGTCGGTCTCAGCCCTCATCCTCTGGTGGAAATTGTAGCAGCAAGTAGCAAACCGACTCGACCGATCGCCTCTTTAAGCGAAGGAGAACAGGCCACTATCCTGGTTGAAGTTCAATCGATCCGGACCATCCGAACCAAAAATGGAGAAAATATGGCCTTTTTACAAGTTTCCGATCTCCAAAAGAAGATGGATGTCACTCTTTTTCCTGATATTTATCGCCACTATAGCTCAAAAATAAGAGAGAAGGGCTATTACTATCTCAAAGGAAAAGTGCAATCTAGAGATGGTCGTCTTCAGATGGTTTTAATGGAAGCAGAAGAAGCCACCAATCAGCGTTTTTGGATTCAATTGTTTGATCACCAGGAGGACCGGGCAGTCTTAGATATTTTAAAAGCTTATCCAGGTCCTTATCCTGTCGTTATTCGCTATGAAGAGGAGAAAAAGACCATTCAATTAAAAGGAGTTTCCGTCCAGAAAAACGAGAAGTTAGAAAATGAGCTGGCAAGTATTGCTATGAAAACGATTTATCGATAAAATCTACGGAAAATAGGAGAAATTTGAGCCTCTTTGTGTTATAATCATTTAGAATGTAAAAGAAAAAAAAGGAGCAAATATCGAAATGAAACGTATTGCTGTTTTAACCAGTGGTGGAGATGCCCCTGGAATGAATGCCGCTATCCGTGCAGTTGTTCGCCAAGCAATTTCCGAAGGAATGGAAGTATTTGGTATCTATAATGGATACGCTGGTATGGTTGCTGGTGATATTCATCAATTGGATGCTTCATCAGTTGGAGATATTATTTCTCGTGGTGGAACGATGCTTCATTCAGCTCGCTATCCTGAATTTGCTGAACGCGAAGGTCAATTAAAAGGGATCGAGCAGTTGAAGAAACATGGAATCGAAGGTGTCGTCGTTATCGGTGGTGATGGATCATACCACGGTGCGATGCGTTTGACAGAACATGGCTTCCCAGCTGTAGGACTTCCTGGGACAATTGATAATGATATCGTTGGTACAGATTTTACAATCGGATTTGATACAGCTGTTACAACTGTTATGGACGCGATTGATAAGATCCGCGATACATCATCTAGTCACCATCGTACTTTCGTTATCGAGGTAATGGGACGTCATGCCGGGGATATCGCCCTTTGGTCTGGTATTGCTTCTGGTGCGGATGAAATTATCATTCCAGAAGAAGGCTTTGCTATCGAGGATGTCGTTGAGAGTATCAAGAAGGGCTACGAAAAAGGTCGTACACACAATATCATCGTCCTTGCTGAAGGTGTGATGTCTGCTGCTGAATTTGGTAAAGCCTTGAAAGATGCTGGAGATACAAGCGATCTTCGTGTAACAGAACTTGGACATATCCAACGTGGTGGTTCACCTACTGCGCGTGACCGTGTTCTTGCTTCACGTTTGGGTGCACATGCTGTTAAGTTGTTGAAAGATGGTATCGGTGGCGTAGCTGTTGGTATCCGCAATGAACAAATGGTAGAAAACCCAATTCTTGGTAGTGCTGAAGAAGGTGCCCTCTTTAGCTTAACTGAAGATGGTAAGATTAAAGTGAACAACCCTCACAAGGCTGACTTGAACCTTGCAGAGTTGAACCGTAGCTTATCTTCTATTTAATATTTATTTGTTAAAATTTGTCTAAAAAGACAGTGTATTTTAAAAGGAGTCATAGAAATCATGAACAAACGTGTAAAAATCGTTGCAACCTTAGGTCCTGCGGTAGAAATCCGTGGTGGTAAAAAATTTGGTGATGATGGATATTGGGGTGAAAAACTTGACGTTGAAGCTTCAGCACAAAACATCGCTAAATTGATCGAAGCTGGTGCCAACACTTTCCGTTTCAACTTCTCACACGGTGACCACCAAGAACAAGGTGATCGTATGGCAACAGTTAAACGTGCAGAAGAAATCGCTGGTAAAAAAGTTGGTTTCCTTCTTGATACAAAAGGTCCAGAAATCCGTACAGAATTGTTCGAAGGCGATGCTAAAGAGTACTCATACAAGACTGGTGAAAAAATCCGTGTTGCGACTAAACAAGGTATCAAATCAACTCGTGAAGTGATTGCCTTGAACGTTGCTGGTGCACTTGACATCTACGATGACGTTGAAGTTGGTCGCCAAGTATTGATCGACGATGGTAAATTGGGTCTTCGTGTTGTAGAAAAAGACGATGCAAGTCGTGAATTCATCGTTGAAGTTGAAAACGACGGTGTGATCGCTAAACAAAAAGGTGTCAACATCCCTAACACAAAAATTCCTTTCCCAGCTCTTGCTGAACGCGATAACGATGATATCCGCTTCGGTTTGGAACAAGGTATCAACTTCATCGCGATCTCATTCGTACGTACTGCAAAAGACGTAAACGAAGTTCGTGCCATCTGTGAAGAAACTGGTAACGGTCACGTTCAATTGTTTGCTAAAATCGAAAACCAACAAGGTATCGATAACTTGGATGAAATTATTGAAGCTGCTGACGGTATCATGATCGCTCGTGGTGACATGGGTATCGAAGTACCATTCGAAATGGTTCCAGTTTACCAAAAAATGATCATCACAAAAGTGAACGCTGCTGGTAAAGTTGTTATCACTGCAACAAACATGCTTGAAACAATGACTGAAAAACCACGTGCAACTCGTTCAGAAGTATCTGACGTCTTCAACGCAGTTATCGACGGAACTGACGCTACTATGCTTTCAGGTGAGTCTGCAAATGGTAAATACCCACTTGAGTCTGTAACAACAATGGCAACTATTGACAAGAACGCTCAAACTCTTCTTAACGAATACGGACGTTTGAACTCAGATTCATTCGAACGTAACTCTAAGACAGAAGTTATGGCTTCAGCTGTTAAAGATGCTACAAACTCAATGGACATCAAATTGATTGTAACATTGACTAAGACTGGTCACACAGCACGTTTGATTTCTAAATACCGTCCAGATGCTGACATCTTGGCCTTGACATTTGACGAATTGACAGAGCGTGGATTGATGTTGAACTGGGGTGTTATCCCAATGTTGACTGAAGCTCCATCATCAACTGACGATATGTTCGAAATCGCAGAACGTAAAGCAGTAGAAGCAGGTCTTGTACAATCTGGTGACGATATCGTTATCGTTGCAGGTGTACCACTTGGCGAAGCTGTTCGTACAAACACAATGCGTATCCGTACAGTCCGTTAATCTAATCAATGAACAAACCTTGTTTTCTAAGTTTAAAGCTTGGAGACAAGGTTTTTCTTTTTAGAGCAATTTTCTGACAATTTGGGAATGTGGGCCTTTTTTATTGTCTAATAAAATGGTATAATGAAATGAGCTGAAAGGGGGGATAGGAATGTCGAAAAGGGATTTGATTCGGAATATTATCATCATTGGAATATTGGGCTTGGTACTTATTACTTTGCGCCTATTTGTTTTTCAACCATTGTGGGTATCTGATCAAATGGCCAATGCCTCCGTTAAGAAAGATGATTTAGTATTAGCGACTAAAAAGGGGAAAATTGATCGAACGGACTTGGTCCTCTACCATGTAAAAGAGAAACAATATCTTGGACGTGTCATTGCGATAGAGAGCGATGAGGTCAGCTATGTGGATGATGTCTTTTATCTGAATGGTGTAGCTACAGCAGAGCCGTATTTGGACAAGATGAAGACCAAACATTTGGCTGCCCCAAGTGGCGATTATTTTACAAATGATTTTTTCTCTAGAGAACTTAAGGGAACCAAGGCTGGTAAAGTACCAAGTCATAGTTACTTAGTCCTAAATGATGATCGCAACAATACCAAAGACAGTCGTGAATTTGGTTATATTCAAGCAGATCAGATTGAGGGTGTTGTCGATTTCAGATTGTACCCTCTAAATAAATTTGGTTTTATTAAAGAAGAAGAATAGTCCATGAGGACTATTTTTTCTTACAAAAAAGCTACTGCAGAAAGGAATTGCAGTAGCTTTTATTCTGGTTAGATTGAGGTAAAGAGTGCTATTTTTCTTGTTTACTGGTAATTTGGTGAAAGACCTTTTGCCAGTGTTCATGACGCCGCCAGAGACTGGTATGGATCTGGTTATTTAACTCATAGCGAATCAACTTAGTCTTTTGACTGATGGATTCGATCTCGAAATTCTTAAAAGGAATTTGATGTTCTTCCTGCAAACGGACCAGGTCCTCCTTGTGACTTTCTTGGCCGAATTCATTAATGAGGGTGAAGTTGTCTGCAAGAAGGGTTTGGTATTCTTGCTGAGCCTGCAAGCGTTCTTCATAGGTCTTTAACTTGAGAAGGACATTGTCCAAAATCTCATCTTCAGGGATAGAACTTGGCTCCACATGGACATCGATATCAAAGACGCCAAATTTTTCCTTGAGAAGGCGCTCGACCTCTTCGGTAATCGCATGGCTCTCATAAACAGAGAGGTCTGGATTCATTTCAATGACAACATCTAGGTAGATATTGCTTCCGTAGGTCCGTCCCCGTTGGGATTTGACCCGGCTAACCTTTGGTAATTCCAGAATCGCCGCCTTGTATTTATCCAGGAGACTTTCATCAAACCCATCAGAGAGGCTGAAGGAGGATTCAATGAAAATGTCGTAGGCGGTTTTTAGGATAAAGAAGGTGATGACAATGGCCACCAATTGGTCCACAATGGGGTAGTTGAGAGCGCTAGCCCCAATCGCAACAGAAGTTCCCAAGGAAGTAACTACGTCAGAGAGGTTATCTTTGGCAGCTGCCTTGAGGGCCTTGGATTGGGCTTTCTTAGCTAAGGTCCGGTTATAAAGGTAGACCGCAAACATAACCAGGGCCGAGCCGACTCCGACAATGGCTCCTAAAGGATCGATGACAGTGGTTTCTCTACTGAGGATTTTCTGAACGGTATCTCGTAGGACATCGAAACCCACATAAAACATGATGATGGACGTCACCAGGCTAGCTAGATCTTCGATCTTCCAATGACCGAACCGGTGGTCACGGTCAGCTGGCTGGCGGGCTAAGCGAATGCCAATGAGAAGGGCGACGTTGCTGATAATATCGGATAAGTTATTAAAACCATCCGCGACCAAACTGGAGGAGTGAAGGAGATGTCCTGTTGCTAATTTAGCAGCGGAAAGAATCAGGTAGGCGACAATACTAATCAGGGCTCCACGTTCGGCTAGTTTTAAATTACTTTGTGATTGATTCACTGATAACTCCTCCAGACTTCTGTAGATTTCCTCCTAAGGGACAAACTTGGATCGTTGTTGATGAGGAAATATTCGTTCTTCCTAAGGCTTTATTATAGCTTTTTTGAGTGCAAAATTCAAATGATGCCAACTGTTTCCAAAAGGAGAAAGGGCGAAAATGTGGTATAATAGAATGATTGAATGAATGAGGAGTATGAGATGAATCCTTTATTGAATGGTATGAATGATCACCAGGCAGAGGCGGTCCAAACGACAGAAGGTCCCCTCTTGATCATGGCGGGGGCTGGGTCCGGTAAGACACGTGTCTTGACCCACCGGATCGCTTACTTGATCGATGAAAAAATGGTCAATCCTTGGAATATTTTGGCCATTACCTTTACCAATAAAGCCGCTCGGGAGATGAAGGAGAGGGCCTATCAGTTGAACCCAGCGACTCAAGATTGCTTGATTGCCACCTTCCACTCCATGTGTGTGCGTATTCTCCGTCGAGATGCGGATCACATTGGCTACAATCGCAACTTTACCATTGTCGACCCAGGTGAGCAACGGACCTTGATGAAGCGGATTTTGAAGTCCTTGAACTTAGATCCTAAAAAATGGAATGAACGGACCATCTTGGGGACCATTTCCAATGCCAAAAATGACCTGATCGATGAAGTGGCCTATGCTGCCCAGGCTGGAGATATGTATACTCAGATCGTCGCCAAGTGCTATGAGGCTTACCAAAAGGAACTCCGGCAGTCAGAAGCAGTGGACTTTGATGACTTGATTATGCTGACCCTGCGTCTTTTTGATCAGCATCCAGATGTGCTGACCTATTACCAGCAGAAGTTCCAATACATCCATGTGGATGAGTACCAAGATACCAATCATGCCCAATACCAGTTGGTCAAACTCTTGGCTTCACGCTTTAAGAATATCTGTGTCGTTGGGGATGCTGACCAGTCTATCTATGGCTGGCGGGGAGCAGATATGCAGAATATCCTGGATTTTGAAAAGGATTATCCTGATGCCAAGGTCGTCTTGTTGGAGGAAAATTATCGTTCCACTAAAACCATCCTACAAGCAGCCAATGATGTCATCAAAAACAATCGTAATCGTCGACCTAAAAATCTTTGGACCCAAAATGCTGACGGGGAAGAGATTGTCTATTATCGGGCCAATGACGAGCAGGATGAAGCGGTCTTTGTTGCCAAAACCATTGAAGAGCTGAGTCGCGAAGCGGGTTACAAGCACCGTGATTTTGCCGTTCTCTACCGGACCAATGCCCAGTCACGGACCATTGAAGAAGCGCTACTCAAATCCAACATTCCCTACACCATGGTGGGGGGCACCAAGTTCTACAGCCGGAAGGAAATTCGAGATGTCATTGCTTATCTGAACTTGATTGCCAACCTCAGTGACAATATCAGTTTTGAGCGCATTATCAATGAACCCAAGCGGGGAATCGGGCCAGGTACAGTGGATAAGATTCGTGACTTTGCCCAAATGCAAGAGTCTTCACTTCTAGATGCTTCAGCCAATATCATGCTCTCTGGCATCAAAGGAAAGGCAGCCCAAGCCATCTGGGACTTTGCCAATCTCATTCTTGATTTGAGAGAAAGACTGGACCAGCTGACCATTACAGAGTTGGTCGAAGAAGTCCTTGATAAGACGGGTTATATGACGGCCCTAACCAATCAGGGGAACTTGGAAAGTCAGGCCCGCATCGAGAATATCCAAGAGTTCCTGTCTGTTACTAAGAATTTTGATGAAAACGGAGAAACCCTCGAAGACGAGACAGGTGTGGAGACCTTGAGTCGTTTCTTGAACGATTTGGCTTTGATTGCCGATACAGATGATGGAGCGCAAGAGACCTCAGAAGTCACCTTGATGACCCTTCACGCGGCTAAAGGATTGGAGTTTCCAGTCGTCTTCTTGATTGGGATGGAAGAAAATGTCTTTCCTCTTAGTCGAGCAGCTGAGGATCCGGATGAATTGGAAGAAGAGCGTCGCCTAGCATATGTAGGAATCACGCGGGCAGAGAAGGTTCTCTTCTTGACCAATGCCAACTCTCGTTTGCTCTTTGGACGGACCAGCTACAACCGCCCGACGCGTTTCATCAATGAAATTAGCTCGGATTTATTGACCTATCAAGGATTAGCGCGACCAGCTAACACTAGCTTTAAGGCTTCTTATAGCAATGGAGGCGGAACGACCTTTGGAAAAGGAATGAGCCTGTCACAAGCCCTTCAAGAGCGCAAGAGACAAGCAGCTCCAAGTGCCCTCACGTCATCAAGCCTCCCCTTTGGCAATAGCAACCGTTCTAGCGCCAAAGAAAGTGTCGCTTGGGCCATTGGTGATATTGCCATTCACAAGAAGTGGGGCGAAGGAACTGTCCTAGAAGTCTCTGGTAGTGGCAACACCCAAGAACTCAAGATCAACTTCCCAGAAGTGGGGCTCAAGAAACTCTTGGCCAGTGTCGCTCCGATTGAGAAGAAATAAACTGAAACCAGTAAGCTTAGCTTGCTGGTTTTGATTTTCCAAGTGGCATGATATAATATACTAAGAATAGAGAAAGAGGCATACTATGAACGAAATCAAGTGTCCCAACTGTGGGGAAGTCTTTACAGTCAATGAAAGTCAATACAGCGAACTCTTGTCACAGGTACGGACAGCTGAGTTTGACAAGGAAATTCATGAGCGGATTCGGCAAGAGTTGGCTTTGGCTGAGCAAAAGGCCCTCAATGAGCAACAAGAGAAGTTAGCCAAGAAGGATCAAGAAATTGCCCAGTTACAGAACCAGATTCAACAGTTTGATACTGAAAAAGAATTGGCCAAAAAAGAGGTGGAGCAAACGGCTAGCCAAAGCCTGCTAGAGAAAGAAAAAGAAGTGCAGGCGCTGGAGAATCAGTTGGCCACTTTGCGATTGGAGCATGAGAATCAACTGCAAAAGACGCTCTCTGATCTAGAGAAAGAAAGAGATCAGGTCAAAAATCAGCTCCTATTACAAGAAAAAGAAAACGAGCTTTCTCTGACTTCTGTTAAGCAAAACTATGAAGCCCAACTTAAGGCAGCCAATGAGCAAGTTGAGTTCTACAAGAATTTCAAGGCCCAGCAGTCGACCAAGGCCATCGGGGAAAGTCTGGAGCAGTATGCGGAAAGTGAATTCAACAAGGTTCGCAGTTTTGCCTTTCCAAATGCCTATTTTGAAAAGGACAACAAGGTCTCTGCACGTGGGTCTAAAGGCGACTTTATCTTCCGCGAGTGTGATGAAAATGGAGTGGAGATTATCTCCATCATGTTTGAGATGAAGAATGAAGCCGACGGGACCGAGAAGAAGCATAAGAATGCGGATTTCTACAAGGAATTGGACAAGGACCGTCGAGAAAAGAACTGTGAATATGCGGTTTTAGTGACTATGCTTGAGGCAGATAATGACTACTTCAACACAGGGATTGTCGATGTTAGCCACGAGTATGAGAAGATGTATGTCGTCCGTCCTCAGTTCTTTATCCAGATCATTGGGCTCCTGCGCAATGCGGCCCTCAATTCTCTTAAGTACAAGCAGGAATTGGCTCTTGTCCGTGAACAAAATATCGATATCACCCACTTTGAAGAAGACCTGGATGCCTTTAAGGTAGCCTTTGCTAAGAACTACAATTCGGCTTCTGTCAACTTTGGCAAAGCCATCGATGAAATCGACAAAGCCATCAAGCGGATGGAAGAAGTCAAGAAATTCCTCACCACATCCGAAAATCAACTTCGACTTGCCAATAATAAGTTGGATGATGTTTCTGTTAAAAAATTGACTCGAAAGAATCCGACCATGAAGGCTAAGTTTGATGCCTTGAAGGGGGAATAGGAGGATCCTATGCAGATACGTATAGCAACCATGAAAGATGCTGAAGCCCTACTGTCTTTATACGAAGACTTGGGCTATCCAACGACCGCTTCTAAGCTGTCTCGACGTTTAGAAATGATTCTTTCTCAACCACATTATGGCTGTCTTCTAGCTGAAAGAAACGGAGAAATTTTAGGTTTCTTAGGTTATGCAAAGCTCTTCTTTTTTGAAGCAGATGGATCTTACTATCGTATTTTAGCTTTGTCAGTCGCAAAAGAAACAAGACGACAAGGAATTGCTAGTAGGCTAATCGATGAATTGAAAAAACAAGCGGTAAAAGAAGGAGTTGAGGCACTGGCTTTAAATAGTGGATTAACCGCTGAACGAAATGCTGCACATCAGTTTTATCAGGCAGTTGGATTTGAAAAAGTGACTGCCGGCTTTGCCTTGCATTTAAAAACTCAACATAAATGAATCGTGAAAAAATAGTAGAGGGAACGAAGTAATGTCTTCAACAAAAGGGAAAACCTTATATTTTAACGATAAGAGCATGGACTATGTGACATTTGGTAAAGGTAAGCAACCATTAGTGATTATACCAGGCTTGGGGGATGGGCTTCAGACCGTTAAAGGAAAGGCCCAGCTCTTTTCCCTCTCTTATCGTCTACTTGCTAAGCATTATAAAATCTATGTTTTTTCTCGAATTAATGAGTTAAGGCAGGGCTATACGACACGGGATATGGCAGCAGATGTAGCAGAAGCAATGGAGACACTAAACATAGATACCGCCTATATCATAGGGATTTCACAAGGTGGAATGATTGCCCAATGGTTGGCAGTTGATTTTCCTGAAAAGGTTCAAAAGCTCATCTTAGCCGTGACCACTGCAAAACCTAGTCAACTTGCTAGAGAACGAATTGAGCATTGGCAAAAACTTAGTCAATCTGGAAATTTTAAGCATCTCATGCTGGATATTGCCAAGCATTCCTACACGCAAAAGAGCTATCAAAAGTGGCGGTTGCTTTATAATATCATGGGTCGTTTGGGACGAATGAAGGATGAGAAACGAATTGCCATTCAGTCTCAGTCTTGCCTGGAACATAATAGCCTTGAAGTCTTAAAAGAAATTCAATGTCCGACTTTGGTTCTTGGTGCGCTTGAAGATGATGTGATTGGTGTGGACGGATCTAAGGAACTGGCAAAAGCGATTTCGGGTTGTCAGCTCCTTATTCTTAAGCATCCAGGTCATGCTCTGTATGAAGAAAATAAAGCATTTCAAGAGGCTGTCTGTGGATTCTTAAACTAAAAAAAAGCTGGAATACTTTCCAGCTTTTTTATGTTGATAAATTGTAAAATATAGTGCAACAAAAAAACTCATAGCGTTTCATTGGGGTAAACTGTAAGTATTCACACAAAC
>NZ_JAHZQQ010000016.1 GCF_019930045.1 Streptococcus australis | reverse complement strand
AGCTAGCTCAAACAGCTGGAAGAACACTCGCTTAATCAGAGGAATGACTTTGTTGCACTTGACTTGACAATTGGGGAAACAAAAAAAGCTTTAAAACTAAAGCTTTTTTTGTTTTATCAACTGTTTTCTAAATAGTTTTTAATAATCTGTAATTCATCTTGGTTCAAAGGGCGGTATTGACCCTCTGCTAGCTCTGAATCTAATGTAAAATCCCCGAACTGAACTCGTTTTAAGGCAGTAACTTTGACCCCAATAGCTAAAAACATCTTTTTTACCTGATGAAATTTCCCTTCAGACAGGGTGATAAGGGCCTGGCTTTCGGTAAGGCTAGAGCTAAGGATTTCGAGTTTAGCGGGCTTGCATTTTCTCCCATCTAAGAAGGTGATTCCTTCTTGAAATTCCTCTATATGAGCGGGTTCGAGAGGGCCATTGACTGTTGCCGCGTATTCTTTTTCGATATGGTATTGGGGATGAAGGAGTTGGAAACCTAGAGGTCCATTGTCTGTGAGTAAGAGGAGGCCAGTTGTATCCCGATCCAGTCGACCGATAGGATAGGTCTTGGGGGTCCGGTCTTCTGTTCGGAGGAGGTCCAACACTGTAGGATGTTGGGCATCCTTGGTAGCGGTCACCAGTCCTTGAGGTTTATGAAGAAGAAAATAGTGATGGGAACAGTCGGTAAGGATCCGATCCTTCCAGCGAACTTCTTGAAGACCTGTATCGACATTTTGGGATAATTTTGTTGCAGCAAGTCCGTCAACCAAAATCTGCCTTTTGGCTAGGCTCTGTTTGATTTCTTTGCGGGGAATTTGGTAGTGGGCCAGTAATTGATCTAATCTCATAAAAGACAGGATAGCATGAAATGGAGAGAATCACAAGTATTCGGAAAAAGGATGAAGAAAAGGGATAAAGAGGTGAAAGATTTTCATGAATAGAGTGGATAGGAGTGGGAATGAGAAAGAAGGTTTTCGAAAGAAAGCATGAAAACATTTACACTTACTTGAGTTAAGTCATTTGCTTAAAATTGTGGTATAATCGTTCAGTTAGAAAATAAATTTTTGAATACAATAGAGGAAATCATGACAAAATTAAGAGAAGATATCCGTAATATCGCGATTATCGCCCACGTCGACCATGGGAAAACAACCCTCGTTGACGAATTGTTGAAACAATCTGAAACTCTTGACGCGCGTACAGAGTTGGCAGAGCGTGCAATGGACTCAAACGATATCGAAAAAGAGCGTGGAATCACCATCCTTGCGAAAAATACAGCCGTTGCTTACAACGGGACTCGTATCAACATCATGGACACACCAGGACACGCGGACTTCGGTGGAGAAGTTGAGCGGATCATGAAAATGGTTGACGGTGTTGTTTTGGTCGTAGATGCCTACGAAGGAACCATGCCACAGACTCGTTTCGTATTGAAAAAAGCCTTGGAACAAGACCTTGTGCCGATCGTTGTAGTTAACAAAATCGATAAGCCATCTGCTCGTCCAGCAGAAGTAGTAGACGAAGTCTTGGAACTCTTCATCGAGCTTGGTGCGGATGATGACCAACTTGACTTCCCAGTTGTTTATGCATCAGCGATCAACGGAACATCTTCCTTGTCAGATGATCCAGCAGATCAAGAAAAGACCATGGCGCCAATCTTTGACACCATTATCGATCACATCCCAGCTCCAGTTGATAACTCAGATGAGCCGCTTCAATTCCAAGTGTCTCTTCTTGACTACAATGACTTCGTAGGACGTATCGGTATCGGACGTATCTTCCGTGGTACAGTAAAAGTTGGGGACCAAGTAACCCTTTCTAAACTAGACGGCACAACGAAGAACTTCCGTGTTACGAAGCTCTTTGGTTTCTTTGGTTTGGAACGTCGTGAAATCCAAGAAGCTAAAGCAGGTGACTTGATTGCCGTATCAGGTATGGAAGATATCTTCGTTGGTGAAACCATTACTCCAACAGATGCTATTGAAGCTCTTCCAGTTCTTCATATCGATGAGCCAACCCTTCAAATGACCTTCTTGGTCAACAACTCACCTTTTGCTGGTCGTGAAGGGAAATGGGTTACTTCTCGTAAGGTCGAAGAGCGCCTTCAAGCAGAATTGCAAACAGACGTTTCTCTTCGTGTAGAACCAACAGACTCACCAGATAAATGGACCGTTTCAGGACGTGGGGAATTGCACTTGTCTATCTTGATCGAAACCATGCGTCGTGAAGGATACGAGCTTCAAGTATCTCGTCCAGAGGTTATCATTAAAGAAATCGATGGTGTGAAATGTGAGCCGTTTGAACGTGTGCAAATCGACACACCAGAAGAATACCAAGGGTCTGTCATCCAAAGCCTTTCTGAACGTAAGGGTGAAATGTTGGATATGGTTGCAACAGGTAACGGTCAAACTCGTTTGGTCTTCCTTGTTCCTGCGCGTGGTTTGATTGGATACTCAACTGAATTCTTGTCAATGACTCGTGGTTACGGGATCATGAACCATACCTTTGACCAATACTTGCCATTGATTCCAGGGGAAATCGGTGGTCGTCACCGTGGTGCCCTTGTTTCGATCGATACTGGTAAGGCAACAACCTACTCTATCATGTCTATCGAAGAACGTGGAACCATCTTTGTTAACCCAGGTACTGAGGTTTACGAAGGCATGATCATCGGTGAAAACTCTCGTGAGAACGACTTGACTGTTAATATCACGAAGGCTAAACAAATGACTAACGTTCGTTCCGCTACTAAGGACCAAACAGCGGTTATCAAGACTCCTCGTATCTTGACGCTTGAAGAATCACTCGAGTTCTTGAACGACGATGAGTACATGGAAGTAACACCTGAATCAATCCGTCTACGTAAACAAATCTTGAATAAGGCAGAGCGCGAAAAAGCAAACAAAAAGAAAAAATCAGCTGCAGCTGAATAAGAAATAAGAAAGGAGTGACAAAATGGTTTATTTAATTATAGGTATTTTGATCCTCCTTTTTTACCTTTTTGCAGCTCCAAAGAGCATCAGAGGAACTCTGAATGTAGTTACCCTAGTCGTATTGTTGGTCTCTTTGGTCATCCTCCTTTGCTTAGCGATTTTCCAAATTTTCCAATTGCCTTCAGAATTTTTTGTGGGCGCCTTCCTTGCTTTTGTAGGCTACTTGGCCCTCGTTGATATTTCGCGATTGCCGACCAAGTCTTCTAAACGCTTGGATAAATCAGAATAAACAGGAGAGCTTGTCTCCATAAAATAGAGTTGTTGTGATATAAAATCATGGCGACTCTTTTTTTATGAAAGATGCTGAAGAGGTCATTTTTGCTGTCTTTAGACTTTTTAATTTGTCTAAAAAAGGGTAAAATAGAAGGTGAACAAATTGGAGAGAAAAAAGCTATGAACGTCATTGAAACATTTAAAAATAAAAAAGTCCTTGTTTTAGGATTGGCTAAGTCTGGAGAATCTGCAGCTCGACTACTCGATCGCCTAGGAGCTATCGTAACAGTGAATGATGGCAAAGCCTTTGAAGAAAATCCTGCAGCCCAAAGCTTGCTGGAAGAAGGAATCAAAGTTGTGACAGGAGGACATCCTCTGGAACTCTTGGATGAAGACTTTGCAGTGATGGTGAAGAACCCTGGAATTCCTTACACGAATCCTATGGTTGAACGAGCCCTTGAAAAAGGCATCCCTGTTTTGACCGAAGTTGAATTGGCCTACCTCGTTTCAGAAGCGCCCATCATCGGAATCACTGGTTCAAACGGAAAAACAACCACCACTACCATGATTGGAGAAGTATTAACGGCTGCTGGACAAAACGGTCTCTTGTCTGGAAATATTGGTTTTCCTGCTAGTCAAGTCGCTCAAACAGCGACAGCAAAAGACACATTGGTAATGGAATTATCTTCTTTCCAATTGATGGGTATTGAAGCCTTCCATCCAGAAATCGCAGTCATTACCAATTTGATGCCGACCCACTTGGATTACCATGGATCTTTCGAAGGCTATGTAGCTGCAAAATGGGCGATTCAAAAGAATATGACTGCCAAGGATTTTGTGGTACTAAACTTTAACCAAGATCTAGCCAAAGACTTGGCTCAGCAAACAGAGGCTACTGTGGTGCCATTTTCAACCCAAGAAAAGGTAGATGGAGCATATTTAGAGGATGGTGTCCTTTACTTCCGAGGTGAAGCCGTTATGCGAGCAGACCAAATTGGAGTACCAGGCAGCCACAATGTAGAAAATGTTTTAGCTACAATTGTAGTGGCCAAACTTCGTGGTGTTGACAATCAAACTATCCAAGAAACCTTATCAGCCTTTGGCGGGGTGAAGCACCGCTTGCAGTATGTAGCTGAGATTGAAGGGGTGAAATTCTACAATGATAGTAAGTCTACCAACATCTTAGCAACCCAAAAAGCCTTGTCTGGCTTTGATAACGCTCATGTCATCTTGATCGCCGGTGGTTTGGACCGAGGCAATGAGTTTGATGAATTGGTGCCAGATATTACTGGTCTTAAAAAAATGATCATCCTTGGAGAGTCTGCTGAACGGGTGAAACGAGCAGCGGATCAAGCGGGTGTGTCCTATCTAGATGCGACGGATGTGGCAGACGCAACGCGCAAAGCCTTTGAATTAGCTGAGCCGGGCGATATCGTCTTGCTTAGTCCAGCCAATGCCAGTTGGGACATGTACGCGAATTTTGAAGTACGGGGCGATGAGTTCCTTAAAACAGTAGAAGAGTTGAAAAATTAATATGAAAAAAATAGTATTTACAGGGGGAGGTACAGTTGGGCATGTGACCTTGAACCTTCTCCTCATCCCTCGCTTCATCGAGGATGGTTGGGAAGTTCATTATATTGGAGACAAGAAAGGGATTGAACACCAAGAGATTTTGAAGTCTGGTTTGGACATCCATTTCCATTCGATTGCGACGGGCAAGTTGCGCCGTTATTTCTCTTGGCAAAATATGTTGGATATCTTCAAGGTCTTCTGGGGAATTCTCCAATCAATTTGGATCATGCTTCGTGTACGGCCACAGGTTTTGTTTTCTAAAGGAGGCTTCGTTTCTGTTCCTCCGGTAGTGGCTGCACGACTCTGTTTTGTTCCTGTATTGGTCCATGAATCCGACCGTTCCATGGGCTTGGCCAATAAAATTGCTTATAAGTTTGCGACAAAAATGTTCACAACCTTTGAGCAGCCGAAAAGCCTAGTGAAAGCCCAACATGTGGGGGCTGTGACCAAGGTTCATCAGGAAGCCCTTCCAACCCCAGTAGAATTGGAAGCAGTATTTGCTCAATTTGATCCACAGTTGCCAACCCTCCTCTTTGTGGGTGGCTCTGCTGGCGCGCGAGTGTTCAATGAGTTTGTCACAAATCATCGAGAAGCCTTGTTGGCAAGCTACAATGTCATTAATTTGACAGGGGACTCTTCCTTGAATGAACAAGCACCTCATCTTTATCGCGTGGATTACGTGACGGATCACTATCTTCCTTTGCTCCAAAAGGCAGACCTAGTAGTGACCCGTGGTGGTGCCAATACGATTTTTGAACTCTTGGCCATGAATAAGCTCCATATCATCGTTCCCCTAGGGAAAGAAGCTAGTCGGGGAGATCAGATTGAAAATGCTCAATACTTTGTGGAAAAAGGCTATGCAGAAACCATCGCCGAGCCAGAATTGAGCATGGATCGGTTGCAAGAAATGATGGATAAAATGTTCCAAGAGGCTGAAAGCTATCATCAAGCGATGAAGGCTTCGAATGAATTGCTTTCCTTGGATGAATTTTACAGTCTAGTTCATCAAGAAATTAATAAAAGGAAAAAATGACGGATAAGAAGAACCAAAATACTCCTAAGGAAGTAACCAAGCTCTCTGAATGGCAGAGACGAAACCAGGAGTATCAAAAAAAGAAACAATTAGAAGAGCAAGAAGAAAAAGAAAAGAAGGCACAAGAAGAGAAGGAAAGACAGGAACTTCTGAATCAAAAAATTCCTTCTGAAGATCCAGAAGCAGGTGGGCAAGATGGCGAGTCTGCAGAAGTAGAGGAAGATGAGAACGTAGCTGGTGTAGCTGAGGAGGGATTGCAAGAAACACTTCCTGACGGAATAGACGAAGAGAATGAAGAAGAAAAAATCATCTACCTAACAGAGCCTTCAGAAGATAGGTTCGAAGAAGAGGAACTAGCGAAGAAGGCCAAAAAGGAAGGTCAGATTGCGAGACGTCACATCTATCGAGCTATTCCTGTTTTGGTGATCAGTACCTTGATTGCAGTCTTTTCTGTCTATCTTTTAACCCCCTTAGCTAAGCAAAAAATCATCGAATTCTCAGGGAATAAAAATGCGGATCAGACTTTGTTGTTTGAAAAGAGTCAGATCCAAGATCGGGATTATACCTTGACAACTTTTTTGAATCGGGATCGCTATCTTGCAAATATGAAGGCAGCGAGTCCGTGGGTCAAAGATATTTCGATGACTTATGCCTTCCCTACGACGTTTAAGGTTCAGGTTGAGGAACACCAGGTCTTTGGTTACTATGTGACGGAGGAAGATCACTATCCCATTTTAGAAAATGGGGAAGTGGTAGAGACACCAGTTGCTGCTGATCAGCTTCCCAAGGCTTACCTGACTGTTCGTTTTTCTGATCGTGAATTGGTCCGACAATTTGTGAAACAACTGGGGAAAATACCATCTTCTGTGCGTGATGAAATTGAGTCAGTGGACTTGACACCGAGCAAGGTGACTAAGGATTTAGTGACACTGACCATGAAGGATGGCACAAAGGTTTTAGTGCCTGTATCTCAGATCAAGCGTAAATTGCCTTATTACAATCAAATTCGCAAGCTAATTGAAGATGACAGTGTCATTGACATGGAAGCAGGTATATACAGTTACAATGCAGAAACAATGGCTACTTTAGCTCAGGAAAAGAAAGAAAAAGAAGAAGGGGAAGGGAACAAAACAGAAGAAGCTGATGCTAACTCGACAGATTCTGATGAGAGTGCAGTCGTAACCGAGCAACACGAAGAAGTTCCCGCTGAGTAAACCCTCATAAATTATCTGAAATAAATAAAGAAAATATGCCCACTATGGGCATTTTTGTGTTATAATGAAATTTGGATAGTTCTAACTAAAATGGAGCTATTAATTGACGTATAGGAAAACAAAAGAGAGAGGACTGGTGTAATGGCTAGAAACGGCTTTTTTACAGGTTTAGATATCGGTACTAGTTCAATAAAAGTATTGGTGGCAGAACATGTCAATGGAGAAATGAATGTAATTGGAGTCAGCAATGCGAAAAGTGCTGGCGTCAAAGATGGAATTATTGTTGATATTGAGGCTGCTTCTAATGCGATTAAAAGTGCAGTAAGCCAAGCAGAAGAAAAAGCAGGAATTTCAATCAATCTTGTGAACGTTGGGTTGCCAGCGAACCTTCTTCAAATTGAAGCAACTCAAGGAATGATTCCTGTAACCAGTGATTCAAAAGAAATTACGGATGCAGATGTTGAAAATGTTGTCAGATCTGCTTTGACAAAGAGTATGACTCCAGACCGTGAAGTCATTACCTTTATTCCAGAAGAGTTCACAGTTGATGGTTTCCAAGGAATCCGCGATCCACGTGGAATGATGGGAATCCGTTTGGAAATGCGTGGTCTCTTGTATACTGGTCCTAGAACTGTCCTCCATAATTTACGGAAAACAGTTGAACGTGCTGGTTTGCAAGTTGAGAACATCATTATTTCACCACTTGCAATGATTAAGTCTGTATTGAACGAAGGAGAACGTGAGTTTGGTGCGACCGTCATTGATTTAGGTGGAGGTCAAACGACAGTAGCTTCTGTTCGGAATCAAGAGCTTCAATTTACAAATATCTACCAAGAAGGTGGCGATTACGTTACTAAAGATATTTCTAAAGTATTGAAGACTTCTCAAAAATTAGCAGAAGGCTTGAAGTTCAACTATGGAGAAGCTTATGTTCCATCAGTTGGCGACGAAGTCTTCCACGTTGAGGTGATTGGTGAAGTAGAACCTGTTCAAGTATCTGAAAAATATTTGGCAGAGATTATTTCAGCTCGAATCAAACACATCTTCGACCAAATCAAACAAGATCTTGAAAGAAGACATTTGCTTGATTTGCCTGGAGGAATTGTTATCATCGGTGGTGGCGCTATTCTCCCTGGTATTGAAGAATTGGCGCAAGAAGTCTTTGGTGTAAATGTGAAATTGTATGTTCCAAATCAAATTGGTATCCGCAATCCAGCTTTTGCCCACGTGATTAGCTTGTCTGAATATGCTGGAAATCTAACAGATGTAGATATTCTTGCTCAAGCTGCTGTACATGGAGATCAACGTCTACGTCAGCAACCAGTTCAGTTTGAACGACCAGTACAGCAACCAGTTGTTCCAGCATATGTACCGGAAGAAATTGAGCCTGTAGTTAACGTCGAGCAACAACATCCAGTTGAAGAACAAAAACAAGAAGAAAAAACTACCTTTACAGACCGAATGAAGAATTTAATCGGTAATATGTTTGATTAAGGAGTGTAAGTATTTATGACATTTTCATTTGACACAGCAGCGGCACAAGGTGCAGTTATTAAAGTAATCGGTGTCGGTGGCGGTGGCGGTAATGCCATCAACCGCATGATTGACGAAGGAGTTGCTGGTGTAGAATTCATCGCAGCAAACACAGACGTACAAGCACTTTCAAGTGCAAAAGCAGAAACAGTTATCCAATTGGGTCCTAAGTTGACTCGTGGATTGGGTGCTGGAGGTCAACCTGAGGTTGGTCGTAAAGCCGCAGAAGAAAGTGAAGAAGTATTGACAGAAGCTTTGCAAGGTGCAGACATGGTCTTCATCACTGCAGGGATGGGTGGAGGATCTGGTACAGGTGCTGCACCAGTCATCGCTCGTATTGCTAAAGCTGTTGGTGCTTTGACAGTAGCCGTTGTGACTCGTCCTTTCGGATTTGAAGGAACAAAACGCGGAAACTTTGCAATCGAAGGGATCAATGAACTTCGCGAACATGTGGATACCTTGTTGATCATTTCTAACAACAACTTGTTAGAAATTGTAGATAAGAAAACACCACTTCTTGAAGCATTGAGCGAAGCAGATAATGTCCTTCGCCAAGGGGTTCAAGGGATTACTGACTTGATCACAAGCCCAGGCTTGATTAACCTTGACTTCGCTGACGTGAAGACTGTTATGGAAAATAAAGGAAATGCCTTGATGGGTATTGGTGTAGGTAATGGTGAAGAGCGTGTCATTGAAGCAGCTCGTAAAGCTATCTACTCACCACTCCTTGAAACAACCATTGACGGTGCTGAAGATGTGATCGTCAACGTTACTGGTGGTTTGGATATGACCTTGATTGAAGCAGAAGAAGCTTCTGAAATTGTTAACCAAGCAGCTGGTCATGGCGTAAACATTTGGCTCGGTACATCTATTGATGAATCAATGAAAGATGAAATCCGCGTAACGGTTGTCGCAACTGGTGTTCGTCAGGACAAAGTTGAAAGAGTTAGTGGAATTGCATCTCATGCACCAAGTTCAGCACGTTATTACCAAACTGGACCACGTGAACAACGTCCACAAACTCCACAATTCGATCGCGAATTCGATTTGAAGGAAGAAATCGAAATGCCTACTCCTCAATCACGTGCTAAACAAGAAACACCTCGTGGATCTGCGTTTGGAGATTGGGACATTCGTCGTGAAAACATTGTACGTCAGTCTGATACCAGCACTGGTCGTCAAGTTGAACGCTATGTGGATTCTTCTTCAGAAGATGATGAGTTGGAAACACCACCATTTTTCCGTAATCGTTAAGAATGAATCTGATTGAAAATAAAGAGCGAATATTCTCGCAGGTTGCACAAGCAATGGAAACAGCAAACCGCACGGATCAGGTCAATGTGATTGCTGTTACTAAGTATGTTGGTATCGAACAAGCTAAGGCTTTGGTTGATACAGGAGTCTGTCATATCGGTGAAAACCGTGTTGATAAATTTCTAGAAAAATACCAAGCTCTAAAAGTTGAGGGACTGACCTGGCATTTGATCGGTAGTCTCCAACGTCGTAAAGTAAAAGAAGTTATCAATTATGTAGATTACTTCCATGCTTTAGATTCTATGAAGCTTGCCCAAGAAATTCAAAAAAGGGCGAGTCACCCAATTAAATGTTTTATACAAGTCAATATTTCTGGAGAGGAAAGCAAGCATGGATTTGCTCCTGAAGAGCTCGATGCGATTCTTCCTGAACTAGAAGGCTTGGATAACCTACAAATTGTTGGCTTAATGACGATGGCTCCTTTTGAGGCAAGTCAGGACGAGTTGCAAGCTATATTTGCAGCAACTCACCAACTTCAAAAAGAATTACAAAAGAAACAGTTGAAAAATATGCCCTTTACAGAGTTAAGCATGGGAATGAGTCGTGATTATGATGTGGCGATTGCTAACGGTGCGACTTTTGTGCGAATTGGGACCTCATTTTTCAAATAGGAAAGAATTATGTCATTTAAAGATAGATTTGATCGATTGATTGATTATTTTACTGAAGATGGAGATGAGTACGATGTGCAAGAAGCGCCTGCTCAAGCAGTCGGAGCTAGCCAACCTGTAGCATCCCCTAAACCAGTACAACCATCATCAAAACCACGTCAAAAAGCTGTGGTAGCTGCCAAGGAGCAGAAACCTACTCCTGTTGCAGCAAGTCGTCCACAAGTAGCTTCTACAGCAGTGGTTGAATCAGCTTCATCTCAAAAATCATCTTCTGAAAATATTACTCGACTTCATCAACGTCAACAAGAGTTGGCAAGAAATCGTTCTGCTGCAGATGAAAAGATTACAATTGATGTTCGCTATCCTCGTAAATACGAAGAAGCAACTGAAATTGTCGACTTGTTGTTGGCAAACGAAAGTATTCTTATTGACTTCCAATACATGACAGAAGTTCAAGCAAGAAGATGTTTGGATTATTTGGATGGTGCTCGCTATGTATTAGCCGGGAATCTACGTCGTGTTGCAAGTACTATGTACTTATTAACACCAATCAATGTTGTTGTGAATATTGAAGATATTCGCCTTCCAAATGATGTCGAAGTTGCTGAGTACGACTTTGATATGAAACGAAATCGTTAATATGTTTGTCCTACAATTAGTTAGAAATTTCTTTCAGGTTTTTGAGCTAGTACTAATCATCTATGCTTTGCTTAGTTGGTTTCCAAATGCATCAGAATCGGCTTTAGCTAAAATGGTTCAACGGATCGTCGAACCATTTTTGAGCCTATTTAGAAAGATTCCTTTGCAATTTGGTGGGCTAGACTTTACAGTCATGTTTGCCTTACTTGTTCTATCCGTAGTGGAACGATTTGTCCTTCAATTTTTGGTGCAATTTATATGACCAAGGGATTTTATCAACACTATAGTCCAGAAGACCACGTCTTTATCGATCGAGTTCTAGAATTAGTAGCTCGGGTGGAGCAACAGTATAGTTTTGAACTGACTTCCTTTTTAAATCCACATCAGGTTGATATTTTACGACAAATTGGTGCCCACCACGGTTTGCAGGTGTTTTCAAGTGCAGAAATCTATCCTACAGAATATGCACGAGTGATTCTGGCTCCTAGCTACTATCAGTTAGAGGCATCTGATTTTGAAATAAGCCTGTTAGAAGTTCTTTATCCGGATAAGTTTTATCGGTTAAGTCACTCTCAAGTTTTGGGTTCGCTTCTCCATCAATTAGGCATAGAAAGAAAGTCTTTTGGTGATATTCTAGTTGGACAAGGGAAGATTCATATCTATGTGGATGAACGTTTCTCCTCCTATTTTAAAGAGAATCTTAAGAAGATCGCAAAGGCATCTGTGAAGATTCGTGAGATTGACTGTCGAGAACGGATCACCGTAGACGAACCGTCCAAACTCAAAGATCTATTGGTTACTAGTGTTCGACTTGATAAACTAGTAGCTTCTACCTTTAAACTTGCTCGGTCTGTAGCTGTTCAATTGGTTCAGTCGGGACAGGTAAAGGTAAACTATGCCACTATTGATAATCCTAGTCGGATGATCCAAGTAGCAGATTTAATTAGTGTTCGAAAGTATGGCCGATTTAAAATACTATCAGAAAATGGCCTATCAAAAAGTGGAAAATACAAATTAACGGTTGAAGTATTTTCCAGTAGAAAATAAGGAGGAACTATGGCACTTACAGCTTTAGAAATCAAAGATAAACGCTTTTATGTAAAATTTAGAGGCTACGATGCTAAAGAAGTTGAAGAGTTTCAAGACATGGTCTACCGAGACTATGAAAAATTAGTTCGTGAAAATCATGAATTGGAAACAAAAATTAGTGCGTTGGAAGAACGCTTGAACTACTTTGACGAAATGAAAGACTCCTTGAGTCAATCAGTATTAATCGCTCAGGATACAGCTGAACGTGTGAAGCATGCTGCGAATGAACGTTCTGAAACGATTGTTCGACAAGCCGAGCAAGATGCACATCACTTAGTTGAAGAAGCAAAAGCGAAAGCAAATGAGATTCTTCGTCATGCGACTGATAATGCGAAAAAAGTTGCAGTAGAAACAGAAGAATTGAAGAACAAAACTCGTGTCTTCCATCAACGTTTGAAATCAACCATTGAAAGCCAATTGAGTATCATTGATACACCTGAATGGGATGAAATCCTTCGTCCAACAGCTATGTACATTCAAACAAGTGACGAAGCTTTCCGTGAAGTGGTTGAAAAAGCTTTGGATGAGACCGTTCATCACAATTACGATGATGAAGCAATTGATTTGACCCGTCAATTCTCTCGCGCTGAAATTGAAGAGCTCCAAAAACATATTGAAGCTGTAAACCGTGAATTATCAGCTACTCAAGCTTTTGAAGGTCTGAATGAAAAAGTTCAAGAAGCTTTAGAAGAAGCGGAAAAGAACCACGTTGAGGAGCCAGTTCCAACTGTCACAGTTGAAGAACAACGTGAATCTGTTTCAATCTTATAATCTGTAAAAACAGTGACCTTATAAAATAGTTATAGCGAGCAGGTGATGGTGGAAGACCTGCACTTCCTTTTATAAAGTTGATCCTTTTACAAAATCTTAGTGGTGAAATAAGTAACCACTAACGCTAGTCAGCGTTAGCGACAAAAGAGGAGAAAGAGAGTATTCTCTTTCTTGAATAAAGGTGGTACCACGACTTGTCGTCCTTTTTGGCGGGGTCGTGGTCTTTTATTTTGTGTAATTATATTTTTAATAGGAGACTCCATGAAACTCAAAGATACATTGAATTTAGGGAAGACAGCTTTTCCAATGCGTGCTGGTCTTCCTACAAAAGAACCAGTATGGCAAAAAGAATGGGATGAAGCAAAATTGTACCAACGCCGTCAGGAATTGAACCAAGGCAAACCGCATTTTACCTTGCATGATGGCCCTCCATATGCAAATGGGAACATCCACGTGGGCCATGCTATGAACAAGATTTCAAAAGATATCATTGTTCGTTCCAAATCTATGTCAGGATTTTACGCACCATATATTCCAGGTTGGGACACTCACGGTCTGCCAATCGAACAAGTTTTGGCTAAACAAGGTGTCAAACGCAAAGAGATGGACTTGGTTGAGTACTTGAAACTTTGCCGTGACTACGCTCTTTCTCAAGTTGATAAACAACGGGAAGACTTTAAACGTTTGGGTGTTTCAGGTGACTGGGAAAATCCATATGTGACTTTGACTCCAGACTATGAAGCAGCTCAAATCCGTGTCTTTGGTGAAATGGCCAACAAAGGCTATATCTACCGTGGTGCGAAGCCAGTTTACTGGTCATGGTCATCTGAGTCTGCTCTTGCAGAAGCTGAAATTGAATACCATGATTTGGTTTCAACTTCACTTTACTATGCCAACAAGGTTAAAGATGGCAAGGGTGTCCTAGATACAGATACTTACATCGTTGTCTGGACAACAACTCCATTTACCATCACAGCTTCTCGTGGGTTGACTGTTGGTGCGGATATTGATTACGTCTTGGTGCAACCAGCTGGCGAATCTCGTAAGTTTGTGGTTGCTTCAGAATTGTTGAACAGCTTGTCTGAGAAATTTGGTTGGGCGGATGTTCAAGTTTTGGCTACTTACCGTGGTTCAGAATTGAACCAAATTGTGACAGAGCACCCATGGGATACAGCAGTAGATGAACTGGTGATCCTTGGTGACCATGTTACGACTGACTCTGGTACAGGTATTGTCCATACAGCACCTGGTTTTGGTGAGGACGACTACAATGTCGGTGTTGCCAATGGTCTTGAAGTTGCAGTAACGGTTAATGAACGCGGTATTATGATGGCAAATGCAGGTGCTGAGTTCGAAGGTCAATTCTACGACAAGGTTGTACCAACTGTTATCGAGAAACTTGGTAATCTTCTCCTTGCCCAAGAAGAAATCTCTCACTCATATCCATTTGACTGGCGGACCAAAAAACCAATCATCTGGCGTGCAGTGCCACAATGGTTTGCCTCAGTTTCTAAATTCCGTCAAGAAATCTTGGACGAAATTGAAAAAGTGAAATTCCACTCAGAATGGGGTAAAGTGCGTCTTTACAATATGATCCGTGACCGTGGCGACTGGGTCATCTCTCGTCAACGTGCTTGGGGAGTTCCTCTTCCAATCTTCTATGCAGAAGATGGCACACCAATCATGACAGCTGAAACCATCGAGCATGTAGCTCAACTCTTTGAAGAACATGGTTCCATCATCTGGTGGGAACGTGATGCCAAAGACCTCTTACCAGAAGGATTTACCCATCCAGGTTCACCAAATGGTGAGTTCAAGAAAGAAACAGACATCATGGATGTATGGTTCGACTCAGGTTCATCTTGGAATGGAGTCGTGGTTAACCGTCCAGAACTTAAATACCCAGCAGACCTTTACCTAGAAGGTTCTGACCAATACCGTGGTTGGTTCAACTCATCACTCATCACATCTGTGGCTAACCATGGAGTAGCACCATACAAACAAATCTTGTCACAAGGTTTTGCCCTAGATGGTAAAGGTGAGAAAATGTCAAAATCACTTGGAAATACAATTGCTCCAAGTGACGTTGAAAAACAATTTGGTGCTGAAATCTTGCGTCTCTGGGTGACCAGTGTAGACTCTAGCAACGACGTACGTATCTCAATGGATATTTTGAGCCAAGTTTCTGAGACTTACCGTAAGATTCGTAATACTCTTCGTTTCTTGATTGCCAACACTTCTGACTTTAACCCAGCTGAGGATGCAGTAGCTTACGAAGAATTACGTTCAGTAGATAAGTACATGACTATCCGCTTTAACCAACTTGTTAAGACGATTCGTGATGCTTATGCGGACTTCGAATTTTTGACGATTTATAAGGCTTTGGTTAACTTTATCAATGTTGATCTGTCAGCCTTCTACCTTGATTTTGCCAAAGATGTTGTTTACATTGAAGGGGCTAAATCACTCGAACGCCGTCAAATGCAGACTGTTTTCTATGACATCCTTGTCAAAATCACCAAACTCTTGACACCAATCCTTCCTCACACTGCGGAAGAAATCTGGTCCTATCTTGAGTTTGAAGCAGAGGACTTTGTTCAATTGTCCGAGTTACCAGATGCACAAAACTTCCTTAACCAAGAAGAAATCTTGGACACATGGGCAGCCTTTATGGACTTCCGTGGTCAAGCTCAAAAAGCCTTGGAAGAAGCGCGTAATGAAAAAGTAATTGGTAAATCTCTTGAAGCTCATTTGACAGTTTATCCTAATGAAGTGGTGAAGACTCTTCTTGGGGCTGTTAACAGCAATGTTGCGCAACTCTTGATCGTCTCAGAGTTGACCATCGCAGAAGGTCCAGCTCCAGAAGGTGGAGTAGCCTTCGAAGATGTAGCCTTTACTGTTGAACGGGCTGCTGGTGAGGTTTGTGACCGTTGCCGTCGCATTGATCCAAGTACAGCAGGACGTAGCTATAACGCAACCATCTGCGATCACTGTGCAAGCATCGTCGAAGAAAACTTTGCAGAGGCAGTTGCAGAAGGATTTGAAGAAAAATGAATATGAAAAATCGCAGGGAGACAATCTCCTTGCGACTTTTCACTAATGAGGAAGATATGTGGTATCAAAAGGGATTTAAGGAACTAGAATTGAAAGACTTTTACCAAATTGTCCATCTGCGTCTGGAGACCTTTGTCGTGGAACAGACAAGAATCTACAATGATCTTGATGATATCGACTATAGAGCCCTCCATCTCTTTCATTTAAATGAGGAAGGGCGTGTGGATGCCTATGCGCGCATCTTTGAAACGGGGGTGACGATTCATTTTGGCCGAGTGGCTGTTGCCAAAGGCAGTCGTGGTCAAGGACTAGGAAAGGCTATGGTTGAGCAGATTTTGAACCTGTGTGAACAGAGATTTCCTGGACGGACCATTGAAATTGAGGCCCAAGAGCAGGTGGTCGGCTTGTATGAAAAGTTAGGTTTTCAAACGGTGAGCGAGCCCTTTATCCTGGCTTCAACCCCTCACGTAAAAATGATCTATCCAAAATAAAAGAACCTTCCATCTCATCCTCGAGCTGGAAGGTTTTTCATCATTTTTCATTACATGAAAGGGAAGAAAAAATAAGGCTAGGGAGCCTTACTTTGTAATGGGAAAAGAAATCTCAATCAGATTGTCTGAATGGAGAGTTTGCATGGCGGCTTGGTCAACTTCCGCAATATTAATTTTCCGTTTTAAAAAGAACTCACGAATAGTTTCTAGTTCTGTTTCACGAATAGAACGGTGTTTATTACTAATCAACAGTTCGTAGTGAGTAGGAGCTTTGGTGAAGATAACATCGGTGTTACCAGCTGAATAGACCTCAACAAGGGTAGCATCGGTACTTTCTAATTGGCTTCTAACGAGATTGGCATGACTATTTGTCGTATTGATAAGCTTCATGTGAGATCCTCCTAAGCTCTAGCTAGGTTTATTATAGCACTTTTTTCTATTTTGTGAAAGAAGGCACTTAGATTTTATGGGCAGATTTCCACATTTTGATGCCCCATTTATGGCTTCCTCTTTTCAACTTTTCAATGGCTTCGTCGATTGGGAACCAGGCAAGCTTATTAAAATCTTCTAGCGGTTTTTGAGCTTCTACAAAGGATGTTACTTCATAGATATAAGCAGGATTGTAGTAGTGAGTGTCGCGGTGACTGGAGTAGAAGTACTCATCGGCTTGGCCATAATACTCGCCGATGGTCACAGTGAAGCCTAATTCTTCGATCAGTTCGCGCTCGAGTGCCAAGAAATGATCCTCTCCTGCTTCGATTTCACCTCCGGGTAGAAACCAGGCTCCATTGGGAGCTTGAACAAGGATAATCTGATCCTTGGTTGGATTTGGAATCACCGCATAAACGCCATAACGATTGACGTAGTCAACATTTTCTTCTTTTATTCCAAAAGTTGCAACAGTCATAATGATACTCAATTCTTATTTTTTTATCATTATAACATAGATGGACATAAAAAGCAGTAGGAGATAAAAATAAGAGAGTGGGACAGAAATCGGTAATTCGTTAGAATTCGATTTCGTCGTCCCACCTCCGCACAGTTGAGTAAGGCTGTAAAAGCTGATGAAATCAGCGTAGTAGAGCCCACTCAACCACTGCGTCTTGCTCGACAATCCAAAGACAATTGAGAGGCTAGGACTTTTGTCCTAGCCTCTTTGGAATGCGATTATTCAGTTACTTTTTCTGCTTCGTTAGCAGGTTTACTCTTTCCTTTGATGCAAATTTTACCATTGCTGGTCATGACAGCCTTCAGTTCTTTTTCACTAGGATTTTCTAGGTAGTAATCTGTAATGGCATCTTCAATATAGTCTTGAATGGTGCGACGAAGAGGACGAGCTCCCATTTTCGGATCGTAGCCTAAATCAACTAATTTTTCCTTGACCTTATCGGTAACATCCAGGTGGATATCATTGTGGGCCAGACGTTGGTTGACATCCTCTAGCATGAGGTTGACGATTTGAAGGAGGTTTTCCTTAGACAAGGCTTTGAATTCAATGATGCCGTCAAACCGGTTCATGAATTCTGGACTAAAGAAGTTCCCCAGTTCACCTAGGATAGAATTGGTACGACCTTCACGAGCTGCACCAAAGCCGACATTAGCCTCCGCTTTTCCAGTTCCTGCATTGGAAGTCATGATGATAATGGTATCTTTGAAGCTCACCGTTCGGCCTTGTCCATCTGTCAAGCGCCCATCGTCTAAGACTTGGAGGAACATATGCATGACATCTGGGTGGGCCTTTTCTATCTCATCCAAAAGAATGAGAGAGTAAGGATTGCGACGCACCTTTTCAGTTAGCTGGCCAGCTTCTTCATAGCCGACATAACCTGGAGGAGCACCTACCAATTTGGCAACGGCATGTTTCTCCATGTATTCGCTCATATCAAAGCGGATCATGCTGTCAGCAGAACCGAAAAGTTCGATAGCCAACTGCTTGGACAACTCGGTCTTCCCGACACCAGTCGGACCAACAAAGAGGAAGCTTCCGATTGGACGGTTTGGCGTTCCAAGACCAACCCGATTGCGACGGATGGCCTTAGCAATTTTTTCAACAGCCTCATCTTGGCCAATGACATGAGCCTTCAAGTCAGCTGCCAAGTTGATCAATTGGGATTGTTCTTTTTCTTTCAAATCGCCAACTGGAATATTGGTCTTTTGCTCGACGATATGTTCGATGGTCTTTTCGCTAATGACAGGCGTATCTTGGTCAGTGACCTGTTGCCCTTGCATTTCTTTGTACTTAGCGATTTGGTCGCGGAAGTAGGCAGCTTTTTCAAAGTCTTCATCACGCGTCGCTTGAGCTTTGAGATTTTCGGCTTCAATTAAGCGTTGGTCGATGACTTTGGGATCGACAAAATTAAGGGTCAAATTCATCTTAGAGCCTGCTTCATCCAAGAGGTCAATTGCCTTGTCTGGTAAGAAGCGGTCTTGGATATAGCGATTGGAGAGGAGAGCCGCAGCTTCGATCGCACCGTCTGTATAATGGACGTGGTGGTAGTCTTCGTATTTCTTTTGAATCCCTTTGAGGATGGTGATGGTTTCTTCAACCGTTGGCTCATCCACCTTGACTGGCTGCATCCGGCGTTCAAGTGCCGCATCTTTTTCTATAATACGATACTCGTTGAGTGTCGTCGCACCGACTAATTGCAATTCACCACGAGCTAGGGCTGGTTTGAGGATATTTCCGGCATCCATGTTACCATCTCCAGCAGAACCTGCTCCTACGATTTCGTGAATTTCATCGATGAACAAAATCACATCTTCACGACGACGGATTTCTTCCATCAATTGTTGCATGCGTTCTTCAAATTGGCCTCGAATCCCAGTCCCTTGAACGAGGCTAACAACGTCTAAACGAATGACTTCCTTACCTTGCAATTTGTGAGGGACATCTCCATCGACAATCTTTTGAGCTAGTCCTTCTACGACAGCTGTTTTCCCAACACCTGGTTCTCCAATCAGGACAGGGTTATTCTTAGTTCGACGGTTTAGGATTTCAATAACTCGAAGGATTTCGTCGTCACGACCAATGACTGGATCGATATCCCCTCGGCGAGCGATTTCAGTAACATTAATCCCAAACTCTTCTAAGAGGCCTTTGGGCTGTTGCTTGGCTTGAGGTCTGCTTGATCCTGAAGCTCGACCGTTCCCATTTGAACCGTAGCCATTTCCGCCACCATAGCCCCCTCCAGATTGGGTCGGAGGCGTTTGAGGTTCTTGCGGAGCTTGGAAGTTTCCTAGTTGATTAAAGAAATCTTCAAAAGGATCTCGCCCTCCTCGATTTTGTTGGTTTAATCCTCCAAGAAGACTATTGTTAGGATCGGTTTTCATAATTTGATAGCAGTTTTGACAAAGGTCCACTTGCTGTTGGTGGCCATTCACATTGGTATAGAGGTGAATCGTTGATTCATTGATTTTACAGTTTTGACAAAGCATTCTCTTCCCTCTTTCTTCTAGGATAAAAAGTGTCTAGGCTATTGGTCAAAAATAGTCAAACTTTTATAGTTTCATTATATCAGTATTCTAAAAGTTTGCAAGAATTTACTATGGATACTGTCTTGAAAAGCGGAAAAAGGGCTAAAATAGTGGAAAAGTAAGATTTTTATTGGAATTTCCTCCTTCTTTTATGATAAAATAGGAGAGTAGAAAGTAAATAGGAGAATCAAAATGGAATCACATTTGGTACGAATTATCAATCGTCTAGAAGCGATGACGAAAGATGGTGGAAACTTAAAACGTAATTTTGAACGTGAAGGAGTTGTAGTTGCTGAAGTGGCTTACAACTATGATGAAGAAAATGGATCAGTATTTACTCTTCGTGATGTAGAAGCTCGTGAGACCTATACATTCGATAGCATTGACTTGATCGCTATGGAAATCTATGAATTATTGTACTAAGAAGTACCAATCAAGAGTCTAGAGCATCTAGTCTCTTTTTTGCTACAATCGATCATGGTATAGCTTATAACTATAGGCTGTTCTATTCAAGAAATGTTAGGCCGAACTTGGTAAATCTGTTATAATGGAGAGAATATGGAATAGAAAAGAGAAAGAGATGACGAGAGTAATTGATGGGAAAGCCTTAGCGCTAAAGTTACAAGAAGAATTGGCGGAAAAGACAGCTCGTTTAAGAGAAAAGACGGGACAGGTGCCTGGTTTGGTGGTTATTCTAGTAGGGGAAAATCCTGCCAGTCAGGTTTATGTCCGTAATAAGGAGCGTTCAGCTCTTGCAGCCGGTTTTCGAAGTGAAGTGGTTCGTCTAGCGGAGTCTACCAGTCAGGAAGAACTTTTGGCCTTGATTGAACAGTATAATCAGGATCCGCTCTGGCATGGAATTTTGGTCCAGTTGCCTCTACCAGCACATATCGATGATGAGGCTGTCTTACTAGCCATTGATCCCAATAAGGATGTCGACGGCTTCCACCCTCTCAATATGGGGCATCTTTGGGCAGGTAATCCAGTCATGGTTCCCTCAACTCCTGCTGGGATCATGGAAATGTTTCGGGAATACGATATTGATGTCGAAGGGAAAAATGCAGTCGTCATTGGCCGTTCCAACATCGTTGGAAAACCAATGGCCCAGCTTCTTCTAGCAAAAAATGCAACGGTTACCTTGACCCATTCGCGGACTCATCATTTAGCTAAAATTGCTAGAAAAGCCGATATCTTAGTGGTGGCAATCGGTCGTGCAAAATTTGTTACATCTGACTTTGTTAAAGAGGGAGCTGTCGTTATTGATGTCGGTATGAACCGTGACGAAAATGGGAAGCTCTGTGGAGATGTGGACTATGAACAGGTAGCTCCTCTAGCGAGCTACATCACTCCAGTACCAGGTGGCGTTGGTCCTATGACGATTACCATGCTCATGTCTCAGACCTATGAGGCAGCTGTTCGGGCCTTGAAAAAATAAACCAGCTTGGATGAAGTCGGGACAGTGTTTGTAGCTGTAGAATGATTAGAAAAATTTTGAAGGTTGGAACTTGCTTTCCTGCCTTTTTTTAGTCTAAACGTGATAAAATAAAGAGAGAAAGAAGGAAAGCTTATGTTAAGAGTTGACCAAACATTGCTACAACAAGTTATTGTTAGTCGTCCGTCAGACTCCTACAAGGGAGACTATGGTCGTCTTCTCTTGATGGGAGGGACCTACCCTTACGGAGGAGCTATTATAATGTCTGCTTTGGCAGCTGTGGAGACTGGAGCGGGCCTCGTCACGGTTGCGACAGACCGGGAGAATATCCCTGCCCTTCATAGTCAGCTACCCGAAGCCATGGCATTTGCTGGGACTGACCAAGAGTTATTGGCTGAGCAAATTGCAAAAGCAGGCGTTATTTTATTGGGGCCGGGTCTCATGGACAATGAGCTAGGGGCACACCTTGTAGAGCTAGTTTTTGATAAGGTTCAGCCTCATCAAGTGCTCATTCTAGACGGTGGAGCCATTAGTATCTATACCCGTTTAGCTTTGCCTCTTCCCCAAGCTCAGCTCGTCTTTACCCCTCATCAAAAAGAATGGGAGGCGATGTCAGGTCTAGCGATTGGAGACCAAGGGGAAGAAACAACAAGGCTGGCTCTATCCCAACTTCCTCCAGCAAGTATTCTGGTCCAAAAGGGACCCCAGACTAAGATTTGGCAACAAGGGCAAGCAGATTATTACCAACTAACAGTTGGTGGTCCTTACCAGGCAACTGGAGGAATGGGCGATACTTTGGCAGGCATGATTGCAGGCTTTGCGGGACAATTTCCAAAGGTTGGACTCTATGAGCGCGTGGCAGTCGCGACCTACCTTCATTCAGCTATTGCTGAAGACTTGAGCAAGGAAGCTTATGTAGTTTTACCGACAAGCATTAGCAAAGAAATCCCAAAATGGATGAAGAAGTGGAGTGACAATTTAAACGAAAATGTTGAAAATGAAACGTTTTCATGGTAGTATGGATGAAAGGAGGTGAAAAAATGAATGAGCAAAAAAAAGTCGATTACCATGAAGGATGTTGCAGCAGAAGCTGGAGTTAGTGTTGGGACAGTCTCTCGTGTCATCAATAATGAAAAAGGCATTAAAGAGGTGACCTTAAAAAAAGTTCAACAAGCAATTGAAAAACTTTCTTATGTCCCAGATGAATATGCGAGAGGATTAAAAACGAATCGTAGTAATATTATTGCTTTACTCATTCCAACTATATGGCATCCTTTCTTTTCTGAATTTGCTTATCATGTTGAAAAAGAACTATTAAAAAATCAATATAAATTATTAATTTGTAATGCTGATAAAGATTCTAAAAATGAGATAGAATACATAAAATTACTTGAGAAAAATAAAGTAGATGGAATTATAGGGATCACCTATTCAGATATTGATAAGTATGTTTCATCAAATTTACCTTTTGTCAGTATTGACCGTCATTTTTCTGAAAATGTCTATTACGTAACTTCTGAAAATTTTCATGGTGGTCAACTAGCTTGTCGCGAATTAGTCAAACGCGATTGTCAAAATCTAGCTTACATTAGTGGTGTGAACAAACATTTGAATGAAACAACGGAACGGGGGAGAGGTTTCAAAGCGGAGGCTAAACAGAAAAATACGAACCTTTATTGTCTTGAAATGCCGGAACCACTGAATCAAGCAGAAGAGCAAATAAGAACCTTTTTTGAAAGGCATCCTCAGATTGATGGGATTTTCACAGTAAATGATTTTATGGCCCTTCGTGTGATAAAAGTTTTAGGGGAGATGGGAAAAACTCCTGTAGAAGATTATCAGATTATTGGTTTTGATGGATTAAGACCAGCTTTTGATCAACCTTACTTACTTTCTACGATTGTTCAACAAATAGCTCAGATGGCTCAAGCAGCAGTTGAACTATTGCTTAAATTAATTCGTGAAGAAAAAATAGATCAGAATGTAATTAGTTTACCGGTACATTTTTTTGAAGGAAACACAACAAAAAAATTATAAAAAGTGCTTGACAAATTATGAAAGCGCTGTTATAATTTAGTCATAAAATGAAACGTTTCAAAAAACTCAACTATTTTAGCTTGAGTTAAAAAAACAAATAAAAAATGAAACGTTTCAAAAAGGAGGACGCTATGCGTAAAGGTATTAAGTTATCTGTAGTTGCAGCACTATCATTAGGATTGCTTGCAGGATGTGGTGGGGGATCAAAATCCAAAACTGCAAGTTCTTCGGACGAAATAAAAGTCTGGGTTCAATTCTCAGATGAAACAGCTGAGGGAAAAGCTTGGCAACAAGTTGTTGATAATTTCAACAAGTCAAAGAAAACCAAATACAAGGTTGTGACAGAGTATATTCCACGTAGTGGTAGCGGTGGAGGATATGAAGATAAGGTAAACGCTGCTATTACGACAAATAGTTTACCAGATGTTATTACGCTAGATGGACCAAATACTGCTGCCTATGCAAAATCAAAAGTGATTGCTCCCTTGGATGATTATCTAAAGGACAATGACATGGATGATGTACTGGACAGTATTAAGCAACAGGGAACTTATGATGGTAAATTCTATGCGTTTGGTTTTTCTGAATCAAATGTAGGTGTTTACTATAACAAGAAGATGTTTAAGGAAGCAGGAATTGATGAAGCGAGTTTGCCAACCCTTGAAAAACCATGGACATGGTCTGAGTTTAATGCTATTGCTAAAAAATTAAAAGATCATTTTAATAAACCAGCAATAGATTTCCGTTTGAATTCAAATGATGAGATGTTACCATATGCTTATATGCCACTTATTTGGTCAAATGGTGGGTCTGTAGTAAATTCTAAAGGGACAAAAGCTGAAGGTTACTTCAACAGTAAGGAAAGTGTTGAAGCTGTTCAATTTATTCAAAATCTAGTAAAAGAGGATTACACTACAGTTAGTCCTGTTGAAAAAGGATTTGAAACAGGTGAGTATCCGATGGTTCTAAGCGGGTCTTGGACGATTGGGGATCTACAAACAAATTACAAAGATATTGATTTTGGTATTCTTCCTTATCCAGTTTCAGATAAAACGAAGAAATTGGTCTCACCTTCAGGTAGTTGGCAATTAGCTGTTACGACAAAATCTGATAAAAAAGAAGCTGCTGCTGAATTTGTTAAGTTTGCAACAAATACAGAATCTAGTGAAATTATAAGCTTGGGGAACAGTGTTCTTCCAATCAGAAAATCAACAATTAAAAATATTAAGGATAAAGTATCTGAACCATTGCGCTTCTTGATGGAACAAAATGCTGCATCAGCTCATCCTCGTCCAGTTGTAGTAGCTTATCCACAAGTTTCACGCGCTTTCCAACAAGCGATGCAAGATATCAGCTATTATAAAGATAATCCAGATGTACAAAAAGTATTAGATGCTCGTACGAAAGAAATGCAAACAGCAATCGACCAATCTTTAAATAAATAGTTGATATTCAAAAGGTGGAAGGAAAGTTATGAAATGTACCTTCCACCTTATTTTATTTAATGATTTCATCTTAGGAGACGAACAATGAGCGAAACAAAGAAAGTCGAAACAAAAAAGAAAGAACGTCTTAAAGAAAATATTATGGGCTATAGCTTTTTAGCTCCAGCCTTAGTATTACTTTTTATCTTTTTAGTGATACCTGTTGGTATGGTCATCTATTATGCCTTTACAGATTATTACCTATTGACCCCAGAGGACAGAAAATTTGTAGGGCTACAAAATTTTATGCGCTTAGCACAAGATCCAATCTTTATAAAAAGTTTCTTGAATACCTTGAAATTTGTAGTTTGGATTATTCCAGTGCAACTTGGAGCGGCTCTCGGTATGGCCTTAATTGTTAATAAGAAACGTAAAGGAAATATGTTCTTTAAGGTAGCATTTTTTGCTCCTGTTGTGATGTCTCTTGTCGTTATATCTATCCTCTGGTTATACTTGTTAAATCCAAATAATGGTTTGCTCAATGCTCTACTGAATAAAATTGGTATCTCATCCCAACCATTTTTGACAAGTCCAAAACAGGCCATGTATGCCATTGTATTTGTTTCTGCATGGCAAGGTGCGGGGTATCAAATGTTGTTATTCCTTGGAGGAATGCAAAATATTCCACAAGATATTTATGAGGCGGCAGAGTTGGATGGATTTTCAAAATGGGCTCAATTTAGATATATCACAATGCCTTTATTAAAACCAACGGCCTTGTTTGTCCTATTGACAACGTTGATTTCAGCCTTTAAATTGATTGTGCAGCCAATGGTCATGACTCAGGGTGGACCTCTGAACTCGACAATCACTATGGTATATTATATTTACCAACAAGGTTTCACAGACCGTCTCGTTGGTTATTCAAGTTCTATTGCCCTAGTATTTACAACATTGATTGGTATGATTAGTCTTGTACAACGGCGAGTTTTGAAGGAGGACGATTAGGATGAAACGTTTAAAACCGACTACTATTTTAGAATATATTTTATTAATTCTATTAGCAGGCCTCTTTCTATTTCCTATGATCTGGATGGTGGTTTCAGCTATGAAACCAGAAGCAGATGTGTACAAGAATTTAACAAGTTGGAAAGCATTCTTACCTAGTTTAAATCCAGCTGATTGGTTTAAACCATACCAAGAAGTTCTTTCGCGTTTTAGTATTCTAACATACCTGGGGAACAGTATTTTTTATGCAGGAACATTTGCACTTGGTTCTATTATTGTTAATGCATTAGCGGGATTTGCATTTGCAAAAATTAATTTTACAGGTAAAAAAATTCTGTTTGGATTTTTATTAGCCTTGTTAATTATTCCGATTGAAACAGTTTTGATTCCTCAATTTACAATTATTAATTCACTTGGCTTAGTCAATAATCGTTTAGCGGTTATTATCCCTGGATTAGCTAGTGTCTTTAATATCTATCTTTTCCGAAACTTCTTTATTGCCATTCCGGAAGAAATTATCGAATCTGCAAAAATAGATGGTGCAAGTATCTTGCGGATCTTTTTCAAGATTATGTTGCCTATGTCGAAACCAGCAGTTGCCACAGTCGGTGTTCTTTCCTTTATTTCTAGTTGGAATGATTATATCTGGCCATTGATGGTGTTAACCGATTCTTCAAAATTTTCAATGCAGGTTGCGATTACAACCATTAATACAACTCAACCAGTTTATATTAATCAAGTGATGGCTGTTTTGACAATTTCTACAATTCCACTTATTCTAGTATATATCGTAGCACAAAAATATATTATTCAAGGTTTAGGTGGGTCTGGAACAGGTATTAAGTAGGTGATAAGTATGAGGGAAACTATTCGAAAAGCGAATCAGTATATTGATGAAAACAGGGAGAAGGTTGACCAGCAATATAGAGGATCCTTTCACTTACTACCTCCAATTGGCTGGATGAACGATCCTAATGGCTTTGTTTATTTCCGTGGGGAATACCATTTGTTTTACCAATTCTATCCCTATGATAGTGTTTGGGGACCTATGCATTGGGGGCATGCTAAGTCAAAAGATCTCCTCCATTGGGAAGAATTACCAGTAGCTTTAGCACCAAGTGAAAACTATGATAAGGATGGTTGTTTCTCAGGAAGTGCTATTGTGAAAGATGACAAGCTCTATTTGCTTTATACTGGTCATATAGATGATGAGGAGAAGCGAGAAGAGACCCAGTGTCTTGCAGTTTCAACGGATGGAGTTACTTTCGCAAAATTGCCAGCCAACCCAGTGATCCATGTGCAGCATATTGAGGGTATCGCAGATATTGCTGATTTTCGTGATCCCAAAGTCTTTGAATACCAAGGAATCTATTATACTGTAGTTGCTTCCAAAACAGTAGATGATCGAGGGCAAATTCTCTTGTTTGCGTCAAGTAATCTAGAGGACTGGAGCTTTAAATCAGTCTTACTGGAAGGTGAAAAAGGGCAAGGTATCATGTGGGAATGTCCGGATTTCTTTCCCTTAGATGGTAAATGGGTCTTGATTCTGTCTCCCATTGAAATGGAAAGACAGCAAGAAAAATACTGGAATTTAAATTCGACTGTTGCCTTTATCGGTGACATGAATTGGGAAACGGGTCAGTTTTTTGTCGATACATATGATGAAATTGATGGTGGCTTGGATTTCTATGCTCCTCAAACTTGTCAAGGACCAAATGGCGAACGATACATGGTTGCTTGGATGCAAATGTGGCAACGTTCCATCCCTAGTCATGACTTAGGTCATGGTTGGGCAGGAAGTATGACGATTCCTAGAAAATTAGGCTTGAAAGACGGAAGATTGGTTCAGGAGCTACCTGAGTCTGTGAAAAATCACTTTCTTGTAGAGAATGCACCAGAAACCATTGTTAAGGGCAATCAGATCATGATCCCGGCTAGAGGGAAACAAACCTTATTTGAGATAGATTCCAAATCAGGTCGCTCCTTTATCCTAAAATATGGGGATGAATCCGATGTTGATAGTGCCTTGCAATTGATTTACGATGCCTCCAATAAACGCTTTAGCTTGAGTCGAGACCAATTTGGACATCTCATTTCTGGAAAAGAAAGCCCAGAATTTCAATCAAGATGGATTCAGTTGGATGGTGAAAAGGATTATCATTTCTCGATTCTTCGAGATACCAACTCAATTGAAGTATTCGTGGATGGTAAAACTCTATCAATGACCTTTTATGAAACGACTGAGAACCCTGTTTATACCTTCAAAGCAGATGAAGGGGTTGATTTAGTTGTAAAAGCCTATCAAAAATAGGTATATAAAAATCTCCTAAAGAAGACAAGTCCTGAGACTTGTCTTTTTGTTGTATCCTAAATAGGTTTTGAATTTCATCGAAGAAAATTTAGGAATTGGCCTCATGACCGTTCTGACTCTTTTTCCAGAATATCCAAATCTTGTCAAAATTCCCCTGGTTGAAGAGGAAAAAACAGTCTTCTATATTAGTTATGCCTATCCAAATGAAGGGGAGCCCCAAGCACTTCTTAGCTCCTTTATTGAACGATTAGAGAAGTGTGACAAATAGGGAAGCTGGTTTAAAATAGACTAGTAGAAAATGACTTGAATAAAATGAGGATTGTAGAGAAAGGAAATTCATGATTTCGTTTGTCTACCAGCCTTTTTTGGTGTTTTTTGGTATAATTAAACTTGATCATATTCTGCAGAAAGGAGTTCCTATGTCCAACTATTTATCGGTATCCAGTCTGACCAAATACCTCAAGTTGAAATTTGATAAGGACCCCTATCTGGAACGGGTCTATTTGACGGGTCAGGTTTCGAATTTTCGGAAGCGTCCCAATCACCAGTATTTCTCTCTAAAGGATGAAAAGGCTGTGATTCAGGCGACTGTCTGGGCTGGGATTTATAAGAGTTTCGGCTTTGAGCTCGAAGAAGGCATGAAGATCAATGTCATCGGTCGGATCCAACTCTATGAGCCAAGTGGCAGTTATTCCATTGTCATCGAAAAGGCGGAGCCAGATGGCGTCGGTGCTCTAGCTATTCAGTTTGAGCAGTTGAAAAAGAAACTCCAGGAAGAAGGCCTTTTTCAAGAGAAGTTCAAACAGGCTATCCCCCAGTTCTCCAAGAAAATTGGGGTTATTACCAGTCAGAGTGGGGCCGTTATTCGCGATATTATCACGACTGTTTCGCGGCGCTTTCCGGGCGTGGAGATTCTCCTTTTTCCAACCAAGGTACAAGGAGAGGGAGCTGCCCAAGAAATTGTCGCCAATATCCAAAAGGCCAATGATCGGTCGGACCTCGATGTCTTGATCATCGGTCGTGGTGGTGGCTCCATCGAAGACCTGTGGGCCTTTAATGAAGAGCCAGTTGTGCGGGCTATTTTTGAGTCTAGAATTCCCATTATTTCCAGTGTAGGGCATGAGACAGATACTACTCTAGCAGACTTTGTCGCAGATCGCCGGGCAGCAACTCCTACAGCTGCGGCTGAGTTGGCAACGCCTGTGACCAAGTTGGACCTGCTCAATCATTTGCAGAAGCAGGAAGGGCGGATGGCAACCGCTATGCGCAATCGCCTAGTCTATCATCGAGAACGCCTGAAAAAACTAAGCCAATCGGTCATCTTCCGTCAGCCAGAGCGGCTGTACGATTCTTACCTGCAAAAGCTGGATCAGATTCAGTTGCGATTGAAACAGGCTGTGTCAGAGTCGGTTACCAGAAATAGCCGCCAGTTACAAGAACTCCGCCATCGATTGGCTTCCCAAGCGCCACAGCATCAGCTCGAGCGTTATCGAGACCAGATTCTCCAGATGGAGCGATTGCTGACCTTGAAAGTCAAGGAGCTCTACCAGACAAAAGCAGCAGATGCCAAGCGCCTATCGGAAGCTCTCTTGATGTTGGATACCAGTCGCATTGTGGCTAGAGGCTACGCCTTGGTACAGGCTGGAGATCATGTTTTGGATAGCGTGGATACAATCAAAGAAAAGGATGCCTTGACGCTAGTCATGCGGGATGGGCAAGTAGAAGTAGAGGTAAAGCATGTCGAAAGAAAAGAAATTTGAAGAAAATTTAGCTGATTTGGAAGCTATTGTCCAAAAGTTGGAAAGTGGGCAAGTGCCCCTCGAAGAGGCCATCTCAGAGTTTCAGAAAGGAATGAAGCTATCAAAAGACTTGCAAGAAACACTTGATCAGGCTGAAAAGACCTTGGTCAAGGTGATGCAAGCAGATGGCTCAGAAACGGAACTAGTATGATTCTAGAAGAAAAACTGCAAGGGGTTGAAAAAGCGATAGAAGGTTTCTACGAGGCTAAACAAATCGCTCCCCGCTTGGTAGAATCTATCCTCTATTCAGTCCATGCAGGGGGGAAACGGATTCGACCTTTGCTCTTATTGGAGTTGCTGGAAGCCTTTCATGCTCCCATCCTTGAAGCTCATTTTCAGGTGGCAGCCGCTCTTGAAATGATTCATACGGGAAGCTTGATTCATGATGATTTACCAGCCATGGATAATGATGATTATCGTCGTGGTCAATTGACCAACCATAAAAAGTTTGGGGAAGACCTAGCCATCTTAGCAGGAGACTCGCTCTTCTTAGATGCCTTTGGCTGTGTGGCAGAGGCAGACCTTCCAGCTTCTATCCGGGTGCAACTGATTGCTCTGTTATCGGATGCTTCAGGGACAGCTGGGATGGTGGCAGGCCAAGTCTTGGATATGGAAGGGGAAGGGGCGAGCCTGACCTTGGACCAGTTGCAAGTCATCCATGCCAATAAGACGGGGCGACTGCTCGCCTATCCATTCCAAGCAACAGGGATCCTCTTAGAGCTTGAGCCAGCTATCGCGACTCTCTTAGAGGAAATTGGCCTCCATTTAGGATTGGCCTTCCAGATTCGGGATGATATTTTGGATGTGACTGCTGATTTTGCCTCCTTAGGGAAAACCCCTCAGAAGGACCTGCAAGCTGAAAAATCGACCTATCCTGCCCTCCTCGGTCTAGATGGAGCTCAGGATTATTTGGACCGGGAGCTAGATGCCTGTGAGGACTTGCTCAATCGCATCTCTCAGCAGGTAGACTTCGACGGGACTGGAATCAAAAAGATTATAGAAAGACTTAGAATTCATGGCGAAGGAAAGAGTTGACGTACTGGCCTACAAGCAGGGACTTTTTGAAACCCGGGAGCAGGCCAAACGCGGTGTGATGGCTGGTCTGGTCGTTGCGGTCCATAATGGCGAGCGCTTCGATAAACCAGGCGAAAAAATTGACGAAGCGACAGAATTAAAACTCAAGGGTGAAAAACTCAAATATGTCAGTCGTGGTGGTCTCAAGTTAGAAAAGGCCTTGGACCTTTTTGAGATTGATCTGCAGGATAAGGTCACACTGGATATCGGGGCTTCGACAGGAGGCTTTACGGATGTCATGCTCCAAAATGGGGCTGCCTTGGTCTATGCAGTGGATGTAGGGACCAATCAGTTGGCATGGAAGCTTCGTCAGGATCCTCGTGTCATCTCGATGGAGCAGTTCAACTTCCGCTATGCGACGTCTGAGGATTTTGAGCAAACCCCAAGCTTTGCTAGCATTGATGTTAGTTTTATTTCCCTCAACCTCATCTTGCCAGCCCTCCATGGGATTTTACAAGAGGGAGGCCAGGTGGTCGCCCTTGTCAAACCCCAGTTTGAAGCTGGTCGAGAGCAGATTGGGAAAAATGGGATTATCAAGGATGCCAAGGTCCACTTGTCCGTCCTGGAACAGGTTCAAGGCTTTGCGTTAGAACATGGCTTCTCCGTCTTGGGAGTGGATTATTCACCGATCCAAGGGGGCCATGGCAATATTGAATTTTTACTTTATTTAGAAAAAAATACTGGGCAAGATCGTCTTCAACTGCAAGAGTTTGCGGCAGTTGTCGAAAAAGCCCATACTGACTTTAAACATGAATAGTAAACAAAACCGATTAGAAAAAATACGCCGCTTTATCCGAGAAAATAAAGTGGGTACTCAGGATGCCATTGTCGAACATCTGAGAGAAGCTGGAATTTCTGCGACACAAGCGACTGTTTCCCGCGATATCAAAGAGTTGGGGATTATTAAAACGCCTTTAAAAGGTTCTGCCTATGTCTATGAATTGCCACGCGTCCAACATAGTGGAAAATTAGCAGAAAATAATCTTCAATCCTTTGAACGCATGGGGAGCTTTTTGAACCTCAAGCTTGTCCCAGGGACAGCCTATCTAGTCAAGCGGCATCTACAAGAAGATTTTGATGACATCATCTTTAGCATGATTTCAGACGACAATAGTATTTTGATTGTGGCCCGCTCGGAAGAAAAGGCTCAGTTTATCGAACAACGATTGATGGAATGGTAGGAGAGAGATGCTATTAGAAATTTCAATTAAGAACTTTGCCATCATTGAGGAAATCGCTCTGAATTTTGAAACAGGAATGACGGTTTTAACCGGTGAAACTGGAGCAGGAAAATCTATCATTATCGATGCTATGAATATGATGCTGGGGAGCCGGGCGACGACCGATGTTATCCGCCACGGTGCTCCTAAGGCTGAGATTGAAGGCCTCTTTGCGATTGACGAAAATCCTGCCCTTCAGCAGTTATTTGAAGAGCAGGGCTTAGAATGGGCAGAGGAGTTGATTATTCGCAGAGAAATTTTCCAGAATGGTCGGAGTGTCAGTCGGATCAATGGGCAGATGGTCAACCTCTCCGTTCTCAAGGCCGTTGGCCAGCATTTGGTGGATATTCATGGCCAGCACGATCAGGAAGAACTGATGCGGGCGCCATTGCATATCGCTATGCTGGATAGCTTTGGGGAGGATACTTTTTTTGCGACTAAGAAGGCCTATAGAGAGACCTTTGAGAATTATAAGTCCTTGCGCAAGCAGGTCTTGCAGATCCAAAAAAATAACCAGGAAAACCAAGCTCGGATCGAGATGCTGGAATACCAAATTTCGGAAATCGAGGCGGCAGCCCTGTCCCTAGATGAAGATGTCCAGTTAGAGCAAGAACGGCAACGTCTGCTCAATCATAAGATGATTGCAGATACCCTAAGCAATGCTTATGCCATGCTGGATGCAGAAGACTTCTCCAGTCTTAGCAATGTGAGGTTGGCCATGAATGATCTGCAAAGCATCGAAGAGTATGATGTAGAATACAAGACCTTGTCTGATCAACTGGCTGAGACCTACTATACTCTGGAGGATCTGACCAAGCGCTTGGAGGATCTGGTAGATGGATTGGACTTTGATGGTAACCGTTTGATGCAGGTGGAAGCTCGACTAGACCTGATCCATTCAATTACTCGTAAGTACGGTGGTCAGGTAAAGGATGTCCTTGATTACCTGGAGCAAATTAGCAAGGAATATAGCCTATTAACAGGAGGGGGAACCTCCTCTGAAGACTTGGAAAAAGAACTCAAGTCTATGGAAGGACAGTTGGTTGCCTTGGCTAAAGAACTGAGTCAAGGGCGTCATACCTTGGCCCAAGAGCTGGAAGCAGAGATCCAGCAGGAATTGGCGGATCTCTATATGGGAAAAGCTCGTTTCCAAGTGCGTTTTACCCCATCTAAGTTTAATCGGGAAGGAAACGAAACGGTTGAGTTTTATATTTCAACCAACCCTGGAGAGGACTTTAAACCTTTGGTAAAAGTAGCATCAGGTGGGGAGTTGTCCCGTCTTATGTTGGCCATCAAGTCAGCCTTTTCACGTAAAGAAGGTAAGACCAGTATTGTCTTTGACGAGGTGGATACAGGTGTATCTGGTCGGGTGGCGCAGGCCATTGCTTCGAAGATTTATAAGATTGGACGTTATGGTCAGGTACTAGCCATCTCTCATTTACCTCAGGTCATTGCAGTAGCCGATTACCAATTCTTTATCGAAAAGGTGAGCGATGAATTTTCAACGGTTTCGACCGTTCGCTTGCTCAGTCATGAAGAGCGGGTCGAAGAAGTCGCTAAGATGCTAGCTGGTGAAGATGTGACAGAAGCAGCCCGCATGCAGGCAGAGCAATTGCTAAAACGGCCGTCCTAAGAAGAAAGGAACCGATATGGAAAGCTATTTCGTAGTGGGAGACATTCATGGAAAAGCCGGTATGCTAGAGGAACTGATGACCCATTGGGATCGTCAGTCCCAGCTGGTTTTTCTCGGAGATCTGATAGACCGTGGGGAAGATAGTCGTAAGGTTATCGAACTGGTCAAAGATGTTGTCGAACAGCAAGGGGCCATCTGCCTCTCTGGGAACCACGAATACATGTTTCTAGCCTGGATCGATAACCCAACAGAGCGCTATGACCATTACCGACGAAATGGTGGGGACACCACGATTAACTCTTTGCTTGGTCGCCCCCTCACAGCTCCAGTAGATGGAGTGGAGGATGCTCGGCTAGTGCAAGAGACTTGTGGGGACCTAGTTGCTTTCATCCGTTCGCTTCCTTTTGTCTATGAAACAGAACACTATATTTTTGTGCATGCTGGCCTTGACTTAACCTTGCCTGATTGGCACGAAACGACGGATTATCAGAAAGTCTGGATCCGCCAACCCTTCCATGAAGCGACCAATCAGACAGGAAAGACCATTGTTTTCGGTCATACTCCCGTCCACTATCTCTTGGATCAAAAGATTGGAACCAAAAAACTCTGGGTGACTGAAGATGGGAAGATTGGTATGGATGGTGGAGCTGTTTATGGTGGCGTCCTCCATGGTATTCTCTTTGATGAAAGTGGAATGAAGGCCGATGTTGCTTTGCTCAATGAGGGATTTGCAGCCATTGATGATTAAGTAAAAAGGACTTTGTCCCACAAAAGCCTAGAAAATTTGATATAATAGAATGGATATATCTAAGAAAAGATTGTAGGAATGTTATGTCACAAGTAAAAATTGTTACAGACTCATCCGTAACGATTGAGCCTGAAGTTGTTGAAAAATACGGAATTACCATCGTACCCCTCTCTGTTATGGTGGATGGTGTCCTCTACTCAGATGCGGAATTAACCGAAGGAGAATTCCTTCAGTTGATGAAATCCAGTAAAAACCTTCCAAAGACTAGTCAACCTCCAGTAGGTGTGTTTGCGGAAATATTCGAAGGATTGGCTCAAGAAGGAGCGCAAATTATTGCTATCCATATGTCCCATGCCTTATCTGGTACAGTGGAAGCTGCACGTCAAGGAGCTACCTTAGCCAATGCAGATGTAACGGTGATCGATAGTAGCTTTACGGACCAGGCCATGAAGTTCCAAGTGGTAGAAGCAGCGAAACTGGCTCAAGAAGGTGCTAGCGTAGAGGAAATTGTAGCTCGCATTGAAGAGGTCAAGCAAAAATCTAGACTCTACATTGGAGTTTCTACACTGGAAAACCTGGTTAAAGGAGGCCGGATTGGACGCGTAACTGGTTTATTGAGTTCCCTTTTGAATATTCGGGTTGTCATGGAAATGAAGAACGATGAACTGCAACCGATTGTCAAAGGACGCGGACAGAAAACCTTTAAAAAATGGTTGGACGAGTTGATGCAAGAATTATCCGGTAAAGAAATCGCTGAGATAGGAATTTCCTATGCTGGTGGACCTGACTTTGCTAACGAAATGAAGGCGCAATTACAGCCTTTTGTTGCAACTCCAATCTCTGTTTTAGAAACAGGTTCGATCATTCAAACCCACACTGGTGAAGATGCTTGGGCAGTTCTTGTCCGATTTGCATAGATGCCCGTCATTAAAGGAATTTATTCCTACATAAAAGTTTATAAAAATAGGTTTAGTACTTGACCTAAAAGCATTTTTTAGATATGATAGAGGTGTTAAGGGTAAAACCTAAAAAAATTTGGAGGATTTGTTAAATGGCTAACAAACAAGATTTGATCGCAAAAGTGGCAGAAGCTACAGAATTGACTAAAAAAGACTCAGCAGCAGCAGTTGACGCTGTATTTGCAGCTGTTTCAGAATACCTTTCAAAAGGTGAAAAAGTTCAATTGATCGGTTTCGGTAACTTCGAAGTTCGTGAACGTGCAGCTCGTAAAGGTCGCAACCCACAAACTGGTAAAGAAATCAAAATCGCTGCTTCTAAAGTTCCAGCATTCAAAGCTGGTAAAGCTCTTAAAGACGCAGTTAAATAATTGTGATTACAAAGGTTCCTTCTAGCTTGCTAGAAGGGATTTTTTGTTTTGGAGTAGTTTCTAGACAGGGCCTATAAATAGGAGTATAATAGAAAAAAGTGAGAAATGGAGGGTGGACCATGAGATGGATTGTTGGAATCTTTGTTCTGCTCATGATTAAGCCGATTATTTATCTATTGAAAGGTCTCTGGTTTATTGCGGAACTCTTCTTTATGTTCCTCTTTGTCAAAGTCTTACTAGGAACTATGAGATGGATCCTTAATTGGGGAAGTTAAGAATAGAAAACAAAAGAGAGTGGGACAGAAATCGGTCATTCGTTAGAATTCGATTTTGTCGTCCCACCTCCGCACAGTTGAGTAGGGCTGTAAAAGCTGATGAAATCAGCGTAGTAGAGCTCACTCAACCACTGCGTCTTGCTCGGCAATGCAAAGACAATTGAGAGGCTAGGACTTTTGTCCCAGCCTCTTTTCTTATTTACAAACATTCTAATTAGGCAAATTTGGGTCTTCGTGATATAATAGTTTTAAAGAAGAGACAGAAAGGGGAAAGACCATGCTAGCTTGTTTAAGGCTCGATTCCGTTCAACAAGAAAAAGTGGAAGATGTATTGCAACACCTGCGCGAAAAATCTGTACGGATTACAGAGACGCGTCGTGCGGTCCTTTCTTATCTTGTCAAAAGTCAGGAACATCCAAGTGCCGATGCCATCTATCAGGACTTGAAACCAGCCTTTCCCAATATGAGTCTGGCAACCGTTTATAACAATCTTAAGGTCCTTATTGAAGAAGGGTTTGTCTCTGAAATAAAAGTACGCAATGATACCACGACCTACTTTGACTTTATGGGACACGATCATTTGAATCTGATTTGCGAGTCTTGTGGGAAGATTGATGATATTGACATCGAAGTTCCAGACGTGAGAGCGGAAGCGAGAGTAAAAAGTGGCTACGTCATTACCAAGTGCCAAACCACAGTTTATGGCCTTTGTCCGGAATGCCAGAAGAAGCAATTGTAAGCAAACCTCTTTTTAGAGGTTTTTTGTTTAGTCTGGCTTGTGGAAAGAGGGTGGAAGAGGCAGGATTTAGAACCTGGTGAGAGCGACTTGTAAATGTCCATGAAAAAGAATTGATAAAATTTGCCCTGTTGTAAAATGAAGTGCAACAAAAAAGACATGTTCATCTGATATACTAGAGTTGCGAAAAACAGTATAA
>NZ_JAHZQQ010000015.1 GCF_019930045.1 Streptococcus australis | reverse complement strand
TTTGTGTGAATACTTACAGTTTACCCCAATGAAACGCTATGAGTTTTTTTGTTGCACTATATTTTACAATTTATCTTATAAAAAAAGGATACTGGTGCAAAAACGTGTTATAATAGTTAGGTTATATGGTCCCGATAAGGTGGTAGAATGCATCTACCAGTTCTTTGTAACTCTATAACGAATATTTTTTAAGGGGGGACATTTTTATGTCAGAACGTAAATTATTCACGTCTGAATCTGTATCTGAGGGGCATCCAGATAAGATTGCAGACCAAATTTCAGATGCTATCTTGGATGCTATTTTAGAGCAAGATCCAGAGGCACACGTGGCTGCTGAAACAGCTGTTTATACTGGTTCCGTGCATGTCTTTGGTGAAATTTCAACGACCGCTTATGTAGATATTAACCGTGTGGTTCGTGATACTATTGCAGAAATCGGTTATACCAATACAGAGTATGGTTTCTCAGCGGAGACGGTGGGAGTTCATCCATCTTTGGTGGAACAATCTCCAGATATCGCTCAAGGGGTTAATGAAGCTTTAGAAGTTCGTGGGAATGCGGATCAAGATCCACTTGACTTGATTGGTGCTGGAGACCAAGGTCTCATGTTTGGTTTTGCAGTTGATGAAACTGAAGAACTCATGCCATTGCCAATCTCACTCAGCCATAAGTTGGTTCGTCGCTTGGCAGAGCTACGTAAGTCTGGTGAAATTAGCTACCTTCGTCCAGATGCAAAATCCCAAGTTACTGTTGAATATGATGAAAATGACCAACCAGTGCGTGTGGACACTGTCGTTATTTCAACTCAACACGATCCAGAAGTCAGCAATGAACAAATCCGTGAGGATGTAATCAACAAGGTTATCAAAGAAGTGATTCCAGCTTCGTATCTTGACGATGAGACTAAATTCTTCATCAATCCAACAGGTCGTTTCGTTATCGGAGGACCTCAAGGAGACTCAGGTTTAACTGGTCGTAAGATCATCGTGGATACCTATGGTGGTTATTCACGTCATGGTGGTGGTGCCTTCTCTGGTAAGGACGCGACTAAGGTTGACCGTTCCGCTTCTTATGCAGCTCGCTACATTGCTAAAAACATTGTTGCTGCAGGTCTTGCTAAGAAAGCAGAAGTGCAATTGGCTTATGCCATTGGGGTAGCCCAACCTGTATCTGTTCGGATCGATACCTTCGGTACTGGAGCAGTGGCTGAAAGCAAGCTTGAAAAAGCAGCGCGTCAAATCTTTGACCTTCGTCCTGCAGGAATTATCCAAATGCTTGACCTCAAACGTCCAATCTACCGTCAAACAGCGGCTTATGGACATATGGGACGTACAGATATTGACCTTCCGTGGGAACGTTTAGACAAGGTGGAAGACTTGAAAGAAGCAGTTAACTAAGTAGATAGAAAGAATCTAGAACAGTTGTTCTAGATTTTTTTGTAAAATAAATTTACAAATGTAAACAAAACTATTGACAAGAAAAAAAGAAGGTGTATAATTAAACTACAAATGTAAATATATTATCTTTGATAGGAGATAGAAAGGAAAAACAATGGCAAAGATTTCAAGTGCGGAATGGGAAGTCATGAGAGTTCTCTGGACTAAGGGGGAAGCGACTTCTACAGAAATAACCAAGATTCTCTCCACCAAGCAGGAATGGTCAGCTTCGACAGTGAAAACTCTTTTGGGACGATTGGCTGATAAAGGCTACCTGACGAGTCGAAGAGAAGGTCGAACCTATCTCTATCAGACCCTTCTCAATGAAGAAGAGTCCAATTTAAAAGCTGTCCAAGCAGTCTTAAGTAAGATCTGCTTGACCAAGCATAGCCAATTATTGGGAAAACTGATCCAGCAAACACCAATGACCAAAGAACAGATCAAGGACTTGCAAGAAATCCTCGCATCCAAAGAAAGCGTGGAGCGGGTTCAATGTGATTGCCAGCCAGGCCAATGTCACTGTGTCAGTCATGTGGAGGAAGAGAAATGAAAGAAGAAACTTTTGTCGTCAATGGGATGACTTGTGCATCCTGTGTGATCAATGTGGAGAAAGCTGTCAACCATCTGGATGGTGTTGAAAAAGCGACAGTAAACCTGACCACCGAAAAAATGACAGTAGAATATCAAGGGGAACCTTTGAGCCCAGAGGCTATTTCAAAAGCGGTAGCGGATGCCGGTTATGAGGCAGTAGTATATAATCCAGATACAGCTAAGAGCCAAGAAGAGAGAGAAGGTGACAAGCTACTATTGATCCGAAAACGCCTCTTTTGGTCTTCCATCTTCACCCTGCCACTCTTTTATCTAGCGATGGGCCCCATGATTGGCCTACCAGCACCTGCATTTGTTTCACCTGATCGAGCACCTGTGGCTTATACTCTTGTTCTTTTGTTCTTGACCATTCCTGTGATGATCTTCGGACGAGCCTTTTATCGAAATGGCTTCCGAACCCTTCTAAAAGGCCATCCCAATATGGATGCTTTGGTGGCTTTGGCGACTAGCGCAGCCTTTCTTTATAGTCTTTATGGAACTTATCACATTTTGCTTGGTCACCACCATCACGTACATCAGCTTTACTTTGAGTCTGTAGCTGTGATTCTGACCCTGATTACTCTAGGTAAATATTTTGAAACACTATCTAAAGGGCGTACTTCACAAGCCATCAAAAAGCTCATGCATCTGGCGGCTAAAGAGGCAACGGTCCTACGTGATGGAAAAGAAGTGAAATTGCCTGTAGAAGACTTGGTCATTGGAGATCAGATCCTGGTCAAGCCAGGTGAAAAAATAGCCGTTGATGGTCAGGTGGTTTCCGGACAATCAGCCATTGATGAAAGCATGCTGACGGGTGAATCAATCCCCATCCAAAAAACTGAAGGGAGTTCAGTTTACGCTGGTTCCATCAATGGTCAAGGAAGCTTGGTCTATCAGGCTGAAAAAGTTGGTCGGGATACCTTACTAGCACAAATCATTCAGCTGGTGGAAGATGCCCAACAAACCAAAGCGCCAATCGCTAAGATTGCTGATCAAGTGGCAGGAGTTTTTGTCCCTGTAGTTATGGGGATTGCCCTCTTATCTGGTCTCTTTTGGTATTTTATCATGGGTGAAACCTTCACCTTTGCTATGACGGTAACGATCAGTGTCTTGGTCATTGCCTGTCCATGTGCCCTAGGCTTGGCTACTCCGACAGCCATTATGGTAGGCACAGGATTAGGGGCAGAGCATGGGATCCTCTACAAGAGAGGGGATGTCCTTGAGTTAGCTCATCAAGCACAAGTCTTGGTCTTCGATAAAACGGGGACCATCACTCAAGGAAAGCCTCAGTTGTCTTCTTCTTATACTTATAGACAAGCTGGGAATGTCTTACAAATACTAGCCTCTCTGGAAGCTAAGTCCGAGCATCCACTAGGACAAGCTATTCTGGATGCTACAAAGGAAGCGCATGTAGACATCTTAGAGATGGAAAACTTCTCTAGTCTAACAGGAAGAGGCCTTACAGCTAGCTATGCTGGGCAGGTTTATCTGGCTGGGAATCAAACGCTCATGGAAGAGGAAGGGGTCGATGTTCGTCTTGCCAAGGCTGACTTGGAAGCCTTGACCCAGGATGGACAAACGCCGATTTTCTTGGCTGAAGATGGACAACTCATGGCTCTATTTGGCGTAGCAGACCGCATCAAGGAAGATAGTTTAGAAATGGTTGCTAGTCTAGAAAAAATGGGCAAGAAGGTCATCATGCTAACTGGGGATAATGACCGAACTGCTCAGGCTATTGCCAAGAAGGCTGGAATCCAGCTGGTCATCAGTCAAGTCCTTCCTCAAGAAAAATCACGGGTAATCCAAGAGTTGCAAGCAGAAGGCAAGTCTGTGATCATGGTGGGGGATGGAATCAACGATGCACCGGCTCTTGCAACTGCTGATATCGGGATTGCCATGGGGTCTGGGACAGATATTGCCATGGAAAGTGCGGATATCGTCGTCATGAAACCGCAATTGATGGATGTTGTCCGGGCTTTAGAAATCAGCCACTATACGATTAAGACCATCAAGGAAAACTTGTTCTGGGCCTTTATCTACAATGTTTTAGCTATTCCTGTGGCGATGGGCCTTCTCTATCTCTTTGGGGGCCCGCTCTTAAACCCGATGCTAGCAGGTCTAGCTATGAGTTTTAGTTCAGTATCGGTTGTACTGAATGCTCTAAGATTAAAGAGAAAAAAATTGTAAGAACTAGGAGAAAAATCATCTCCTCATGAAGAAGAAAGGAAAGAATCATGTCAAAAACATATGAAATTACAGGAATGAAATGCCAAGGTTGTGCCAATGCTGTCACTGAAAAACTATCTGCTGTAAAAGGTGTAGAAGAAGTGAAAGTTGATTTAGAGAAAAAACAAGTAACCATTGAAGGGAAACCTTGGAAATGGTCCTTGACCCGAGCTCTAAAAGGCAGTAAATATGAATTAGGAAATGAAGTGAAATAAAGTCAGGAAAGGCGGTCCGAAAAGGGCTGCTTTTTTTGATTATAAAGAAGTGACAACACTTACAGCCAATTTACAAACAACATAAATAAAAAAGGAAAGATTCTGAAAATATAAAAAAATAGTAAAACATTTAGTTGAGGTTTCTAAAGATTGGATTGACCGATCAAAAGATAAGAATGAGTAGAAAATGAAGCGTTTTTATGATATAATAGATGCGGTAATTTTTTACCGAATGATTGAAAGAGCTTATACAAATTTACATGAAAAAAATTATAATTAATGGTGGTCGCCCTTTAAAAGGTGAGGTGACCATTAGTGGTGCAAAAAATAGTGTGGTGGCCCTTATTCCTGCAACTATTTTAGCAGACGAAATTGTGACTCTTGATGGTGTCCCAGATATTTCAGATGTGGCTAGCTTGATTGACATTATGATCCTCATGGGAGCAAAAGTGGAGCGAGATGGGGAGACCCTTGTTATCGATCCGCGTGGTGTTCAAGATATGCCAATGCCATTTGGAAAGATCAATAGTCTTCGCGCTTCTTACTATTTCTACGGAAGTCTTTTGGGACGTTATGGCCAGGCAACTGTAGGTCTACCAGGGGGATGTGATTTAGGTCCACGTCCCATTGATCTGCATTTGAAAGCCTTTGAGGCGATGGGCGCTAAAATGACCATGGATGGTTCTAGTATGAATCTTTCCACAAATGGGGAGCGTCTCCGTGGCGCAGTGATCTATATGGATACGGTTAGCGTTGGAGCAACGATTAATACCATTCTAGCTGCTGTTAAAGCGGAAGGTCGTACCGTTATTGAGAATGCTGCTCGCGAACCTGAGATCATTGATGTCGTGACTCTTCTCAATAATATGGGGGCTCACATTCGTGGCGCAGGTACAGATATCATTACGATTGAAGGAGTAGACTATCTCCACGGGACACGTCACCAAGTGATTCCAGATCGCATCGAAGCGGGGACTTATATCGCCCTTGCTGCAGCTGTGGGAGAAGGGATTCAAATCAACAATGTCCTATATGAACACTTGGAAAGCTTTATCGCTAAGCTGGAAGAAATGGGCGTTCGGATGACCATTTCTGAGGATAGTGTTTTTGTTGAAAAGCAGGAAAATCTGAAAGCTGTCCATATAAAAACCTCTCCTTACCCTGGATTTGCGACTGATTTGCAGCAACCCTTGACTCCCTTGCTCTTGACAGCTAATGGAAAGGGAAGCATTGTCGATACTATTTATCAAAAGCGAGTCAACCATGTGGCTGAACTGATGCGCATGGGAGCTACGATTGAAACAGTTAGTGATCGTATTGTCTACCAAGGACCAAATCAATTAACGGGGGCTCCAGTTAAAGCGACAGACCTGCGTGCAGGTGCGGCCTTGGTGATTGCTGGCCTAATGGCTCAAGGAAAAACAGAGATTACCAATGTTGAGTTTATCCTTCGTGGCTATTCGCATATCATTGAAAAATTGCAACAATTGGGAGCTGACGTCAAGCTAATTGATGAAGCATAACGAACGATTTTTATGAACATTTGGACGCAACTAGCAGCATATTCATGTTTCGAAACAGAGCGCCTCTTCTTGAGGCCCTTTCTATATAGTGATGTGGCTGACTTTTATACCATATCCTCCAATCCGGATAATTTGCCTTTTATTTTCCCAGCACAAACTTCCCTTGAAGAATGCCAGTATGTCTTGGCGAATTATTTTTTAAAGAATCCTTTAGGAATATGGGCGATTTGTGACAAGGAAACTGGCCGTGTGATTGGATCGATTAAATTTGAAAAATTGGATGAAATTAAGAAAGAAGCAGAGCTTGGTTATTTCTTACACAAGGACTATTGGGGCAAAGGCCTCATGACAGAGGTTGTCAAAGAAATTACCTTTTTGTCCTTTCAGGAACTTCATCTCAAACAAGTCCGAATTATTACCCATGTTGAAAATATAGCCAGTCAACAGGTAGCTTTGCATGCCGGTTATACATTAAAACGACAATTTAAGGGAAGTGACCGCTATACCCGAAAGATGCGGGATTATTACGAGTTCTGCATAGATAGAGGAGATCTCAATGAGTAAACACCAAGCGATCTTAGATTATTTGGAGAAACTACCGATTGGCAAGCGTGTCAGTGTGAGAAGTATCTCGAACTATTTGCAGGTGAGTGATGGGACCGCCTATCGGGCCATTAAAGAAGCCGAAAATCGTGGAATTGTTGAGACGAGACCTCGTAGTGGGACTGTTCGTGTTAAGTCCAAAAAAGCTGTCCTGGAACATCTGACTTTTCGAGAGATTGTAGAAATAACCGGTTCGGAAGTCTTGGCAGGTAAAGAAGGACTGGAACGAGAGTTCAACAAATTTTATATCGGTGCTATGACTGAAGAGCATATTTTAGACTATGTCTCTGAAGGTGGGCTCCTCATTGTTGGAGACCGGACCAATATCCAGCGTCTGGCCCTCAAACACGACAATGCTGTTCTTGTAACGGGTGGTTTCGACGTCGATCCTTCTATTTTGGAACTAGGTCGCAGTGGCCAAACTCCTATCTTACGTACCAAGCATGATACCTATACCGTGGCGACCATGATCAACCGTGCTCTCGCAAACATGCAAATTAAAACAGATATTTTAACGGTCGAACAAGTCTATTCGCCCATGCATGAATATGGTTTTTTACGGGAAACGGATACCGTACGTGACTATCTAGATTTGGTAAGAAAGAGCCGGTTTAGTCGCTTTCCTGTCGTCAATCAACACCAGATGGTTGTCGGAGTGGTGACCATGCGAGATGCAGGAGACAAGACACCCCAGACAACTCTTGACAAGGTCATGTCCCGTAGCGTCTTTACGACAAACCTATCCTCTAGTATTGCCAACGTCAGTCAACGCATGATTGCAGAAGATTTTGAGATGATCCCTGTTATTCGCAGCAATCAGACCCTGTTAGGAGTCATTACCCGTCGTGCGGTCATGGACCGGATGAGCAAGGAACAATTGTCTGGTTTGCCTACTTTTAGTGAACAAATCAGTCAAAAAGTGGTTCTGCAAGCCAATCATTTTGAATTGACGGTTGAACCGAGTATGTTAGAAAAGAGTGGAGTTCTCTCGAATGGCGTGCTCACTGAAGTTCTAACAACGGTCACTCGCCAGCTCATGATGAATTCTGGGAAAAATTTAATTATTGAACAACTGTTGGTCTATTATCTTCAAGCTGTTCAAGTGGACGATACCTTGCGGATTGAAACGCGCATCGTTCGTCAGACAAGACGATCGGCTATTATAGATTTTGATTTGTATTTGAATCTACAGTTAGTTACGAAGGCCACCGTCACTTTGAAAATTAATTAGAATGGAAGTAGGAAATAGATGATTACATTGAAATCACAGCGTGAAATTGAAGCCATGGACCGTGCAGGAGAGTTTCTTGCTAGTATCCATATTGGCCTTCGGGATTTGATCAAACCAGGTCTCGATCTTTGGGAAGTAGAAGAGTATGTTCGACGTCGCTGTAAAGAAGCCAATGTCTTGCCCCTTCAGATTGGTGTTGAAGGAAGCTTGATGGACTATCCCTATGCGACTTGTTGTGGGATCAATGATGAAGTGGCTCATGCCTTTCCTCGCCATTATGTCTTAAAAGATGGGGACCTCTTAAAGGTGGATATGGTCTTGTCTGAGCCCTTAGAAAAGTCTGTTGTTGATGTCTCAAAATTAGACTTTGACAATGTCGCGCAGGTGAAAAAGTATACAGAAAACTACTCTGGTGGTTTGGCGGATTCTTGCTGGGCTTATGCAGTAGGAAATGTATCTCAAGAAGTTAAAGACCTCATGGATGTGACCAAGGAATGTCTTTACAAGGGGATTGAAAAAGCCGTTGTCGGAAATCGTCTAGGAGATATCGGAGCCGCTATTCAAGAATATGCTGAAAGCAAGGGCTATGGCGTGGTTCGAGACTTGGTCGGTCATGGTGTCGGTCCAACTATGCATGAAGAACCAATGGTGCCTCATTACGGTCGTGCAGGACGTGGATTGCGCTTGCGTGAAGGGATGGTCTTGACCATTGAACCAATGATTAATACCGGAACTTGGGAAATTGATACCGATATGAAGACAGGTTGGGCCCACAAAACCCTTGATGGTGGTCTTTCTTGTCAGTACGAACATCAGTTTGTGATTACAAAAGATGGTCCTGTTATTTTGACTAGTCAAGGCGAAGAAGGAACCTATTAATACAAGTAGAGAGGAAAGAATGGAGCTGAATATAAAAAACGGTTTCGCTCTTTTCTCTTTTTATCACTTTGTTTAGGGGGAGGGAAGATATGAAAAAGTTTTTCAAATGGCTAGGCCAACGACCATTTATTAAGGGGTTCTTGCGCTTTTATATGGCCTCTGAATCGGATATCACGAGTATAGCTGTAGCCTATTATTTGTTGATTTCGATTCTTCCTTTATTGTTGATTGCAGCTAATATCCTCCCTTACTTTCAGATTCGTCCGACTCAGATTTTGCTGACTTTGCGAGAAGTATTACCTGCTTCCATGTACCGGATTGTTTTGCAAGTTATTTCATCGGTGCTTACTAAGCCTTCTACTGGTTTGCTGAGTTTCTCCATCATCTCTGCTTTATGGGTCTCTTCACAGTGTATTGCATACCTGCAAAGGGCCTTCAATAAAAGTTATGGAGTGGAGAAGGAGAGAGGGATTATCTGGGCGAGAATCTTCAGTATTTTGATTAGTTTTGCTCTGCAAGGTCTGTTCGGTCTATCTCTGGTTTTGACTATGTTTGGACGGATGATTATTCGTTCGGTCTATGAGATTTTCAAGTTTGATGAAAGTATCTACCTTCGTCTCCTAAATATTTCAGGACCTTCGGTTTACGTTCTTCTCTTTTTGACCTTGCTCTTGCTCTACTACACGCTACCCAATATCAAAATTCCTAAGTTTCGCTATGTCTTTCCGGGAGCTATCTTTGTAACAGCAGTTCTTTATTTGACCCTGAATATTTTCTGGAAATATGTCGACCACTATATCACGAGTTTCTTAGATGCACGTTTCTTCGGGTCGGTCCTCTTAGCGATTATTATGTTCTGGTTTATCTTAGTATCGAAGGTGTTGATTATTGGTTGCATCTTAAACGCTAGTATTCAATATGCGATTGAAGCACGATTCGAAACAAAAGATGGGGATGTGGTAGCCAAGTACAAGTCATCTCAAGTAGCTTTTCACCAAAAGGAAGCATCACTCAAGCGTCGTTTCCATCTTAAAAATGTGAGAAAAAATCAGGAATGATGTTAAAGAAACAAATCATGAAGAGAGAGTGGGACAGAAATCGGTAATTCGTTAGAATTCGATTTCGTTGTCCCACCTCCGCACAGTTGAGTAGGGCTGTAAAAGCTGATGAAATCAGCGTAGTAGAGCCCACTCAACCACTGCGTCTTGCTCGACAATCCAAAGACAATTGAGAGGCTAGGACTTTTGTCCAGCCTCTTATTTGTGCTCGTTATTTTTATTGCATTTGCAACAAAAATATGGTAGAATCATCCATAAAGAAAGGAGGAGCAGATGACGATACTACGAGAGATTGGCGTCATAGCCCGAGCCTTAGATTCGATTGCCAATATCGAATTTCGAGATCTAGAACTGGCTAAAGGCCAATACCTGTATTTGGTACGGATTGGGGAGCACCCAGGGATTATTCAAGAGGAGTTATCCGATTTATTAAAAGTGGATCGCTCAACAGTAGCCCGCTCTGTTAAAAAATTAGCTGATAAAGGATTTATCCGAGAATTAAATGATCATTCCAATCAAAAGATAAAAAAATGGATCCTAACGGAAAAGGGACAGGCGCTTTATCCGTTCATCCTTTCTGAACATGAATATTCTGAGGAGACAGCCCTAAAGGGATTTTCAAAAGCAGAAGCCCTTCAATTAGAGGAATGGCTTGCAAAGATGAGAGAAAACATCGCGGCGGATTGGGAGCTAGTGAAAAAAGGCAAAAAAAGAAATTATAGTGAGGAAAAGAAATGAAATTTACAGTAGATCAAGCATTTTGGGATTTGTTTCCCCAAGCACAAGTAGTGGTGATGACAGTAGAAGGTATTGACAACCACGTCGACGAAAGCAAGGATCCCTATTTTAAGGAACTACTTGACAAGGGAGTCGCTCGATCAAAAGTCTTCATCGATGATGAACAATTCACTGTCAGCCCAGTCGTTCAGGAATGGCGTCAGGCTTTTACCAAATTCAAGACCAAAAAAGGAGCTCGTTCTTCCATCGAAGCCTTATTGAAACGTGTGTCGCAAGGACGGGAGTTTTATCCCATTAATCCGCTAGTTGATCTCTACAATAGTGTATCTCTTGCTTATGCTATCCCCTGTGGTGGTGAGGATATGGAAAATTTAGCTGGAGGCTTATCCTTAGGAAAAGCCAAGGGGGGAGAGCCATTCTTCCCACTAGGAGCTGAGGAAGACGCTCCTGCTTTGCCGGAAGAGATCATCTATTATGATCAAGAGGGAGCCGTTTGCCGTTGTTTAAACTGGCGGGAAGCTCAAAGAACCATGCTGACAGAAGAAACGCGACAGGCTATTCTTGTGATGGAGGCAGTGACTGAAGAGCAAGCAGGACGGGCCAAAGAAGCAATGGACGAATTAAAAGGCTTGGTCAAGGACTACTTTGGTGTGGAAGGAAAGATTGCATATTTGAGCGCCCAAGTATCTAGTCTAGAAGTATAAAAAAATACCGTCAGAGACCATATGAGTTCTGACGGTTTTTCTTAGTTATTTGGAACTTATTTCTTATTTCGGAAGACAAAAAGTTTACTGAAAACATAGTTCAAAATGACGATCATAAATTGGGCGGCAAACGTTTCGATGGTATTGATAGCCGTCCGATTCATATTGACAAACTGACCGATGATTTGCGGATACTGGGTTACAAAGATGGTGGTCATCAAGAGGTCAAGCACCAGAGTTCCCATTCTAGCAAAAGAGAAAACAATCAACCGTTTCAACCAGCCTTTTCTTTCTTGTTTAAAGACAATCGTATCATTGGTAGCAAAGGCAAAAAGAATTCCTGCAATATTTCCAATTAAGGTAGCTAGTTGTTCTTGGTCTGTCAGTTGGAAAACAATCAGCCGAGTAGCAACAGAAACAATCGTTGTAGCAACACCAAAGATCAGGTAGGCTAAAATTTCATTATCAAAGATTCGATTAAGTAGTTTTTTCATACAATTAGTCTATCATAATTTCCTTATTTATGCTATACTTATAAAGTTGATTTGTTGCTTTGAAATCTATTAGTTTGGGTCATCGGCAAAGATCAACCCTTGGTGCTTAGCTTCTTTCACCAAGCATATTAGACGCGGTAAAACCGCTAAAGGAGAAAACGATGAAAAACTATACTGTTCGTGACTTGGCACAGATTGCCCTAGTTGCAGCTCTCTATGTGGCCTTGACCATTACGCCCCCGTTGAATGCCATCGGAAGCAACGAGATCCAATTCCGTGTTTCTGAAATGCTCAACTTCATGGCTTTCTACAATCGGAAATACATTTGGTCTGTTACCATTGGGTGTATGATTTCTAACTTCATGAGTTATGGAATTATCGATTTGATCGTTGGTGGTGGATCTACCTTGATCTTCGTTACACTTGGAGTTTACCTATTTAAACGCTATGAAAAGACAGATCTCTTTAATGGATGGATTCGCAAGGATCATTTCTTATTCTCAATTTTCTTTGCCCTCTCTATGTTCACGATTGCCCTAGAATTGCATATTATAAACAAAACACCATTCTTCTTGAATTGGTTGACAACTGGTTTGGGTGAATTTGCTTCCCTGATTGTCGGAGCTATTTTGATCAAAAAGATTGCTCAACGAATTGATTTGACTCAATAATCCACTAGAGAGTGGGACAGAAATCGGTAATTCGTTAGAATTCGATTTCGTCGTCCCACCTCCGCACAGTTGAGTAGGGCTGTAAAAGCTGATGAAATCAGTGTAGTAGAGCCCAGTCAACCACTGCGTCTTGCTCGATAATTCAAAGACAATTGAGAGGCTAGGACTTATGTCCCAGCCTCTTTTTTTGATGCCATGGTTTCATCCGATTCATTCTGAAAAACGATATTTTTTCGCATGTGAAGTAGTCAGAAAGGGCACAGTAAAGCGTTTTTATGGTAAAATAGAGATATGGAAACCAGAATGAAAGAGTTAGTAAACTTACTAAACAAATATGCAGAAGAATATTATACAAAAGATGCTCCTTCCGTATCGGATTATGAGTACGACCAGCTTTATCGGGAACTGGTTGCTTTAGAGGAAGCCCATCCAGAATTGGTCCAACCCAATAGTCCAACCCATCGGGTCGGAGGAACCATTCTCAAAGGGTTTGAAAAATACCAGCATACTTACCCGCTTTATAGCTTGCAGGACGCCTTCTCCTATGAAGAATTGGTGGCCTTTGACCAACGGGTTCGCAAGGAATTTCCATCTGTCACCTATGTATGTGAGTTAAAAATTGATGGCCTATCTATTTCACTTTCTTATGTCGATGGTGTCCTTGAAACTGGTGCTACACGGGGAGATGGGAGCATTGGAGAAAATATCACCGAAAACCTCAAGCGAGTTCGCGATATTCCTCTAGTCTTACCGGAACCTCTTACCTTAACCGTTCGCGGAGAATGTTACATGCCCCGTGCGTCTTTTGATGCTGTAAATTTGTCCCGCCAAGAAAATGGAGAGGCAGAGTTTGCGAATCCTCGAAATGCTGCAGCCGGTACTCTTAGACAGTTGGATACGAAGATTGTTGCGGAGCGCAAGCTCGCGACCTTCCTCTACCAGGAAGCTAGTCCTACTGATCAAGCGACCCAAGAGAAGGTATTAGCCAAATTAAACCGCCTCGGTTTTGTCGTCAATCCTCATCACAAGACAGCGACCAGTATCGAGCAAGTCTGGGCCTATATTCAGGAAGTGGCATCCATGCGAGACCAGCTTCCATATGATATCGACGGGGTCGTGATTAAAGTAAATGATCTAGCTGTTCAAGAAGAGCTTGGCTTTACCGTCAAGGCTCCCAAATGGGCAGTGGCTTACAAATTCCCAGCTGAGGAGAAAGAAGCAAAACTCTTGTCAGTTGATTGGACAGTCGGTCGGACAGGAGTGGTGACACCGACGGCTAATTTGACGCCAGTTCAGTTAGCAGGTACGACGGTCAGTCGAGCTACCCTCCATAATGTAGATTACATTGCAGAGAAAGACATTCGCAAGGATGATACGGTCATTGTTTATAAGGCCGGGGACATTATCCCAGCTGTCTTGCGTGTTGTCATGGATAAGCGCATATCGGAAGAGAGATTAGAGATTCCGTGTCACTGTCCGAGTTGCGAGAGCGAGCTCCTTCATTTTGAAGATGAAGTGGCCTTGCGTTGTATCAATCCTCGCTGTCCGGCTCAAATAAAAGAAGGACTCGCTCACTTTGCCAGCCGTGATGCCATGAACATTACAGGCTTGGGGCCAGCAGTGGTCGAAAAACTGTTTGCTAAAGAACTGGTTCAAGATGTAGCAGGTATTTATCGGCTAACCGTCGATGACCTCTTGCAATTGGATGGTTTTAAAGAAAAATCTGCCCAAAAATTAGTAGATGCGATCCAGACATCGAAGGGAAATTCTGCTGAAAAACTATTGTTTGGTCTGGGAATTCGTCATGTGGGAAGTAAGGCTAGCCAGCTCTTGCTTCAGGAATTCCATTCCATTCCAGCTATAGCAGATGCAAAGGTTGAAAAGATTGCGGCGATAGACAGTTTAGGAATGGTGGTTGCTGAAAGTCTTAAGCGTTATTTTGCCCAGGAAGGCTCTCAACTTCTTTTAGAAGAGCTTAAGGATGCTGGGGTAAACTTAGATTACCTTGGACAAAAGGTTGCAGCAGATGCTCCTTTGTCCGGTAAAACAGTTGTCTTAACTGGTAAACTGGAACGTCTGACACGTTCGGAAGCCAAGGCTAAATTAGAAGCCTTAGGGGCTAAAGTCACAGGTTCCGTGTCCAAAAAAACTGACCTATTAGTAGCAGGTAGCGATGCGGGAAGTAAATTAAGCAAAGCGCAGGAATTATCGATTGAAATACAGGATGAAGCCTGGCTTGAAAGTTTATAGAGGCATGTATGGAAAATAAGATTAAAAAAGCACGAGTGATATATAATCCGACCTCTGGTCAGGAAATCATTAAAAAGAATATCGCAGAAGTTTTGGATGTGTTAGAGGATGTTGGCTACGAAACAAGTGCCTATCAGACCACTCCAGAGCCCCTTTCAGCTCAATTAGAAGCAGAACGAGCTGCAAAAGCTGGTTTTGATTTGATAATTGCTGCTGGAGGAGATGGAACCATTAATGAGGTTGTCAATGGGGTTGCTAGCTTGGAACACCGTCCAAAGATGGCTTTTATTCCAACTGGAACAACCAACGATTATGCTCGTGCACTGAAGATTCCAATGGGAGACCCAGTCGCAGCTGCACGGATCATTGAGAAGAACCAAACTATTCAAATGGACATTGGCCGTGCTTACGGAAGTAAATATTTTATCAATATTGCTGCAGCAGGAACCTTGTCCGAATTAACCTTTAGCGTTCCAAGTGAAGTGAAATCACGCTATGGCTACTTTGCTTATGTGGCCGAAGCTGTGAAAAAATTTCCTAAAAATAAAACCCGCAAGGTACGGATTGAACACGACAATGGGGTCTATGTTGGACCAGTTTCTCTTGTTTTCGTAGCATTGACCAATTCAATCGGTGGCTTTGAAAGTGTGGCACCAGATGCTAAACTTGATGATGGGAACTTTACCTTGATCTTAGTCAAAACAGCTAAATTATTTGAAATGCTGTCTCTCATTATGCAAGCTGTAAATGGTGGGAAACACGTTAATGATTCAAATATTGAATACCTCAAGACCTCTAAATTAAAAATTGAAGTTTTGGATCAGAAAGAAGAGTTCAAGATTAATTTAGATGGCGAATACGGCGGAGATACACCGGTAGAACTGGAAGTTTTCCACAATCACTTAGAATTTTTTGCCAACATCGATGAAATTAATGACGATGCTCTGGTCCGTTCAGAATATAAATCAGAAGAATAATGGAGAATCATTGCTGAGAGTGGGTAATGCCAGTTTCTTCATACATAGTTAATTAGGAAATAGGAAATACAATACGATGCATCAGTATCAAGTGAAAATCCACTACCATCATCCCGTAGGTGATTATTTCGCCCGTGATATGTGGAAGTGGCATGAAGGAGTATGGGGAGAGGAAGTCTCTTTCTCCAAGCTCGATTATTTTGGAGTTGAGGGGCTCCTAGTTTATAACTGTGAGACACCTCAACACATTGGCCATGTCATCATCAAGGAAGGAAACTGGCTTAGTCAGTCGGATGAATACCATATTGAGCTTTTACCAGAAGGGAAAGTGCGGGAAGTCTGGTTGATTCAAGGAGATGACACCGTTTATTATTCCTTGCAGGCTGCAATGACCAGTCATGAATACAGCCGTCGGAAGCCACGCGCTTTTGATATGGCGACGCACTATCAAGAATTTGATGCCAAATGGGGCTATCAGGGTTGGTTGGGATATCGCCAGCAAGATGATGATTACCGCTTTAAACTTTGGGCGCCTACTGCCAATAAAGTAGACCTTCTCATCTATGATTCTGTAGCCAATGACAGCAAGGTCTGGAAGATTGTCCCAATGGTTCGTGGTCAGAGAGAATCTAGCGACCATGTTCGCAATAACTGTGGTGTCTGGTATGCAGATGTCATGGGAAACCTCAGTGGACTAGCCTATCAGTATAAGGTTTATTTTGATTACCATACAGAGATTGCGCGTGATCCTTATACGATCGCTACCAGTGAAAATGGGAAAAAGTCTGCCATTCTTTCTCATCAGGATTGCATCTTCCCTGCCTTTCAGTCAGAAGCTTATGAAAAGGCTGACTGGCGTCTGGATAATCCTTGTCAGGCGGTTGTTTATGAAATGCACGTCCGGGATTTGACCATCTCTCCGACTTCCGGTGTGGATGAAGCCTATCGAGGAACCTACCGAGGAGCTTACCAGACTGGGACGAAGAACGCCCAAGGGGATGCCACAGCCTTTGACTATATCAAGGAATTAGGGGTCAATGTGGTCCAACTGCAACCAGTGACCGACCGCTATAAGACCTATGATGAAGACGGGAATGTCCTCTACAATTGGGGCTATGATGTGCAGAATTACTCTGCTCCAGAGACTAGTTACTCGACCAAACCTCACGATCCTAAGACCACCATGCGTGAGTTAAAAGAAATGATACACGCCTATCATGAAGCGGGTATTTCGGTAGTCATGGATGTGGTCTATAATCATATCTATTCGACAGAAGATGGAGCTTTCCAAACAACCGTTCCTGATTATTACTACCGGATGAATCCAAATGGATCCTTCCAAAATGGTACAGGAGTTGGGAATGAGACGGCCAGTGAGCATGAGATGTACCGCAAATTCATGATTGATTCCTTGACGTATTGGGTAACAGAATATAAGATTGACGGTTTCCGCTTTGACTTAATGGGGATTCACGATGTGGATACTATGAATGAAATCCGTGAAGCCATGGACGCAATTGATCCACGGATTCTCCTTTATGGAGAAGGTTGGGATATGGGGACAGGATTGGCTCCAGAAGATAAGGCCAAAAAGGACAATGCTTATCAAATGGCCCAAGTCGGTTTCTTTAATGATACCTCTCGAGATGCCATAAAGGGAGCTGAAGTCTTCGGATCCATCAAACGTGGGTATGTCAGTCGCAAGTCTACAGAAGATATCATTGCGCGCTCCGTACTTGGAAGTGCAGAGTTGGGATCCTTCCTAACTCCAAGCCAGGTCCTCAACTATGTAGAAGCCCATGACAACTATAACCTCTACGATTTACTTTCTTATGTCCACCCAAATGATTCTCAGGAAAAAATTAAGAAGCAGGTAGAAATGGCGACAGCCATGAATCTCCTCTTCCAAGGGATGGCCTTTATGCAGGTTGGACAAGAGTTCCTACGAACCAAACTAGTTGCAACGGGCGAAGATGGGGAAGTGACACCTCAAGATCGAGAACGGGCTATGAATTCCTATAATGCGCCAGATGCCGTCAACCAAGTCGATTGGGATTTAGTATCTGTCAACAAGGATACAATCGAATATGTGCGTCAAATCATTCATTTGAAGAAGACCCTACCTGCCTTGTCCCTCGAATCTTATGAGGAGATTTATCAACATGTCTTCGTGCATACAGCAGATATGGGCAGTGGTGTTGTTGTCTTTGAATTAAATTGGGACAAACACTACTATGTCATTTTTAACACCAGTGGACTACCATTCTATCTCCAGAATGCAGATCATCTTGAGCTCCTTGTTGGAAATAGTCGAAATAAACGTCCATTCTATGTTGAGAATTTAACAGCTTCCATATTTGAATGGAAGAAATGAGAGTGGGACAGAAATCGGTAATTCGTTAGAATTCGATTTCGTCGTCCCACCTCCGCACAGTTGAGTAGGGCTGTAAAAGCTGATGAAATCAGCGTAGTAGAGCCCACTCAACCACTGCGTCTTGCTCGACAATCCAAAAATAATTGAGAGGCTAGGACTTTTGTCCCAGCCTCATTTCAAATTTAAGAAAAGTCTTCTTAAAAACTTTCCTTAGGTGAGTACGGAGGTTAGGTGAAATTATCCAGTGGATGATTTCAGCAATCCAGGAACTTCCAAGACTTAGTTTTGAACCTAAAGTTTCAAAACTCCCGAGTACTTGAAACACTATGTTTCAAGTACTTTTCTCACAGCGGAAAGTTTTAGATTTGCTTTAATAATCCAAGGTAATAGAAGTGTTTTTTAAAAAAGTCCAGCTTCCTTAAAGTAAAAACAGTTTGTCTATATTCAAAAATAAGATTGGGAGGTCCCAATCTTATTTTTTTTCTGATGAAGATGAGCTAGAACTACTTGAGCTGGAATTCTCACTCGAAGAAGATGAACTGAACTGTTCAGGGTGGAGTTCCTTATAGCTTGGCGCTTTGAAGAGATCAACGGTTGATTGATTGCCTCTTTGGCTATAGAGGCTGGTTGAGGCATCCCCTTTTTCTTTTTCAATTTTCTTCAATGCTTTCATCGAGTTATTGTAGGAGTAGTCATCTGGGTTAACTTTACCAAGAGCATTTCCAGTGTAGAAACGTAAGAGGTCCCCTGTTTGGATACTATCACTAATCTTAAGTTGTAGATTCGCTGCCTCACGGATTTTATCCAGTTGCTCTTTCGTTGTTTCGTCTGGATTGGTGATTTCTTCACCAGTCTTGGTGTAATAGGTCCGGCCACTGTAACTTGTATACTCAGGAGTTACAAAGTAGTTAGCAGAACGGAAAGCAACGATTTGGCTATGATTTGGAGATAATAAGTCTTGACCAACTTGAAGGAAGTTCTTAGAATCAATGCCTAACAAGTGTTCCAATGTTGGAAGCATATCAATCTCTCCACCATAGGTCTCAATAACTTTCCCTTTGTTTATGCCAGGAACGACCACCATATAAGGTACCCGTTGCAACATGGCATTGTCATAACTTGACCAAGTTTCAGAGTTCTTATCAAGCAAAGGAGCCAGAGCTGGATTTCGAGAATTAGAAATACCGTAGTGGTCTCCATACAATACGATAATGGAGTTTTCATAAAGACCAGAAGCTTTGAGATAATCGAAGAAGGCCTTGATAGAAGAATCCAAATAGTTTGCTGTTGCGAAATAGCCATTAATGGTTTCATCTTGCGTCTCTGCAAGAGGGAAACCAATCTCGTCCCCAATCAGACTCGTCGTATAAGGATAGTGGTTGGAAACGGTAATGAACTTAGTATAAAACGGTTGTTGCATATGTTCCAAGTACTTGATGGAATCCTTCAACATGATCTTGTCATTAAGTCCATACTGGAAGGAGTTGGTTTCATCTTGCTTGGTAAAGTATGACGCATCAAAGAAGTAATGGTAGCCCCATTGTTTGTAGGCTGTATTACGGTTCCAGAAACTTCCGGCATTTCCGTGGAAAACTGCACTAGATTGGTAACCATTCTTAGAAAGAATGAAAGGAGCTGCTTGCTGGGTATTAGTCCCACCGTAATTTACCATAAAGGAACCTTGGTTCAAACCGAACAAGCCTGTTTCAATCATGGTCTCTGCATCTGATGTTTTACCAGCTTTTACTTGGTTGAAGATATTGGCAAATGCAAAGGTTTCGTTTGAGTGGTAAAGCGAGTTGATGAAAGGTGTCACTTCGTATTCTTTGTCATCGACTTTCAATTTATAGTCGATCAAGAATTGTTGGAAGCTTTCCAAATGGATATAGATGACATTTCGTCCCTTGGCGAGACCAAAGGTTTCAGGGTTTGGTTGAGCATAATGGCTAGCAACATACTCTTCAACAGGCTTTAAGTCAACTTCAGAAGCCTTTGAGCGTTCTTTATTGGCCATGTAGGTCTGGTTGGCACTGTAACCCAAAAAGGCAGGTAAACCAAGCGCACGAACCACATAGTAGTTGGAGAAGCCACGCGTTAACAATTCCGGACGGTCAATCTCCGCCAAGAAAAGATTGGCCGAGAAGAGCATAGCAGAGAGCGAAGTCACTGCAAAACTTGCCCGTTTGTTAAAGGGACGGCGATCTAGTTTGACCAATTTCTTTAAGAAGAGGAAAGCTAGAATCGGGAAGTCTAAAACATAGATAATATCCCAGGGACGGAACAATTCTAAGGCTGCAGCTCCAAGACCGGCAGAAACTTTACTAGATGCCAGCATGGTGTTGACTGTTACGAAGTCTGTAAACTCACGATAATAAATCGAGTTGGAAATCAACCAGATAAATAAAATAACATAGATGCTAAAAGATAGCATGTAAAAGAGTTTGGTTCTCTTAATATAAAAAGCGAGACCGATGAATAAGAGGCTGAGTGGAATCGGGTTAATTACTGCAAGAAAAACCTGATAAAAGCCTTGAATATCTAGATTAAAGTCTACTGCATAGGCCCACATGGTTTTAAACCAATAAAGCAACAGTAGGGTAAAGACAAATCCTAGTCTGGTACTCATAGCATCGAGTATCGTTTTGGTAATTTTTTTCACAAAAATATACTTCCTTGCCTTATTTCCTAAAAATTTTCTTACAACAGTATACCATAATTTAAAACGTTTTGAAAATAAAGCAAGTAAATAATGATGTTAAAAAAGAGTATGATTGATATTGGTAATCATTAGCTAAACAAAAGAAGTGCGATTGTTTAAAAAGATGGTGAATACTTCCTTAATAATAGGATTCTTAAGTGGGAGACTTTGTGAATTTTTGAAAATTTTGATACAATAGAAGTATGAAAAAGCTGACAATTAACCGACAAGTTGAGAAAAAAATCCATAAAGGTTATAAGATTTTAGAGAAGAGTGATTTTGGGCAACTCCCCTTTGACAATGAGGTGGTTGAGCTGGTCACAGCTTCGGGTCATTTTTTAGGGACAGGCTATCTTTCAGAGCAAAACAAGGGTCTTGGTTGTGTCATTTCTACCAAGAAAATCACCTTGGATCAGGCTTACTTTAGTCAGCTATTTGCTAAAGCTAAGTCAAAACGTCAGTCTTACTATCAGTCGGAATTGGATACAGCTTTTAGAGTTTTTAATCAAGAAGGCGACGGATTTGGTGGCTTGACTATTGATCTCTATGGAGATTATGCCGTCTTTTCCATTTACAATGCCTTTGTTTATCAAATCAGAGAGTTGCTTGTTGCAGCTTTTCAAGAAGTTTTTCCAGAGGTCTTGGGAGGATATGAAAAAATCCGTTTCAAGGATCCAGGTTACGAGTCAGCCCATCTTTTTGGTCAAGAAGCTCCAGAGCAGTTTTTGATTTTGGAAAACGGCGTTCGCTACCAAGTCTTTCTGAATGATGGCTTGATGACAGGAATTTTCTTGGACCAACACGATGTGCGTGCTAGCTTAGTAGATGGCTTAGCTGCAGGTAAATCCTTACTCAATATGTTTTCCTACACGGCGGCTTTTTCGGTAGCAGCGGCCATGGGCGGAGCAGTAGAAACAACCTCTGTTGATCTGGCCAAGCGGAGTCGCGAACTATCTGAAGCTCATTTTGTGGCAAATGGTCTAGCATTGGACCAGCACCGCTTTATCGTCATGGATGTTTTTGATTATTATAAGTATGCCAAGCGTCATGGCTTGACTTATGATGTGATCGTTTTAGATCCTCCGAGTTTTGCTCGCAATAAGAAGCGTACCTTCTCAGTTGCGAAGGATTACCACAAACTAATCGAGCAGTCCCTAGAGATCTTGAAACCAAAAGGTATTTTGATTGCAAGTACGAATGCTGCCAATGTCAGTCGGGATAAATTTAAGAAAGAAATTGAAAAGGGCTTCAAAGGCCAAAAGCATCGCTTTATCAGTGAAGTGGGACTTCCAGCTGATTTTCGATACAATGAAAGGGAAGAAAGTAGTAATTACTTGAAAGTTTTTACGATTAAGGTGGATCAATGAAATTAGTTGTCTCTGTAATGCCTAGAAATTTGGAGGAGGCTCAGGCTCTCGATGCCAGTCGCTATCAAGATGCAGATATCATCGAATGGCGGGCAGACTTCTTGGATAAGAATGATATTCTACCGGTTGCACCTGCAATTTTTGAAAAATTTGCGGGGCGTGAAATTTTGTTTACCCTGCGGACTCGTCCAGAGGGGGGACAAATTGATCTCTCAGGTGATGAATATGTATCGATTATCCACGATATCAATACGATCTACCATCCAGATTATATAGATTATGAATATTTTAGTCACAAAGTTGAGTTTGAACAGATGATGAATTATTCCAATCTGTGCCTCAGCTATCATAATTTCCAGGAAACTCCTGAAAATATGATGGAGATTATGTCGGAGTTAACCAGCTTTACACCTAAATTGGTCAAGGTATCAGTGATGGCTCATACCGAGCAGGATGTTCTGGACCTAATGAACTATACACGTGGCTTTAAGACGCTAAATCCAGAACAAGAGTTCGTTACCATTTCTATGGGGAAAATCGGCCGAATCTCTCGCATCGCTGCCGATTTAACTGGTTCTGTTTGGTCCTATGCTAGTGTAGGAGTGGAAAGTGCACCAGGACAAATTAGCTTGTCCAGCATGCACAAGATTCGGGAGATCTTAGATGAAGATTGATGGCTATACGCGAATGGCGGCCGTGATTGCCAAGCCCATTCGTCATAGTATCTCACCCTTTATTCACAACTGGGCTTACCAACTAACCGCGACCAATGTAGTCTATCTTGCTTGGGAAGTGGAAGAAGAACAAGTCGAACAAAGTCTTCAACAGTTACGGGTACTGGATATGTTGGGCGCTAATATTTCCATGCCTTACAAGAAAAAGGTCTTGCCATTTTTAGATCAGGTAGATGGAAGCGCACAGCTTATTGGTTCGGTCAATACGATTGTTCAGAAAGATGGTCGTTTAACAGGCTACAACACAGACGGACTTGGTTTTCTAAAGAGTCTTCCTAAGACTTTTTCGATAATGAATAAGAAACTCGTTCTTTTAGGTGCGGGTGGTGCTGCGACTGCTATTGTTGTAGAGGCTATTCGGCAAGGAGTTGGCGAGATTCATTTATTTGTTCGTCCAGAAAGTTTAGATAAGTATCAGGCTATCTTTGCTCCACTATCCGAAACTCTTGATGTTTCAATTGTCCTTCATGACTTATCCAGTCGGGATCAGTTGAATGCAACGATAGAGGGGACGGATTTATTGATCAATGCTACAGGAATAGGAATGGACGGGTCTTCTCTCCCTATTCCGAAAGAGTTTAGCTTTCCTAAAGGTTGTCTAGTGGCTGATTTAGCTTATTTTCCTGCCAAGACACCATTTCTTCAATTAGCTGAAGAACAAGGGGCGCAAACCTTAAATGGCTTGGGAATGCTCTTCCATCAAGCTGCTGTTGCCTTTGAACTGATGACGGATAAAACATTCCCAGAAGAGGAAGTCTGGCAAGCTTTGAAATTGGAATACCCAGATTATGTATTAGAAAAATGATGGAAGAAAACAGAAAAACTTAATCAAGTATGCTCTGTTTTCTATTTTTATACAATAGTGAAATTGTAATCTTTTTCACATTGATTTGAAAGGAGATCCTTATGAAGGTGAATGTAGATCTACCAAAGAATGGTTATGAGATTGTCATTGAGAATGGAGCGATCCAAAAGGTTGGAACCTGGCTCAGTCAATTATGGAAAGCTCAAAAAGTAGCAATCATAACAGACAACCATGTAGGGTCTCTTTATGCAAGTCAGGTGGTAAAAAGCCTTGAAAGTGAAGGATTTACAGTGATTAGCTATGAGTTCCTAGAAGGAGAAGCTAGTAAAAATCTGACGACCGTTCAGAAAGTCTATGAATTTTTAGCGAAAAATGGGATGACACGATCAGACGGCATTCTCGCTCTTGGGGGTGGTGTTGTCGGTGATCTAGCAGGCTTTGTGGCTTCCACCTATATGCGGGGGATTCATTTCGTCCAAGTACCGACTAGTTTGACGGCTCAGGTTGACTCCTCTATCGGAGGTAAGACCGGAGTCAATACACTCTATGCAAAGAACATGGTAGGAACTTTTGCCCAACCGGATGGGGTATTGATTGACCCTGAAGTGCTGCGGACTCTTGGCAAGCGCGAGTTGATCGAGGGCATGGGGGAAGTCATTAAGTACGGTCTCATCGAAGATCCTGCCTTATGGGAAGAACTGGATCAAATGGATGGCTCCATTGAGTCTATTTATGAGCATGCAGAATCCCTGATTGCCCATTCCTGTCAAGTCAAGCGCAAGATGGTCGTCGAAGATGAGTTAGACCAGGGCATTCGTCTTTATTTGAATTTCGGTCATACCCTTGGTCATGCGATCGAAGCAACAGCCGGTTATGGCCAGGTCATGCACGGAGAAGCCGTTGCGATAGGAATGGTGCAAGTTACTAAGGTTGCAGAAGCCAAGGGATTGGTTCAAGCCGGTTTAACGCAGGCTATTTGCCAAATGTGTCAAAAATTTGGCTTACCAGTAGAATTCCATACTTGGGATAAGGAAAAGCTTTATCAGGCCTTGACCTTGGACAAGAAGGCGAGGGGCAATCAATTGAAACTCGTTTTGGTACCTGAAATTGGGACTTGTCAAATCCATCCAGTTCCGTTGGAAGAAATGAGAGACTTCTTACACTAGAAAGCGACAAAGGAGATACCATGCGTTATTTAACAGCAGGAGAATCACACGGACCTCGACTTACAGCTATTATCGAAGGAGTGCCAGCAGGGCTCCCTTTGACAGCTGATTATATCAACGTCGAACTAAAACGTCGCCAGGGTGGCTACGGTCGTGGAGCACGGATGAAGATTGAAAGCGATCAAGTCGAGATCACCTCTGGTGTTCGCCATGGCTTGACCATGGGAGGTCCTATCACTTTGAATGTCACCAATCTAGACCATCAAAAATGGCTGGAGATCATGTCTGTCAGTGATGTGGAGGAAAAGAAGAAGGGGCTCCGGAAAATTACCAAGCCTCGTCCAGGCCACGCTGATTTGGTCGGCGGAATCAAGTACCGTTTCGATGACTTACGAAATTCTTTGGAACGCTCATCCGCTCGGGAAACAACCATGCGGGTAGCAGTTGGTGCAGTAGCCAAACGACTATTGGAAGAGATTGGGGTTCAAGTAGCCAGCCACATCGTCAATTTCGGTGGCATCGAAGTAGAGGTTCCGGAAAATCTAACGGTTTCCCAAATCAAGGAAGCGGTCGCTCAATCAGAGGTTTCCATCGTTAATCGAGAGCGAGAAGAGGAAATCAAGGCCTATATCGATAGCGTGAAGAAAGAGGGGGAAACCATCGGAGGGATCGTCGAAACGATTGTAGGTGGTGTGCCTGTCGGTCTGGGTTCTTTTGTCCAATGGGATAAGAAATTGGATGCTAAGATCGCTCAAGGGGTTGTCTCTATCAATGCCTTTAAAGGTGTAGAGTTCGGGCTAGGCTTTGAAGCAGGTCGTCGTAAAGGCAGTCAAGTCATGGACGAAATTCTCTGGTCTGAGCAAGATGGGTATACTCGCCGAACCAATCATCTGGGCGGATTTGAAGGTGGCATGACCAATGGAGAGCCAATTATCGTCCGTGGAGTAATGAAACCAATCCCAACTCTTTATAAACCCCTCATGAGTGTCGATATTGAAACGCACGAACCGTATAAGGCAACGGTGGAGCGGAGTGATCCAACAGCACTTCCAGCTGCAGGAGTTGTCATGGAAGCTGTGGTGGCAACGGTCTTAGCCACAGAAGTCTTGGACAAGTTCTCTTCTGATAATCTGGAAGAATTGAAGGAGGCTGTCGAGCGTCATCGGGCCTATACCAAAGCTTTCTAACTGGAGAAATAGATGGAAGAAAAGGTTGTTTATATCGTCGGTCTTGGACTGATTGGCGCTTCGTTAGCTATGGGGATCCGAAAAGCTCATCCGCAAGTAACTCTACTAGGTTATAATCGTAGTCAGGCCTCACGAGATATTGCTCTGAAGAAGGGAATTGTTGATGAGGTGACAGCTGATTTGGAAGATTTTGCTAGTCATGCAGATGTTATCATCGTCTCTTTGCCCGTCAAGCAAAGCATTCAAACCTTTCAGCAACTGGCGAGAATGCCACTGAAAGAAGGAGTCATTGTGACGGATGTGGGCTCCACCAAGGGGGCCATTGTAGAAGCTGGCGAAAATGCTTTTAGACATCTCCCAGTCCGTTTTGTCGGCGGGCATCCCATGGCGGGAAGTCACAAGACAGGAGCTGCCTCAGCTGACTCCACGCTCTTTGAAAATGCCTACTATATTTTTACCCCAACAGCTACGACAGACTCAAGTGCGGTCTTGGAATTGAAGGATTTACTCTCAGGGCTTGGAGCCCGCTTCATCGAAGTGGATCCTATCGAACACGATCGGGTTACTTCTCAGATCAGCCACTTTCCTCACGTATTGGCGGCTACCCTGATGGGACAAGCAGCTGCTTATACAGAAGAGCATGCCCTAGCAGGTCGCTTTGCTGCAGGAGGATTTCGTGATATGACGCGGATTGCGGAGAGTGAGCCAAGTATGTGGACCTCAGTTTTGCTATCTAATCCAGCTTCGGTTCTTGATCGGATAGCGGATTTTAAGGATCGTCTTGAGCAAGTTGCCGACATGATCAGACAAGGGCAAGAAGAAGCGATTTGGGCCTTCTTTGACCATAGTCGAGAGCAACGGCAACATATGCAGATCCATAAAAGAGGAGGGGTGGAAAGCACCTTCGATATTTTTGTGGATGTTCCAGACGAAGAAGATGTCATCCTTCGGATCCTCGAATTGCTTCGTGGTACCTCCTTGGTCAATATTCACATCAATGAGGAAAACCGGGAAGATGTCTACGGAATTCTTCAGATTTCCTTTAAGACAGCTGCAGATCAAGCACGGGCCGAAGCTCTGATCACCGAGAAAACGGATTATAGCGTAGTGATCAAATAGGTCCCAAGTAGGATTTTTACAAAAATAGCAGTTTCTAACACAAGTTGTACCAGAATCTTTGTATAATAGAACAAAACCAAATTGTTAAGGAGAAATCACATGTCAAACATTTATGATCTAGCCAATGAATTGTCACGAGGAATTCGTGACTTACCAGAATACAAGGCTGTCCTTGCTAGTAAGGAAGCCATTGATGCCGATGCCGATGCAAAAGCATTATTCGGTGACTACCTGGCTTTCCAACAAGAAATTCATGGAGTCATCCAGTCTGGACAAATGCCAACTGAAGACCAACAAAAGAAAATGCAGGACTTTGCTGGGAAGTTACAAGGAAACCCAATTGTAAATGAGTTTTTCACCAAACAACAGCAATTGTCTGTTTATCTAGGAGATATTGAACGGATTATTTTTGATCCAGTTCAGGATTTATTTAAATAAGGGAGAGAGAGTGGGAAAGAAATCGTTAATTCGTTAGAATTCGATTTCGTCGTCCCACATCCGCACAGTTGAGTAGGGCTGTAAAAGCTGATGAAATCAGCGTAGTAGAGCCCACTCAACCACTGCGTCTTGCTCGACAATCCAAAGACAAATGAGAGGCTAGGACTTTTGTCCCAGCCTCTTTTTCTCTCCCATCTTGCGGGTCCTTCCAAGTGAACATTGAAAATGGCTGTTTTTTATGGTAAAATTTTTAGAAAAGCTTGAAGGGGTAAGCCATGAAATTACAAACGAATTGTAAGGGTTTGAATGGAATTATTCGTGTTCCAGGGGATAAATCAATCAGTCATCGTTCGATTATCTTTGGTAGCCTTGCTCATGGAACCACTAAGGTCTATGATATCTTACGTGGTGAAGATGTCTTATCCACTATTCAAGTATTTAGGGACCTAGGCGTCTCTATCCAAGATGATGGTCAAGTGATCACCATTGAGGGGAAAGGCTTCGAAGCCTTTCAACAGCCTAAGAATGATCTGGATATGGGAAATTCAGGCACCTCTACTCGATTGATAGTGGGTGTCTTAGCAGGAAGTCCCTTCCCAGTTACCATGGTTGGAGATGATAGCTTGTCCAAACGACCTATGGACCGAGTAGCGATCCCCCTTCGAGAGATGGGAGTTACTGTCCAAGGTCAAACAGAACGAGACATGTTGCCCCTTCATCTGCATGGATCAAAAGAGTTACAACCAATCCATTATTCATTACCGGTAGCTTCTGCTCAGGTTAAGTCAGCTCTACTTTTTGCAGCTATGCAGGCAGAAGGAGAGTCAGTTATTCTGGAGAAGGAGCTGACACGGAATCATACTGAAGATATGATTCAGCAGTTCGGTGGCCAGATTCGCGTGGAAGGCAAAGAAATTCGTTTACGGGGGCCTCAACGCTTTCAAGCTTGTGAGGTGACGGTACCAGGTGATATTTCCAGTGCAGCCTTTTGGTTAGTAGCTGGTTTGATTATCCCAAATAGTAAGATTCGACTTGAAAATGTTGGGATTAACGAGACACGTACAGGCATTCTAGAGGTTATTGAAAAAATGGGTGGCAAGCTTCAAATCTTGGATGTTGATCCACTTGCTAAGGCTGCGACCCTTGTGGTAGAGACTTCAGACCTCCATGGAACTGAAATTTCGGGTGATCTGATTCCTCGCTTGATTGATGAGCTTCCAATCATTGCTCTTTTGGCAACCCAAGCTTCTGGGAACACCATTATCAAAGATGCTGAAGAACTAAAAGTTAAAGAAACGGATCGCATTCAAGTCGTGGCGGATAGTCTAAATGCCATGGGGGCTTCCATCATCCCAACAGAGGATGGTATGATCATTGAAGGGAAAACGCCTTTGCATGGTGCTAGTCTACAAACCTTTGGCGACCACCGGATCGGCATGATGGGAGCTATCGCAGCCTTGCTTGTAAGAGATGGTGAAGTGGAGCTTGCGCGTGCTGAAGCAATTAATACCAGTTACCCTTCCTTCTTTGCAGACTTAGAAAAGGTGTCTCATGCCTAAAATACTACTTGGCTTTATGGGAGCAGGGAAAACGACTATTGGTCGTTTGTTGGATCCAGCTTTTGCTGATATGGATGCACTCTTAGTTCGACGCTTAGAAATGCCGATTGTTGACTATTTTACCCGCTATGGTGAGGAGAGTTTTCGCTTGCAAGAGTCACTTTTATTGCAAGAGTTGCTCGATGGACAGAGCTCGGTCATTGCAACTGGTGGAGGCATTGTCCTGAAGCCAGAAAATCGCGAGCTTCTCAAGAAGAATGCTTGTAATATTTATTTGCGGATTGATTTTGAGCGGCTTTATCAAAGATTGGCCGCTGATCCTGCAACTAAGCGCCCTCTCTTTCTTGCTATGAACCAAGAAGAGTTTCGTGCTTTGTATGAACAACGCCTGCCCTTTTATGAAGAAGTAGCCACACATGTGATTGATGTTACTGATAAGACACCTGAAAAAATTGTGGAGATGATCCGATGTTTGTAGCTTATCTCGGTCCTAAGGGATCCTTTACCCATCATGTAGCTCTGGAAAGTTTTGAAGATGGTGAATTACGCCCTTATGACTCCATTACAGAAGTGATGAAAGCCTATGAATCCGCTCAAGTAGAGTATGCGGTCATCCCTGTTGAGAACTCCATCGAAGGCAGTGTCCATGAGACGATTGACTACCTCTTTCACCAGGCTCGTTTCCAGGCTATTGCAGAAGTGGTCTATCCCATTAAGCAACAACTTTTGGCAGTTAAGCAGGATCAATCCATTGAAGTGATCTATTCGCATCCTCAAGCATTAGCTCAAGGGAAAGCCTATGTTCAGGAACATTTTCCTCAAGCCAGACTAGAGATGACAACTTCGACATCCTATGCAGCTCGATATGTCTCTCAACATCCAGAGCTTCCTATTGCAGCCATTGCGCCTTTGGAGGTCAAGGATGAATATGGTCTGGAAGTTGTAGCGAGGAACATTCAAGAGATGGATCAAAATTATACCCGCTTTTGGATTCTTGGTCAGCGACCTTTTAAAGGTAGTCATTCCTTAAAGAAAGTTTCCTGTAAGAATAGTCTGGCCATTACCTTACCAAGTAATATTGCAGGTTCTTTATGCCGGGCCTTAGCTACATTTGCTTCCAGAGAATTAAATTTAACAAAAATTGAGAGTCGTCCTTTAAAGACGGTCCTAGGGGAATATTTTTTTATTATCGATGTGGTGGATGCTGACGAATCACTGTTTGCTTCTGCCTATCAAGAACTGGAATCCTTAGGAGCATCTATCAAAACCTTGGGCCACTATTCGGTCTATGTGCTAAACAACAATGAAACGGAGAACGTATGAGTAAAGAATCAGAAAACCTATCCTATCATGAACAAAAGAGATTGGATTATCTTTATTCCAACTATCATTATCTGAATGAGAAAGAGCAGTTGGAATACAAGTACTTAAAAAATAAATCAGAGGGACAATTCCAAGATGACCCCGTTTCAGCAAGTGCAGAAGAATCTGTGGTTTCTTCAAATAGCAGAGAAAACGAGTCTGATGAATTACCAGTCTATCCATCACGGAGCCGAAAGGATAAACCCAAATCTAATAAAAAGAAACGAGAGGAAGTAGCAGCTCTTCCCAAACGTAAGAAGGGGAAAAAAATCCGCTTCAAACGTATTTTAAAGTGGATTGCCGTTTTCCTCTTGTTGGTCCTTGGTGGAATGGTCTTTATGTTTATTAAAGGCTTGAATAGTAAACCTGGTGGGACCAACGCCCAACCAGCTGTTAAAGAGTATTTCAACGGTCAGAAGACCAAAGACGGGGTTAATATCCTGATCTTGGGAACAGATGGTCGAATAGGGGAAAGCTCGTCTGAGACGCGAACGGACTCTATCATGGTCGTCAATGTCAACAACAAGGACGGCAAGGTGAAACTGGTCAGCTTCATGCGGGATACTTTGGTTCATATCGATGGCGTAAGCCAGCAAACAGATCCAGAATATCAAGATTACTATGACCAGAAGCTGAATACGGCCTTTACCATTGGAGAGCAGAATAACAACCAGGGGGCGGAATTGGTCCGTCAGATGCTCAAGGATAACTTTGACATTGATATCCAATACTACGCCATGGTTGATTTCCAAACCTTTGCGACAGCCATTGATACCCTCTTCCCAAATGGGGTCGAGATGAATGCGCAGTTTTCCACTATTGATGGTGAAAAGGTCAGTGAAGTGGAAGTGCCAGACGATTTGAACATGAAAGATGGCGTCGTTCCAAATCAGACCATTAAGGTCGGAAAACAACGGATGGATGGCCGGACCCTCCTCAACTATGCTCGTTTCCGTAAGGATGATGAGGGCGACTTTGGCCGGACAAGACGCCAACAAGAAGTTATGTCTGCCATTGTTCACCAAATCAAGGATCCAACCAAGCTCTTTACTGGATCTGAAGCACTAGGAAAGGTCTTCGCTATGACCTCAACCAATGTCCCCTTCTCCTTCTTGTTGACAAACGGGATTGGCTTAGTCGGAAGTGCCAGCAAGGGGATTGAACGCATTACCATTCCAGAAAATGGTGATTGGGTCGATGCCTATGATATGTATGGCGGACAAGGCTTGCTGGTCGATTTCGATGCTTATAAAAAGAAATTGTCCCAAATGGGCCTAAGATGATATAATTAAGGGATAGGAGTCTGTAAACTCCATCCCTTTTATTTTTTAGAAAGATTGAACACCATGTTAAAGAAAAATGATATTGTAACCGTTGATATTGTCGATTTGACCCATGAAGGAGCAGGGGTGGCTAAGGTCGATGGCCTGGTCTTTTTTGTAGAGAATGCCCTACCACGAGAAGTCATCCGCATGCGCGTGCTTAAAGTCAACAAAAAGATCGGCTACGGAAAAGTAGAAAAGTACTTAGAAAAATCCCCTCATCGTAATGAAGAACTAGATTTGGCTTACTTGCGAAGCGGCATTGCTGACTTGGGCCACCTAGCTTATCCGGAGCAGCTGAAATTCAAGGCCAAGCAGGTCAAGGATAGCCTTTACAAGATGGCAGGAATCTCTGATATCGAAGTGCCCCTGACCTTGGGGATGGATCATCCCGTCCAGTATCGCAATAAGGCCCAAGTCCCTGTTCGTCGTGTCAATGGTCAGGTCGAAACAGGCTTCTTTCGGAAGAACTCTCATGATTTGATGCCGATTGAAGACTTTTATATCCAAGATCCAGTCATTGACCAAGTGGTCTTGGCTCTTCGAGATTTGATTCGTCGTTTTGACCTCAAGCCTTATGATGAGAAGGAACAGTCTGGCTTAATTCGTAACCTTGTGGTTCGTCGAGGACATCATTCTGGAGAAATCATGGTCATTTTGGTCACCACTCGTCCCAAGGTGTTCCGTGTGGACCAGTTGATCGAGCAGCTGATCAAGCAATTCCCAGCTATCAAATCTGTTATGCAAAATATTAATGACCAGAATACCAATGCCATTTTTGGAAAAGAATGGCGGGTTCTCTATGGTCAAGACTATATTACGGATCAAATGTTGGGAAATGATTTCCAAATCTCTGGACCAGCCTTTTATCAGGTCAATACCGAAATGGCAGAGAAGCTTTATCAGACAGCTATTTATTTTGCGGAGTTAAAAGCAGAGGATGTCGTGATTGATGCCTACTCTGGAATTGGGACCATTGGTTTATCCGTCGCTAAGCATGTCAAGGAAGTCTATGGGGTAGAAGTCATCCCTGAAGCAGTAGAGAATAGCCAGAAGAATGCTAGTCTAAATGGCATCACCAATGCCCACTATGTCTGTGACACAGCTGAAAATGCCATGAAAAATTGGCTCAAGGAAGGCATCCAACCAACCGCCATCCTGGTCGATCCACCACGCAAGGGCTTGACCGAAAGCTTTATCAAAGCAAGCGCCCAAACAGGAGCTGACCGCATCGCCTATATCTCTTGTAACGTAGCCACCATGGCGCGTGATATCAAACTCTATCAAGAGTTGGGCTACGAATTGAAGAAAGTTCAGCCGGTGGATCTATTTCCACAGACGCACCACGTGGAGTGTGTAGTGTTGCTACAACGAAAAAAAGGGTAAAAATCCTTGATTTTAAGCTATTTTACAAGCATTTTGTATTTGTAGATAAAGGCAATTTTGACGTCAAAAAAGTCCTAAAAAGGCACATAGATGTATATGTATTTGTAGATGTCGTTTGCGCATCGGAAAAATGAATACAACAATAAATATTTATCTAAAGAGAGAACAATTGTATATTGTTCTCCTTTTTTTATTTTCAGGAGGGAAAATGACAAAAGAATTACAATCATCACGCTATATTGTCATTTCATTTTTAGTACGTGAAATGGGAATTGACATTGTTGAAGCCATCTCTCTTATGGCTGAATTGGAAAAAAGTGGCTTGGTTCAATTGGAATCAAGCGGAGATTTAACACTCAAAGAACTTGGAGGTGCGCTATGAAACGAATTACCGCAAATCAATACCAAACTTCAGAACGGTATTACAAATTACCTAAAATTCTTTTTGAGGATGAGAAATATATGGATATGAAACTAGAAGTAAAGGTGGCTTATTCTATTTTAAAAGATCGTTTAGAATTATCTCTTAGTCGTGGTTGGATAGATGAAGAAGGAGCGGTTTATTTAGTATTTTCTAATTCTAAACTGATGAGGCTGTTAGGTTGTTCGAAGTCAAAATTACTATCAATCAAAAAAATTCTAAAAGAATATGACCTAATTGATGAAGTCCAACAGTCTTCAAGTGAGAAAGGGAGACTAGCTAATAAGATTTATTTAGGGGAGTTGTCTACTACCCCAGTAGGTAATTCAAACAGGCCTAGTGTTAAAAAAAGACTAGGGCAGGTTGAAAATGAAACGGCCCCCGTCTCACATTCAGCCCCTAGTGAGACTGAAGTTAGTGAGACTAAATATAGTGAGACTGATTCTTTATTTATTGAGGATGAGGAGGATAGGAATACTCAACCTATCTTGAAAAGAAAAGTAGAAAAGGTCACAAAATATGATCGAGATTATATTTGGGGATTGGTACAAGATCAATTTAGACGAGAAGGTTTTTCTGAAACAGCCAGTGAAATTGCTATGACTGATTTTGAGAGAATCTATCAGTATGCTCTTGACAATGTTCGCTTTGTTAGACGAGCGGAAGTTTTGGCTGAATTTGTGTTTAATGGCTTGTATTCCGTTTGGAATAACCGTGTTAGAAAAGGAGGTGGTTAAATGTCGCCAATCGAGTGGATATTAGTTATGCTCATTGTCATTTCAAGTGGTGTGACTATTTGGACATTGATAGTCGATCAGGAAAGGGGGTAAAGAAATGAGATTTATTGATTTATTTTCAGGTATCGGTGGTTTTCGACTAGGAATGGAAAGTGTTGGACACGAGTGTATTGGATTTTGTGAGATTGATAAATTTGCTAGAGAATCTTATAAGTCCATTTTTCAAACGGAAGGAGAAATTGAATTTCATGACATACGAGATGTTTCAGATGACGAATTTAAAAAACTTAGAGGGAAAGTCGATGTCATCTGTGGGGGATTCCCTTGTCAAGCATTTTCAATCGCAGGAAGACGATTGGGATTTGAAGATACTAGAGGCACTTTATTCTTTGAAATTGCTCGAGCGGCCAAACAAATCCAACCACGTTTTCTTTTTCTTGAAAATGTTAAAGGCCTACTCAATCACGATAAGGGACGGACGTTCACCACAATCCTTACCACGCTTGATGAATTGGGGTTTGATGTTGAGTGGCAGGTGCTTAACAGTAAGGATTTTGGCGTTCCCCAAAACAGAGAGAGGGTGTTTATTATCGGACATTCTAGAAAGAGAGGTACCAGACTCCTATTTCCTTTCAGACGAGAAGGTCAAGCAACTAACTCTGAGACTTTAAAAATATTAGGGAATTTGAATCCATCAAAAAGTGGAATGAGTGGTAAAGTCTATTATTCAGAAGGTCTTGCACCAACCTTAGTTCGTGGAAAAGGAGAAGGATTTAAAGTTGCGATTCCTTGTATGACACCAGACAGATTAGAAAAAAGACAAAATGGTAGACGTTTCAAGGATAATCAAGAGCCAATGTTTACTTTAAATACTCAGGATCGCCATGGTATTGTCGTTGTTGGAGATTTACCAACTAGCTTTAAGGAGACCGGTCGCGTCTATGGAAGTGAGGGCTTATCTCCAACACTGACTACGATGCAAGGTGGAGATAAAATTCCCAAAATACTGATTCCAGAACCAATCAAATTTCTAAAAGTCCGAGAGGCAACGAAAAAAGGATATGCTCAAGCAGAGATTGGCGATTCAATCAATTTAGAAAGACCAAGTTCTCAGTATCGTCGTGGTAGAGTTGGAAAAGGTATAGCGAATACGTTAACAACTAGTGGGCAAATGGGAGTAGTAGTGGCTAGCTATGAAGGAGAAGATAAACAAGTTTACCAAGTAGCTGGTGTCTTAATTGATGGGCAATTTTACCGTTTGAGGATACGACGAATCACTCCTAAAGAGTGTTTTAGACTGCAGGGCTTTCCTGATTGGGCTTTTGAAGCTGCTAGAAAAGTCTCTAGTAATAGTCAGCTCTATAAACAAGCTGGTAATAGTGTAACCGTTCCTGTGATTGCCGCAATCGCAAAAAAATTAAAAGAAATAGAGGAAAAAGATGAAAGCATTAAATAAAGAATCAATACTAGATTGTGATGAATTAGAAACAGAATTACATGACGCAGAAATCAAACAGCTGGATGAACAAATATTTTTGATGTCCAATTATCCATGTGAGTTTGAGGTGACATTTTTAGATGATTACCATAAAAAACACAACTACCCCCTATTTTACGAATCCTATCTTCAAAACATTATGGAATTCCTTGAAAGTCAGGATATAAAGAACGGAGCTGATGCCTTTGTAGATGATAATCAGAATCTTGTTTTTGTTTTATATGGACAAGGCTATCGAGCCGAGGGAAAAGAGGGAATACTTACAACCCAAGTAACTGTAAAAGCTTATGATGAAGACAAGAAACCGATTAACTTCGCAAATTTATTAGATTCCTTAATAGTCTCAGAATATCAAATGGAACCGAATCTTTGGGAGGTCTCCCATGATTGATCTCTATCTAAGTAAAAATAGCCAAAGAAATCAACTTCTTTTAGACTTCTTCCAAAACTATGGCATCGAGGTATCTTGTCATTCAGTTTCTGAAATGACAAAGGATAAATTAATTGAGCTGATGAGCTATTCTTCAGATTGTTTTGAGTTTTTATCTCCTAATTTATTACGATTTAAGAACCGTGACAATCTAAAATTAACAGATTTCATTGAAATGATATTAAAAAATCCTGAACTAACTATTAGACTTCCTCTTGCGGTTTCAAATAAGCGGGTTTATCCAAATCTGAATCTAGAGGAGGCTAGAGCTTTATTGCCAAGAGATACGAAACAATTGATTTACATGGCACAAACACATTATTTATCTAACTAAAGGAGAAGCAATATGGCTGAACGATTTTGGGAGAACTTGTCCATTATTTTGGCTGAAAGAAATATCAGCTGGATTGAGTTAACCAGAAAAATGTTTGCGGGAGAGTTTCACTATCCAAGTGAATTGAATCGTTTGTATCAAAAGATTCGCCACTATAAGATGGAACAACGAATGCCTCAAAGTCCATGGGTAGAAAGGATTGTGCAGGTATTAGATTTAGATTATGAAGATTTATTTCGGAGGTAACTATGAAAAGAATAATTCCAGTTTATATATTCCAACAAGTAAATGTCCTATTGGTATCTCTATACTTACTGAAATTTCTTTGTATCGGTGAGTTAACTATACTACAGATTCTCTATGGTGCATCGCTCATTTCTTTTTTAGGGATGTATGGTCAACGAAAACAAGTGATCAAGGTTAATTTGAAAACTAGGATAAAATGGCTTGGTATTGGATTTGTCAGCCTACTGATTATAAGTCTATGTTTAAGTCTGATTCATGCTCAAGGAAGCACGAATCAAGCAAACTTAATTGGCCTTCAACATCAAGTTCCTTGGTTTTCATTTTTATTGTTTTTAATCAATGCGAGTATGGTTGAAGAATTTCTGTATAGAGAAATTTTATGGAACTTGGTCAGAAAATTAGATATTCGAGTTGCTTTGACAAGTGTTTTATTTGCCTTAGCTCATCATCCAGGAACCATTCTAGCTTGGTGTTCATATGTTTCATTGGGAATGTTTTTAGGGATGGTGCGCTATAAATCGGACTTATGGGGTAGTATGGGGCTACATTTGGTGTGGAACCTACTAGTTTATAGTTTGCTGCTTTTTTAAAATAGGTGTTCTGATTTATCTCATAAATCAGTAGTTTTTATAGGATTATTATTAATTCGGAAACAAAAATGTATTAACAGTATAAAATAAAGAAACTAGGAACATTTTTTCTATTTTTTTAGAAATAAAATGTTGTATAGAAATTCCGAAAGAAATAATAAAATAAAAATATAAATTAATAAAACATGTATATACGAGTATATCGACGTCGATAAATGTTCTTAAAAGGCATAAAATACAAATATAAAGAATAAAAAATTGTTATATCTTTATATTTGTTGTTCTGTTATGAAATGAAAGAAATTGGAAACTAGTTTCTAAATCATGAAAAATATTGAAAAAAAAAAAAAAATAAGTGTTAGAATAAATAATGTAAACGTTTACTTTAACAAAGGAGCTCATATGTTACTACAAAAAGAACTAATTCCAATGATAGAAGCTAACTTACCAAATATGGCATATGCTGAAAAAGACATTGCTAAATTCTTCTTAAAACAGCAACCTCTTAATAATTATTCATGTGAGGCATTGTGCGAAAGCCTTAGTGTATCCAAAGCAACATTGACTCGATTTGCGAAAAAATGTGGTTTTAAAGGTTTTAGACAATTCATTTTCAAATACCAAGAGATGATTCGTGAGAAAGAAAAGTTAGCATTGTATACAGAGGCTACAGAAAAAGTTTTATCTGACTATGAAGAAATGTTGAGAAAAACTTACACGGTTCTTGATGAAGTTCAACTTGAGCGTATTGCTGAGATGATAGAAACTGCTGAGCGTGTATATCTTTATGGTGAAGGAAGTTCTGTTCTTGCTTTACAAGAAATGAAGATGAGATTTATGCGTCTCGGAGTCATTGGTGAAGTATTATCAGACGAGGATATGATTTTGTGGAATAGCTTATTACTTAATGAAAATTGCCTCGTCATTGGAGCATCTATTTCAGGTCAAACTGATATTGTACTAGAAGGTCTTCAAAAAGCTGCGGATAAAGGCGCTAAAACAGTTTTAATGACTACAAGAAATTTTGACGAAGAAGATTGTTTCTTTGATGAATTATTGTTATTAGCTTCGATCAATCATCTCTCGTATGGCAATCGCATATCACCTCAGTTTCCAATACTTTTAATTACAGACTGCTTATTCTCTCATTATCTGGAAAGTCCAGAGAGACAATATTATTACAATCAAACTATTATCCATAAGGAGGAATAATAAAATGAGCCAAATTTGGACTAAAGAAAAATTTATAAGTCAAGTCCATGGTGGAGTCATTGTTTCTTGTCAAGCTTTACCCGGTGAACCCCTTTATAATGAAGAATTTAGCTTGATGCCTTTTATGGCTAAAGCAGCTTTAGAGGCAGGAGCAGTGGGCATTCGCGCAAATTCTGTGCGTGATATTAAAGCAATTCAGAAAGTAGTAGATTTACCAATAATTGGAATTATCAAAAGAGATTATCCACCTCAAGAACCATATATTACTGCTACGATGAAAGAAGTAGATGAACTTGTAGAATGCGGAACAACAGTCATTGCATTTGATGCAACTTTAAGACCAAGATATGATGGCTTAGTTGTCAGTGAATTTATCAAAAAAATAAAAGAAAAATATCCTAATCAATTGTTGATGGCGGATGTAAGTAATTTTGATGAAGGTCTCTATGCATTTAAATCAGGCGTTGATTTTGTTGGTACAACATTATCAGGGTACACAAGTACAAGTGTACAATCAGATGAGCCTGATTTTGAACTAATGAAAAAATTGGCTGATTTTAATATTCCGGTAATTGCCGAAGGAAAAATTCATTATCCAGAACAATTAAAAAAAGCTTATAGTTTAGGTGTTACCAGTGTTGTCATTGGTGGAGCGATTACACGTCCAAAAGAAATTGCTCAGCGATTTATTAATGTCATCAAATAAAAAACAATATAAAGGAGAAATCTGATGAAAGATTTAACTAAATACAAAGGCGTTATTCCTGCATTTTATGCTTGCTATGATGAAAATGGTGAAATTAGCCAAGAACGTGTAAAATCTCTGGTTCAATATTTCATTGACAAAGGTGTAAAAGGTATCTATGTAAATGGTTCTTCAGGTGAATGTATTTACCAAAGTGTAGAAGATCGTAAACAAATTATTGAAGCTGTTATGGAAGTTGCCAAAGGTAAATTAACAGTTATCAACCATGTTGCATGTAATAACACGAAAGATAGTATTGAATTGGCAAAACATTCAGAAAGTGTTGGAGTCGATGCTATTGCTGCTATCCCACCTATTTACTTCAAATTGCCAGAATATTCAATCGCAGCATATTGGAATGCAATGAGTGAAGCTGCGCCAAATACAGATTTTATCATTTATAATATTCCACAATTGGCAGGGGTTGCATTGACTGGTAGTTTGTATGCAACAATGCGTCAAAATCCTCGTGTGATTGGAGTTAAAAATTCTTCTATGCCTGTACAAGATATTCAAATGTTTGTAGCTGCAGGTGGAGAAGATTACATTGTATTCAATGGTCCAGATGAACAATATCTTGGTGGTCGCTTGATGGGAGCAGAAGCTGGTATTGGTGGTACTTATGGCGTTATGCCAGATTTGTTCTTGAAATTGGAAAGTTTGATTCAAGAACGAGATTTAGATACTGCTAAAAAACTTCAATATGCTATCAATGAAGTTATCTATAAGATGGTATCAGGTAAGGCAAATATGTATGCTGTAGCAAAAGAGGTTTTGCGTCTAAATGAAAAACTTGATTTAGGTTCTGTTCGTCAACCCTTAGAAGCATTGGCAGAAGGTGACTTGGAGGTTGCAAAACAAGCAGCAGTACTTATTCAACAAGCACGAAAAGAATTTTTATAATAAATAAAATCAATATGGAGATATGTTATGAGCACAACAGGATTTACAATAATTGACTTAATTATCTTGATTGTTTATTTACTTGCGGTGTTGGTTGCGGGTATCTATTTCTCTAAAAAAGAGATGAAAGGAAAAGAGTTCTTTAAAGGAGATGGTTCGGTTCCTTGGTATGTTACTTCGGTATCCATTTTTGCCACAATGCTCAGTCCGATTTCCTTCTTGGGACTCGCTGGTAACTCTTATGCAGGTAGCTGGATTTTATGGTTTGCTCAATTAGGGATGGTTGTAGCTATTCCACTGACAATTCGTTTTATCTTACCTATCTTTGCACGGATAGACATCGATACGGCATATGATTACTTGGATAAACGTTTTAATTCTAAAGCACTTCGTATTATTTCAGCACTCTTGTTTATTATTTATCAATTGGGACGTATGTCTATCATTATGTACCTCCCATCAGCTGGTTTATCAGTATTGACAGGAATTGACATCAATATTTTGATTATTTTGATGGGTGCAATTGCAATTGTTTATTCTTATACTGGTGGTCTAAAATCCGTATTATGGACAGACTTTATTCAAGGTGTGGTTCTGATTAGTGGTGTCGTTGTAGCTTTATTTGTACTGATGGCTAATATTAAAGGTGGCTTTGGTGCAGTAGCAGAAACATTAGCAAACGGGAAATTCCTTGCTGCAAATGAAAAACTTTTCGATCCTAACTTGCTTTCAAACTCCATCTTCTTAATTGTGATGGGTTCAGGCTTTACAATCTTATCTTCCTATGCTTCATCTCAAGATTTGGTTCAACGTTTTACTACAACACAAAATATTAAGAAACTTAATAAAATGTTGTTCACAAATGGTGTCTTGTCACTTGCTACTGCAACAGTCTTTTACTTGATCGGTACAGGCTTGTACGTATTCTATCAAGTACAAAATGCAGGCAGTGCAGCTAGCAATATCCCTCAAGACCAAATCTTTATGTACTTTATTGCATACCAGTTACCAGTAGGTGTCACAGGTTTGATCTTGGCAGCGATTTATGCAGCAGCTCAATCAACTATTTCAACAGGTTTGAACTCTGTTGCAACTTCATGGACATTGGATATTCAAGATGTCATTTCTAAAAATATGTCAGACGATCGTCGTACGAAAATTGCACAATTCGTATCTCTAGCAGTAGGTTTATTCTCAATTGTTGTTTCCATTATCATGGCTCATTCAGATATTAAATCTGCATACGAATGGTTCAATAGTTTCATGGGACTTGTACTTGGTCTACTTGGTGGTGTATTCATTCTTGGTTTTGTTTCTGATAAATTGCAAGAATAAGTGCAACATTTACTTGAACTCATCCTCTAGAGCTTCACAAGCAGTTCTGTAAGCT
>NZ_JAHZQQ010000014.1 GCF_019930045.1 Streptococcus australis | reverse complement strand
TTTAGCTTACAGAACTGCTTGTGAAGCTCTAGAGGATGAGTTCAAGTAAATGTTGCACTTATTCTTGCAATTTATCTGTTAATTAAATCGCAAAGAGATCGTTTAGGTTTTCTGCCATGGTTGGGTGGGTAAAGATTTGTTTTGCGATGTAAGTATAAGGGATCTTGTTGTCCATGGCCATAGTGATCAGGTTGATGAGTTCGCCTGCAGCTTCTCCAAAGAGAGTTGCTCCAAGGATTTCTTTGGTTTCTGGGTTGACCACGGCTTTGAAGGCCCCTCGAAGATCTGCATTAACATATCCACGAGGCATGGCAGCAACTGGCAATTCTTTAACAGCAACTGGAAGTCCTTTGTCACGTGCTTCTTGCTCGGTCAAGCCGACTTGGGCAAGTGGAGGAGCAATGAAGAGTGTTGTCGCATAATTGTTACGAGTTTCGAGATTGTAGCTACCATCGCCTGTGAGATAGTTGAAGACAATGCGGAAGTCATCGAGTGACATGTAGGTGAATTGAGGACCACCATTGACATCTCCAACTGCAAAGACGCCAGGGACGCTGGTTTCCAAATGACGGTTGACTTGGATCGCTCCACGATCAGTGATTTGGATGTCTGTGTTCTCAAGACCAAGTCCAGCTGTGTTTGGCTTACGACCTGTTGCGTAGAGAAGGATATCGAACTCGAAGTCTCCCTTATCCGTTACAAGGGTTAAGCTAGCTTCACCATCTTTGATTTCTTGGGTATGAACGCCTTGCAAGAATTGAATGCCATCTTCTTCCAGGTAGCCTTTTGCAAGAGCTGCAATGCTTGGCTCAATCCGTGGCAAGAATGCTTCAGAAGCATCTAGTACTGTTACTTGGCTACCCAAGGTATTGTAGAGGTGGGCAAATTCCAATCCGATTGGTCCACCACCAAGGACGCCCAGGCGTTTAGGTAGATTTTCCAAACGTTGAATACCGGTTGAATCCACAGCAAACTTGCTTTCAGCCAGTCCTGGGATTGGAAGGATAGTTGGCACCGCACCAGTATTAATAATAATGGTTTCAGCTGTCAATTCTTCCTTTTCCTCACCAGCTTGAATTTCGATGACCTTGTTGGAAACGAAACGAGCTGTCGCGTCGATAATGTCAACACCAGTTCCAGCAATCGTTGCGTAGTTCTTGCCGTTGAGACGAGTGGTGACCGCATTCTTTTCGCTCATAGCTTGCTCAAAATCTAAGCCTTTTTCGGCAGCAACGATCAAGGTCTTGGTTGGGATACAAGCGATATTGATACAAGTCCCACCGTACATAGACTTGCTCTTTTCAATCAGAGCAACTTTTTTTCCTTGGCTTGATAATTTCGCTGCAAGAGTTTTACCAGCTTTACCAAATCCAATAACAATAACATCATACATTAACATATGTTACACCTTCTTTCGTTTTCTATTGTATCAAACCCCTATAAAAAAGTCTGAAATCTGCTACGGGATTTTTTGGGAGCTTATCAGGAAGAGGAAACAGGGACAAGAAGTCTCGTTTCGTGGTATAATAAAGGGTCGGTGACTAGGGTGGTCACACATGAGTTAGAAAGAGCAAATCAGATGGACGGAATTATTAATATAAAAAAAGAAGCGGGCATGACTTCGCATGATGTGGTCTTTAAACTGAGAAAAATCTTAGGAACCAAGAAGATTGGCCATGGGGGAACGCTGGACCCGGATGTGGTGGGAGTGCTTCCGATTGCAGTTGGTAAGGCAACCCGTATGGTCGAATTTATGCAAGATGAAGGTAAGGTCTACGAAGGCGAAATCACTCTGGGATTTTCTACCACGACGGAGGATGCCAGTGGGGAAGTCGTAGAGCGGACCCCAGTGGAAGCACCTTTAGATGCAACAGAGGTCGATCGTATGATTGCCCAGATGGTGGGAGAGATGGAGCAGGTACCGCCTATGTATTCAGCAGTCAAGGTCAATGGGCGTAAGCTCTATGAATATGCGCGGGCAGGAGAAGAAGCGGAACGTCCTGTCCGACAGGTGACGATTTATGAATTCACGCGCACTAGTGAGATTGGCTACGAGGAAGGACTAGCCCGTTTTCGCTTCAGGGTAAAATGCAGCAAGGGGACCTATATTCGGACCTTGTCGGTGGATTTGGGTCAAAAACTGGGCTACGCAGCCCATATGTCTCATCTGACACGGACCAGTGCTGCTGGTTTGTCACTGGATGATGCCCTGACCTTAGAAGAAGTGGCTGAAAAAGTAGCCCAAGGAGATTTGAGCTTCCTTTACCCACTTGAGATTGGCACCGGGGATCTGGAAAAAGTAGAGCTGACAGTAGAAGAGGTCGATGAAGTCCAAGTGGGACGCTTTATTCCAGTTGAGAGTGACTCCAAAGAGTTAGCTGCTTTTTACCAAGGAAAATTGGTAGCCATTTTAGAAAAAAGAGAAGAACTTTACAAACCTCGAAAAGTCTTTCTAACAGAAAGTGTGTTACAATAAATTTATGAACATTTGTTATGTAACTAGTGAAAAAGAAATAAAAGCTCAAGCAGATACCGTTCTTGTCTTGGGCTATTTTGACGGTCTCCATCGAGGGCATCAGGAGCTCTTTCGGACAGCTCGCACCATTGCCGATGAGCAAGGCCTTCGAGTAACTGTTTTGACCTTTCCAGAATCTCCAAAGCTGGCTTTTGCCCGTTACCAACCAGAACTACTCCTCCACCTCCAAAATCCGGAGGAGCGCTTTAAACGAATGGAAGAACTGGGAGTTGATGATCTATATCTTATCGATTTTACCAGTGATTTCGCGGCTCATACGGCGCAAGAATTCGTTGCGGCCTACCTAACAGCACTTCGGGCGCGTGTCTTAGTAGCAGGTTTTGATTATAGCTTTGGTAGCGATAAGAAAGTTGCTAGTGATCTAGAAACCTATTTTAATGGTCAAGTCATCGTCGTTCCACCTGTCCTAGACCAGGGCGAAAAAATCAGCTCAACTCGTATTCGGCAGGCGATTGCATCAGGTCAGGTCAAAGAAGCAGCTGATCTTTTAGGATATCCCTTATCCAGCCGTGGCATTGTAGTCCATGGGGATGCAAGAGGTCGTACCATTGGTTTTCCAACAGCCAATCTGGCACCGATCGATCGCACCCATCTCCCCCAAGATGGTGTTTATGTCGTCGAAGTAGAAGTGCTAGGTCAACGTCACCGGGGAATGGCCTCTGTAGGGAAAAACTCGACCTTTGATGGAACAGAACTTCGCTTTGAAGCCAATATCTTTGATTTTTCAAAAGATATTTATGGACATACGATTCTGATTTTTTGGCTAGACAAGATTCGAGAAATGGTCAAATTTGACAGTGTAGAAGCGCTTGTGGAACAACTGCGTCAGGATGAGATCATGGCTCGTCAATGGACCAGATAATTTTTGTTAGAAATTCTCCCTTAAGGGGAGAATTTTCTTTGTCTAAATTAAAAAACCACTAGGCAAGCACGGAATAATTTTGTATAATAGAGTCAGCTAAGTGTGTCCAAAAAAAGAAGAGAAGAACATGATTACATTATTTTTGTCTCCGAGTTGTACATCCTGTCGGAAGGCACGGGCTTGGTTAGAAAAACATGAGGTTCCTTTTAAGGAACACAATATTATGACGAGTCCTCTAACAACTGAGGAGTTGCGTAATATTTTAGCTCTAACTGAGAACGGTACAGACGATATTATTTCAACTCGTTCTAAAATTTTTCAGAAGTTAAATGTTGATGTAGAGGATTTATCGATTTCTGCTTTGATCAAGTTGATTGAGGAAAATCCTAGTCTTTTGCGTCGCCCAATTATTCTAGACAAGAAACGGATGCAAATCGGTTTTAATGAGGATGAAATTCGCGCATTTCTCCCTCGAGGATATCGTAAGGAAGAGTTAAGATCTGCTACATTAAGAGCGGAGATCCATTAATATGAATAAGAATTATAGTTACCCACTCGATTTATCGTGGAGTACTGAAGAGCTTGCTTCGGTGCTTTCTTTTTTTAATCAGGTTGAACAAGCCTATGAACAAAAGGCAGATGCTCGTATCTACCTAGAAGCCTATAAGGCCTTTAAGAAAGTTGTCCCAAGTATTGGCGAAGAAAAGCGTCTGGGCAAGGAGTTTGAAGAGGTCAGTGGCTACTCACTTTACCGCGCAACTAAAGCCGCGAAAGAAAAAGGGGAAGGATGGTTTTCGATTGATCAATAAATTAGAATTTGCTAAGACCATTGTCAAAGAAGCAGGAAGCTATCTAAGAGAACACTTACATGACCAGCTAGCGATTACTGTCAAAACAAATCCGACGGATTTGGTGACTCAGATGGATCAGAAAGTGCAAGCAACCCTGGTCCGTAAGATTTTGGAAGCTTATCCAGAAGATCAAATTTTTGCCGAAGAAGATGAACTTCGTGCACCTATTCACTCCGGTAAGGTTTGGGTGATTGATCCCATTGATGGGACCAATAATTTTGTGACCCAAAAAGAAGATTTTGCTGTTATGGTTGCCTATTTTGAAGAAGGTCTTGGCCAGTTTGGCTTGATCTATGATGTCATGCGCGACCATCTCTTTTTTGGTGGAAAGGATTTTGGGGTCTTTTGTAATGAGCAAGAACTGAAACCCTTTCAAAATCGGCCTCTTGGGGACTTATTAGTGGCTTCTAATGTCGGCATGCTCAAGTCCAACGCCTGGGGCATGGCGGATCTGGGAGCAGAGTGCTTGGGAATTCGGGTCTACGGGAGCGCTGGTATCAGCTTTACCAAGATTCTATCTGGTGGCATGTTAGGCTACTTTAGCTATATCTGGCCTTGGGATTATTCCGCTGCAGCTATTATGGGCGAGTGCCTCGGATACTCAGTCTTGACCTTAGAAGGGAAAGAACCTAACTATGAGAGCTTGGAGCCTATCATGATGGTCCCAACTTGTAAACTAGATGAGATTCAACCTTTTTTGACGAAAGGAAAAGACGCATGACCTTTCCTCAAGGATTTAAAGAAAAGTATACCCAATTACTTGGAAAAGAGGCCAAGGCTTTCTTTCAAACCTTTGACGAGCCAGCAATATCTGCCTATCGAACCAATCCGTTAAAGGCGGAGCAAATCAGAGGTAATGAGCCTATTCCAGGCATGCCTTGGAGTTACTATGGTAAGGTGTCGGGAAAATCCATAGCCCATGTCTCTGGACTGGTCTACTCGCAAGAACCTGCTGCTCAAATGGTAGCCCAAGTTGCGCATCCAAGTCCGGGTATGAAGGTCTTGGATCTTGCGGCAGCCCCTGGTGGGAAGACGACCCACTTACTCTCTTATTTAGACAATCAAGGTCTCCTCATTTCTAATGAAATTCACAAGGGTCGCTCCAAGATTTTGGTCGAGAATGTCGAACGTTTTGGGGCTCGTAACGTTGTGGTGACCAATGAATCAGCTGAGCGCTTGGCAAAGGTTTTTCCAGCCTATTTTGATCTGATTGTTTTGGATGCTCCGTGTTCTGGTGAAGGAATGTTCCGGAAGCAGCCAGATGCCATGGACTACTGGCACCCAGATTATCCAGCTCAATGTGCTGGTCTCCAAAGAGAAATTTTAACAGATGCTATCAAGATGCTGGCACCAGGTGGACAGCTAGTTTATTCGACCTGTACCTGGGCACCGGAAGAGAATGAAGAGATTGTCTCTTGGCTCTTAGAAGAATATGAGTTGGAATTGCTACCGATTGAAAAAATCAATGACATGGTAGAGGGGATCGGCTATCCTGAAACAGCCCGGATGTATCCCCATCGTTTCAAAGGGGAAGGGCAATTTGTTGCTAAATTCCTTTATCGGGGAGAGCCTGAAGTTAAGAAGATCAAGGAAGGACGTTCCAATCTAACGGCTGAGCAGAGGAAACTGTGGCAAGCTTTTGCCGAGGACTGTTTAGCCATTGATTTAGAGGGTCTCTACCAGTGTTTTGGAGATCAGCTTTATCTCTTACCTGTTGGTCTCCCTGATTTGAAAAAGGTCAAGATTGCTCGTAATGGATTGCACCTTGGAACCTTTAAGAAAAATCGCTTTGAACCTAGCTTTGCTTTGGGGCTAGCTCTGAAACCAGATCAAGTGAAGAAATCGGTCAGCTTGTCGGATCCAGACTTTATGAAGTATGTGGCTGGAGAGACTATTCAGCTAGATCAAGACTACCAAAATGGTTGGTATCAGGTCTTAGCTGGAGGCAATGGTTTAGGTTTTGCAAAAGTGACTGGACGGACCTTAAAAAATTTCTTTCCAAAAGGCTTGAGATTTAGATAAATAATTAGGAAATGCCGTCTTTCTATGTTATAGTGGAAATAAAGTGATTCTTGCTAGAATACTAGAAGATAACAAGTGTTTAGAGACAACATTTAAACGATATTTGATTATGATTCAAGGAGACTTACATTGAATAAATGCAAAAAGCTAGTCCTTGGGCTAGCAACAGTAGCACTTGCAGCTTCTCTTTCTGCCTGTGCGTCTTGGATTGACCGTGGAGAAGCGATTACAGCTGTTGGATCAACAGCCCTACAACCGCTCGTTGAAGGGGTAGTAGATCGTTATATTGAAGAGCATCCCGGTAAGATTGTCAATGTCCAAGGGGGTGGATCTGGTACAGGTCTTTCTCAGGTCCAATCAGGAGCTGTCGACATTGGAAATAGTGACCTTTTTGCAGAGGAAAAAGATGGCATCGATGCTTCTAGTTTGGTGGATCATCAAGTAGCAGTAGCAGGAACAGCCATCATTGCGAACAAGGGGATTTCCGTAGACGATTTAACTACTGAACAATTGCGTAAGATTTTTACTGGTGAATATACCAACTGGAAGCAATTGGGTGGTGAGGACTTGGAAATTACCATTGTGAACCGGGCAGTAGGATCCGGTAGCCGTGCTGTATTCGATGACATCATCATGGACGGCAAAGATCCTAAACAGGCTCAGGAACAGGATTCCAACGGAATGGTGAAGAACATTGTTTCCCAGACTCCAGGTGCCATTTCTTATCTGGCCTTTACCTACGTGGATGATAGTGTCAAAACCATGAAGTTAAATGGCTATCAACCAACTAAGGAAAACGTAGTGAATAATAACTGGCCAATTTGGTCCTATGAACACATGTATACCAAGGGTGAGCCAAGTAAACTGGCAAAGAAATTCTTGGATTATATGATGACAGATGAGGTCCAGCAGGAAATCGTTGGTAAGATGGGCTATATCCCAATCAATGATATGAAAGTCAGCCGTGATCTTGACGGTAACATTACGAAGAAATAAGAAGAATTAGGTAAAACATGAACGAAGTAGCAAAAAAAATGCTCGCAAAGTCCAATAATTCTCGTTTGGAAAAATTTGGTAAAACCATTACTTTCTGCTGTATGAGTTTGATTGTCTTTGTTGTAGCTTTGATTTTGATTTTTGTAGCCCAAAAGGGATTATCGACCTTCTTTGTCAACAAGGTTAATGTCTTTAGTTTCCTTTTTGGATCCACTTGGAATCCGTCAGGGAAAGAATTTGGGGCTTTGCCAATGATCTTGGGTTCCTTCATTGTAACCCTTTTGTCTGCCTTGGTGGCGACACCTTTTGCCATCGGTGCGGCAGTCTTTATGACAGAGGTTTCTCCAAAGGGAGCTCGTCTCTTACAACCAGCCATTGAGTTGTTGGTAGGGATCCCTTCTGTTGTTTACGGATTTATTGGTTTGCAAGTGGTGGTTCCATTTGTTCGTTCCATCTTTGGTGGGACAGGGTTTGGAATCTTGTCAGGGGTCTTTGTCCTCTTTGTCATGATACTTCCAACTGTGACCTTTATGACAACAGACAGCTTACGGGCAGTGCCTCGTCACTATCGGGAAGCGAGTATGGCTATGGGAGCGACTCGTTGGCAAACGATTTGGCATGTCACCTTAAAGGCGGCTCGCTCCGGTATTTTTACGGCAGTTGTCTTTGGAATGGCCCGTGCCTTCGGTGAAGCCTTGGCTATTCAGATGGTGGTCGGAAACTCAGCGGTTGTTCCAACATCTTTAACGACTCCAGCTTCCACCTTAACCTCTATTTTGACTATGGGTATCGGAAATACCGTTATGGGAACAGTTAACAACAACGTTCTCTGGTCACTTGCCTTGGTGCTCTTGCTGATGAGTTTGGCATTCAACAGCGTTATCAAATTGATCACGAAAGAAAGAGGTAAGAAGAACTATGCACGCTAAAAAAATAGATAAGATAGCAACAGGAATTCTCTATGCTATTGCTGGAATTATTGTTACGATTCTTGCCTCTTTGATTCTCTATATCCTGGTTAGAGGGTTACCGCATGTGTCTTGGACCTTCTTGACCAGCAAATCCTCTTCTTACCAAGCAGGTGGAGGGATTGGGATTCAGCTCTATAATTCCTTCTTCCTCTTAGTTATTACCTTGATTATTTCCTTCCCACTTTCTTTGGGGGCAGGGATCTACTTGTCAGAGTATGCCAAGAAGGGCCCATTGACCAACTTGGTTCGGACCTGTATTGAGATCTTGTCTTCTCTCCCATCGGTCGTAGTCGGTCTCTTTGGCTACTTGGTCTTTGTAGTGCAGTTCCAATATGGCTTCTCGATTATTTCTGGAGCCTTGGCCTTGACGGTCTTTAACCTGCCACAAATGACGCGAAACATTGAAGATAGTTTGCAAAACGTCCACCATACACAAAGAGAGGCAGGACTTGCGCTTGGGATTTCTCGTTGGGAAACCGTGATTCACGTGGTGGTACCGGAAGCTTTACCAAGTATCATTACGGGTGTTGTACTAGCTTCTGGACGGATTTTTGGGGAAGCAGCGGCCTTGATTTATACAGCTGGTCAGTCTGCCCCAGCCTTGGATTGGAGTAACTGGAATCTCTTTAGTGTGACCAGTCCGATCTCTATTTTCCGTCAAGCAGAAACACTAGCAGTCCACATTTGGAAGGTCAATAGTGAAGGAACCATTCCAGATGCGATTGAAGTATCCGCTGGATCTGCAGCAGTTTTGTTGATCTTCATTTTGATTTTCAACTTTGGAGCGCGTAAGCTCGGGACTTACCTCCATAAGAAATTAACCTCAGCATAAAAGGAGAAGAAATGTCAAAGTACAATTGGGATGAAAAACATATCATTACTTTTCCTGAAGAAAAAGTGGTCCTTTCGACCAAAGACTTGCATGTCTACTATGGTTCAAATGAATCCATCAAGGGCGTGGATATGCAGTTTGAGAAGAATAAAATCACAGCTTTGATTGGTCCTTCTGGATCTGGAAAGTCCACCTATCTTAGAAGTTTGAACCGGATGAACGATACCATTGATATTGCGCGTGTGACTGGTGAGATCTGGTATGAAGGGATCGACGTCAACCGTCCTGATATCAATGTCTATGAAATGAGAAAACATATCGGGATGGTCTTCCAACGACCAAATCCCTTTGCCAAGTCCATCTACCGCAATATTACCTTCCCTCACGAACGTGCAGGAGTCAAAGACAAGAAGGTCTTGGATGAAATCGTAGAAAAATCCTTGAAGCAAGCAGCCCTCTGGGATCAGGTTAAGGATGACTTGCACAAGTCTGCTTTGACGCTCTCAGGAGGTCAACAGCAACGCCTTTGTATTGCCCGTGCCATCTCCGTTAAACCAGAGATTTTGCTCATGGATGAGCCGGCTTCAGCCTTAGATCCTATTGCAACAGCCCAGTTGGAAGAAACCATGCTGGAGTTGAAGAAGGATTACACTATTATCATCGTGACCCACAGTATGCAACAGGCTGCTCGTGCTAGTGATTATACAGGATTCTTTTATCTAGGCGATTTGATTGAGTATGATAAAACAGCCAACATTTTCCAAAATGCAAAACTACAATCAACCAACGATTATGTGTCTGGTCACTTTGGATAGGAATTGGTAACATAGAAACAACATAAGGATGAAAACATGACAGAACCAATTTTGCAAGTCAAGGACTTGTCGGTTTATTACAATAAGAAAAAGGCACTGAATAGTGTGTCACTGGATTTCACCCCTAAAGAAATCACGGCTTTAATCGGACCGTCTGGATCAGGGAAGTCTACCTTGCTCAAAGCCATCAACCGGATGGGCGATTTGAACCATGAGGTGACTACGACAGGAACCGTCCTCTATAATGGTCACAATATCTATAGTCCACGGACTGATACGGTGGAGCTCCGTAAGGAAATCGGGATGGTTTTCCAACAACCCAACCCTTTCCCCATGTCTATCTATGACAATGTCACCTATGGACTCATGATTAATGGAATCAAGGACAAGCAAGTCTTGGATGAAGCGGTCGAAACCTCTTTGAAAAACGCTTCTATTTGGGATGAGGTCAAGGATCGCCTTCATGATTCAGCAATCGGGCTTTCAGGGGGGCAACAACAACGGGTTTGTGTGGCGCGTGTCCTAGCAACTAGTCCAAAGATTATCCTCTTGGATGAGCCAACCTCAGCCTTGGACCCGATTTCTGCTGGAAAGATTGAAGAAACGCTTTATGGGTTGAAGGATCGTTACACTATGCTCTTGGTGACTCGGTCTATGCAACAAGCCAGTCGGATTTCGGATAAGACAGCCTTTTTCTTGGATGGGGACCTCATCGAGTATGATGACACCTCAAAAATCTTCTTGAACCCTGCTCGTAAGGAAACAGAAGATTATGTATCAGGGAAGTTTGGATAAGAAAGGGAAAGTAAATGTTACGCGTACAATTTGAAGAAGATTTAGAAAAACTTCATAACCAGTTTTATGCTATGGGAAATGAAGTCTTGACTCAGATCAACCGCACGGTTCGAGCTTTTGTCACTCATGACCGGGATTTGGCACGCCAGGTTATCGAAGATGATGCAGAGATTAATGAATATGAAGTGAAGTTGGAGCGCAAATCCTTTGAAATGATTGCCCTTCAACAACCGGTTTCTCAGGACCTTCGGATGGTCATGACAGTCTTAAAAGCTGTATCTGACGTAGAGCGGATGGGAGACCACGCTGTCTCCATTGCCCGTGCAACCATTCGTATGAAGGGAGAACTTCGTAGTAAGGTTGTAGAGGAAGAAATCAGCAAAATGGGTCGAGAAGTCAAAGACTTTGTCGAAGCAACCTTGGAGCTTTATTTAAAAGGGGATGTAGAAACAGCCTATGAAGTAGCAACTCGCGATGAAAAAATTAATGAGTACTATGATCGTATTCAAGAGTTAGCAACGGAAGAAATCAAGCATAATCCTGACTTGATTATCACTGGTCGGGATTATTTCCAAGTGATCAATTACTTGGAGCGTATTGGTGATTATGCTAAAAATATCTGTGAGTGGGTTGTCTACTTCGAAACAGGAAAAATTGTGGAATTATAAGAAAATAAAGTCTGAGGTCATGATCTCGGACTTTTGTCTTCTTGTAGGTCTGGTTTTGCCCCCTCTTACCTTACAGTTAGTAGGATTTATGTTAGAATAGAAGATGATAAAAAATGAAGAAGGAGTTACTCATGCAAGCAGTCGCACATTTTATTGATACATTTGTACCTGAGCACTATGATCTATTCTTAGATTTAAACCGCTCAGACAAAACTTTCTCGGGGAAAGTGACCATAACTGGAGAGGCAAAGGAGACTCGCATCTCTCTTCATCAAAAGGATTTGACCATCCAATCTGCTCGAGTAGATGGGCAAGATTGTGCCTTTACAGTCAATGATGAGGAAGAAGCGGTCTTTGTCGAACTTCCTGCTACAGGCAAAGTAAACCTTACCCTCACTTATACAGGGAAAATTACCGATAATATGACTGGGATCTATCCGTCTTACTACACAGTAGATGGCGTTAAAAAGGAAGTAATCTCTACTCAATTTGAAAGTCACTTTGCTCGTGAAGCCTTCCCAAGTGTGGATGAACCAGAAGCCAAAGCGACCTTTGATTTGGCTGTGAAATTTGACCAAGAAGAAGGAGAAATCGTTCTTTCTAACATGCCTGAAATCGATGTCGAAAGTCGAAAAGAAACAGGTATTTGGAAGTTTGATACGACTCCTCGTATGTCATCTTATCTCTTGGCCTTTGCGGCTGGAGATTTGCAGGGTGTGACAGCTAAGACCAAGAATGGAACCCTAGTCGGTGTCTACTCTACCAAAGCTCATCCATTAGAAAACTTGGATTTCTCATTAGATATTGCCGTTCGTGCCATTGAATTCTACGAGGAATATTACGGAGTGGCTTACCCAATCCCTCAATCCCTTCATATCGCCCTTCCAGACTTCTCTTCAGGAGCTATGGAAAACTGGGGCTTGGTAACCTACCGCGAAGTCTACCTCCTTGTAGATGAGAACTCGACAGCTCAAAGCCGGCAAACGGTAGCCTTGGTGGTGGCTCACGAGTTGGCCCACCAATGGTTCGGAAACCTCGTGACCATGAAGTGGTGGGATGACCTCTGGTTGAATGAAAGTTTCGCCAATATGATGGAATATGTCTGCTTGGATGCCATCGAACCAAGCTGGAATATTTTTGAAGACTTCCAAACAACAGGTGTACCTGCTGCCTTGAAACGCGATGCTACTGATGGCGTTCAATCCGTCCATGTAGAAGTGAAACACCCAGACGAGATCAACACCCTCTTTGACCCAGCGATCGTTTACGCCAAGGGTAGCCGGCTCATGCACATGCTTCGCCGTTGGTTAGGCGACGATGCCTTCCGTAAAGGTTTGAAGATCTACTTTGAAAAACACCAATACGGCAATACCATCGGTCGTGACCTTTGGGATGCTCTTGGGCAAGCTTCAGGTCGCGATGTCGCAGCCTTTATGGATTCTTGGTTGGAGCAACCTGGCTACCCAGTTGTTTCAGCTTCTGTAGAGAACGATACCTTGATCATCCGTCAAGAGCAGTTCTTCATCGGAGAAAGAGAAGAAAAAGGTCGCAAGTGGGTTGTACCATTGAATAGCAACTGGACCGGTATTCCAGATACCTTGGAAACAGAAGTTTTAGAAATTCCAAACTACAGTGCCTTGAAAGCAGCTAACAGCGGAGCTCTTCGCTTCAATACAGAAAATACAGCTCACTATATCAGTGACTACCGTGGGGAATTGTTGGAAGACATCCTTGCTGACCTTGCTAGCTTAGATAGCACTTCGAAACTACAAGTAGTTCAAGAACGCCGTCTCTTAGCGGAAAGTGGTCAAATTTCTTATGCAAGCCTCTTGCCAGTGATTGAACACTTGACAGAAGAAAGTTCCTACTTGGTTGTTTCAACTGTTTCGAGCGTCTTAGCTGGAATCAGTCTCTTTGTGGATGAAGGAACTGAAACAGAAGTGGCCTTCCATGAGTTGTTGAAACGCTTGAACCGTTACAACTTTGAACGCTTGGGTCTAGAAGCTAAGCCTGGTGAAACAGAAGAAGACGAAAAAGTTCGTCAGCTAATGATTGCTAATATGATTAAGGCCAATGATGAAGCTGCACAAGCACAAGCGAGCGCTATCTTTGAAGCGCACGCAGATGATTTGGAAAAACTTCCAGCTGCCATTCGCTTGCAAATCTTGGTCAACCAAATCAAGCATCAGGAAACCAAGGCGCTTAGCCAACAATACCTAGATACCTATGTGAAGACAGTGGATGGAAACTTTAAACGCCAGTTGGCTGCAGCTCTTTCTTACACCAAGGATGCGGAAACCTTGGAAGCTCTATTGAAGGAGTGGAAGAACAAGGATGTGGTGAAACCTCAGGACTTGGCTATGAGCTGGTACTACAACTTCTTGCATGATGACTTTACCCAAGCTAGAACTTGGACTTGGGCGCGTGAAAACTGGGATTGGATCAAGAAAGCACTCGGTGGTGATATGAGCTTTGATAAGTTTGTCATCTACCCAGCTAACTGTTTCAAGACCCGTGAACGGTTGAATGAATACAAGGCCTTCTTTGAGCCTCAATTGGATGATATGGCGATCAGCCGTAATATCAAGATGGGAATCAAAGAAATCGCGGCTCGTATCGATCTTATTGAGCGGGAGAAAGCAGCTGTTGAAGCAGCCCTTCTAGCAACGAAATAAAGAAAAAAGCTCTTAGAGAGGAACCTGCGGCTTTGCAGGCCTCTCTAAGAGTTTTTATTTTGTCTTTTTGAAATAAGGAAGATGTTTAAGATTGCGATAAAGAATGACCGCGAAAATCGTTGTCAACGTCATCTTAATCAAATCTGGCACCACAAAAGGTAAGACGACAAATTTTACTGCGAAATCTAAAGATTTATGGGCAATGAGCATAAAACCTAAGGCACCTCCAATAAAGAGAACGACTTCTCCTAAAGCGTTAGCAAGAAAAATTCGAATGGGTTGTCCTTTTTGGCCAGCAAAGATTGAAGTCACCAAAGCACGAAGGGGAAAGAAGAAAAGGAATCCAGCAGTGGGACCGTAGAAGGAGCTGATGCCTCCGTGACCACCTGCAAAGACGGGGAGGCCAATGGCACCTAAGAGGAGGTAAATGAGAACGGAAAGGGTGGCTTCTTTTGGACGGTAGATGCTGGCGATCAATCCAATGGCTAAAGTCTGAAGTGTGATAGGAATGGGCCCAAGTGGGATTGTAAAAGGAGATAGGGCAGCAATCAAAGCTGCTCCAAGAGCAATTAATGTCATTGATTCTATTTTTTTCAAAACAGTAAACCTCACTTTGTTTTTATGGTAACTATTCTACAAAAAAGAAGGCAAGCCTGTCAAGTCCTCTTTTCAGCTGTGACAAATGTCTCCTTAATCATTTTAGGAAAGTTTAAGAAAAAATTTAGTCACTGTTAAGGAAAAGCCTGTAAACTATCCCTATCTAAACAAAGGCCTTGTTTAAATAAATAATTTAAGGAATTGAAAGAATGCAAGCTTCGAATGAACAAAAGCAAGAAAGAACTGAAAAAATGATTGTCGTTAAGAAAAGTCCTAAGTGGTGGGCAACTGCCGCAGCAACAGGAGGACTCATCGTTGGGATGACTGGTGGATTTGGATTGGGAATGTTGGCGACAGCCAATACGACTCCCCAACGCCAACAAGCAACAGTCGCTACACAAAATAGCAACCAGCCTGCCCAAAACTATCAAGGACAAAATAGCCAGGGAAATAGTCAAGGACAGGATGGACATTCTAACTCACAAGGTCTTAATGGCCAAAATGGTGGACCAGGGCAAGGCCAAATGAACGGCCAACCACCTCAAGGAGGCGGGTCACAAGGGGGACAAGGACAAGATGAATTTGGTGGAGGACCAGGCGGTATGCCACCGCAAGATGGCCAAAACGGTGGACCAGGACAAGGAGACATGAATGGCCAACCACCACAAGATGGAGGACCTCAAGGTCAACAAGATAACCAACAAAATGGGAAATCGAGTAAGAAGTCCTCCAAGAAATCCTCTTCGAAAAAAACGTCAAGCAATACAAAACATTCATCAAAGGATGAGACAGGGACAGCAGGCTAAGAAAAAAGATGAAATCGCTATCTGAATGTTACTGAATGAAGCCCGGCCATGTTATAATAGAGTAGAAAATACTCATCATCCCTGTATGGATGAATGAGAAGGAGAAAGTAAAGATGATTAAGATTTTATTAGTCGAAGACGACCTCGGTTTGTCTAATTCAGTTTTTGATTTTTTAGATGATTTTGCGGATGTCATGCAAGTCTTTGATGGGGATGAAGGTCTGTATGAGGCTGAAAGTGGCATCTATGACCTCATTTTGCTAGACCTCATGCTTCCTGAAAAAGATGGTTTTCAAGTTCTCAAAGAATTGAGAGATAAGGGTGTCTCCACTCCAGTATTGATTATGACAGCCAAAGAGAGCTTGGACGATAAGGGCCATGGTTTTGAGCTAGGTGCAGATGATTATCTGACCAAGCCATTCTACTTAGAAGAACTCAAGATGCGAATCCAAGCATTGTTGAAGCGCTCTGGTAAGGTCAATGAAAATACCCTTTCGTATGGGAATGTGACCGTTAATCTCTCGACAAACTCTACGCTTGTTGAAGGGAAAGAAGTGGAGCTATTAGGGAAAGAATTTGACCTTTTGGTTTATTTCCTTCAAAATCAAAATGTTATCCTGCCAAAAACACAAATCTTTGATCGACTTTGGGGATTCGATAGTGATACAACTATTTCGGTTGTCGAAGTGTATGTTTCCAAGATTCGTAAGAAATTAAAAGGTACAGACTTTGCAAAAAATCTCCAAACTTTGCGTAGCGTGGGGTATATTCTGAAAGATGCTCAATAAAATAAAAAAAACTGTCAATGCGGATGACTTTTCTTATTTCATCCGCTATTTCGGACTCTTTACCTTGATTTTCTCAACCATGACCTTGATTATTATTCAAGTGATGCGGTCAAGTCTTTATACAACGGTTGATGAAAATTTAAAGATGCTCAGTAAGGATCGCTATTCTATTATTAGCTTGGCCAATCGTACAGGAAATGGGATGGGAAAAGACGAACCAGATGATGACCGACCAGAAGATGATGAACTTGGTCCCGAGGATGGCCCTAGACCATCGGTCACTTCCAATAGTACAGCCATCCTCTTGAATGATAATTTTGAAAATGTTACGACGGATAATGGTTTTCTAGATCTAAAAACAGTAACCTTTAGTCGCAGTTATTTAAACAAGATCAAGCAGATTCAAATTACCAACCATTATAGGCAGAAGGAAAGCTATCGTGCTTATTTGGTGGATATTGACCCTGATGATTATATCGATGGGGTGAAATATGCTGTGATCATGACCAATATCAGCCAGTTGGAACAAACCAGTGAAAAACACGAAAGCCAAATCGCCTTGGTCATGATTTGCTTCTGGGGCATTTCCCTCTTTGCAAGTATCTTTCTGGCTAAAATGAGTGTGAAACCTCTCTTAGAGAGCATGAACCGGCAAAAGGCTTTTGTCGAAAATGCCTCTCATGAACTGCGGACACCTTTAGCGGTTTTGCAAAATCGTTTGGAAACCTTATTCCGAAAACCAGAGGCAACGATCATGGAATCCAGTGAGAATATCGCCTCCTCTTTGGATGAGGTTCGCAATATGCGCTTATTGACGACCAATCTCTTAAACTTAGCCCGTCGAGATGATGGGATTAAACCGGAGTTTTGCGAGATCAAACCATCCTTTTTCGACCAAACTTTTGCCAATTATGAAATCATTGCCGAGGAAAATGATAAAATCTTCGAGTATGAGAATCATGTCGAAAGGAGTCTGGTGTCTGACAAGGTCCTACTGAAACAGCTGATGACCATTTTGTATGACAATGCCCTCAAATACACAGAGGAAGAAGGAAAGATACGGTTTGTCGCCCAATTCAAGGATCGCTATCTCTATCTCCGGGTAGAGGATAATGGATCAGGGATTGCAGACGAAGATAAAAAACGGATTTTTGATCGATTCTACCGAGTGGATAAGTCGCGGACCCGTCAAAAGGGTGGTTTTGGGTTAGGACTTTCTTTAGCCAAGCAAATCGTAGAAGCTTTTAATGGTACCATTACTGTTCGAGATAACAAGCCTAAAGGTGCTATTTTTGAGGTAAAGCTAGCAACTAAATCAGATAGTAAAAAGAAATCCAGTTCTAAATCAACGAAGAACAAGTAAGAGAGTGGGACAGAAATCCTAGCCTCTCAATTGTCTTTGGATTGTCGAGCAAGATGCAGTGGTTGAGTGGGCTCTACTACGCTGATTACATCAGTTTTTACAGCCCTACTCAACTGTGCGGAGGTGGGACGACAAAATCGAATTCTAACGAATTACCGATTTCTGTCCCACTCTCTTTTTTCATCCATTTCAAATAATCGCTATTTTTATCTGACTAGTGTATAATAGTAAAAAAAGAAAGAGGTGTCTTATGGCTTCAAAAATGTTACACACTTGTTTACGAGTGGAGAATTTAGAAAAATCAATTGCTTTTTATGCAGATGCGTTTGGATTTAAGGAATTGCGTCGCAAGGATTTTCCTGAATACAAATTTACGATCGTCTATCTTGGCTTAGAAGGAGATGACTATGAGTTAGAATTAACTTACAACTATGATCATGGTCCTTATGTCATTGGAGATGGTTTTGCCCATGTTGCCTTAAGTACCCCAGATCTTGAGGCCCTTCATGCAGAGCATAAGGAAAAAGGTTACCAAGTAACGGATCCAAAAGGATTGCCAGGAACGCTTCCAAACTATTACTTTATTGTGGACCCAGATGGCTACAAAGTAGAAGTGATTCGTGAAAAGTCCTTATAATCAGCATCATATAACATGTGATAAAGAGCAGGCGAGAATTGACCTGTTCTTTTTTTGTGCATGAAGATGGCCTCTAGGGAGTGACAGGAGATAGGACAGAATTGATTCTATTTTCCTACTATTTTTTAGGTTTTATTTTCTAGATTCTAGAGTTTTCTACTGTTTTTTGGTGATAAAATTGCTATAATAAGAGTATGAAGAATTCCTACTTGAAAATGTTTATCCTCATTATTCTAAACCTCCTTTTTATCGGAGGAATTTACCTAGCTTATCAGAAGATTGAGGAAGCACGCGCCATCAAAAATTATAATCAACAGTTTTCCAAAGCTGTCCGGGAAGAAGAAGCAATTGAAAAAGACAAGGATACCAGCCTTCAAAAAGGAATGGTTGGTCAAACATATGTCGCGGCTTACTACCCGAAAAATAATGAAGAACCCATCGCAGTGGTTAAAGAGAGAATTTTGGCTGACGTTGGCTCTCTTCCCCAAGAAGAGAAGAATAACCAGCAAGCAAAAGAACTTTTGTTCTACCATACCGAACGTTCAGAAGACCCATTTGTAGGGGTTCATCCTTATCAGATGAAGAAGACCCAGTACAAGTGGAAAAATGGCAAATTCATTAAAGATGGGATTGACAAACTACCTCTCCTCTATCTAACGGATGAGGGAGCTGTCTTCCAATTTTTACAATTGTTTACGAATGCAGATCTAGCCAAAGAAATTCTTTTGACAGAATTGCGTTCTCAGCTGGTCTTCCTACAGTTAGGGGAAGATCGAATTGAAGAGCTAATGCAATCTGTTTCAGCAAGTGATATGGCAGGCTGGCAGTTCACCTACAATCAAGGGGTTCTTTCTATTACCCTTCCAGTTACTATTGAGGGCATGGAAACCTTCGATGTACCCCTTTCGAAGCTCTATGATGTGATTGATTCTACTCGTCTGAATCCCGGAGATCTTCAAGCTTATGAGGCCTACCAAACTCAACGTCATGCTAAGATGGTTGCCTTAACATTTGATGATGGTCCAGATCCAACGACGACCCCTCAAGCCCTGGATATCCTCAACAAGTACCATGTTAAGGCTACTTTCTTTATGCTTGGGAAGAATGTCTCGGCCTATCCTGAAGTGGCTAAACGGGTACGTCAGGAAGGACATGAAATCGGAATCCATACCTGGAATCATCCTGTCTTAACCAAGTTGCCTTTGGAGGCTGCCCAAAAAGAAATCATGGATACGAAGGAAGTGATTCAAAAGGTCACAGGAGTGCAAACGAAGATTACTCGTCCGCCTTATGGTTCGATTAATAGTGCCATTCAATATGCCGTTGATCAGGCATTTATCATGTGGGATGTGGATACTCTGGATTGGAAGACCCACAATACACAAGCCATCTTGGCAGAAGTGAAAAAACAAGTCAAACCAGGATCGATCATCCTGATGCACGATATTCACCAAACATCTATTAATGCCCTTCCAGCCGTGATTGAATACCTTCAATCGCAAGGCTACACCATCGTGACGGTTGATGAACTCTTAAACCATCAAGTGGAAAGTCATCGCCTCTATTACAATCGTAATTAAAAAAATCGTTCGTATTGCTACGAACGATTTTGAATGTAGACAAACTATTGTTTTACATAAAACACCGGGATGATTTTCAAAAATTGACTTTTATTTTTTAATCATTTAAGAATATGAAAAACTTTCCGCTGTGAGAAAAATGCCTGAAACACAATTGTTTCAGGCACTCGGGAGTTTTGAAACTTTAGGTTCAAAACTAAGTCATGGAACTTCTACGAAGTTCGCTGACGTCCGTACTCACCTAAGGAAAGTTTTAAAAATGACTTTATCTTCAATCTGAATCGTTCGTAATACTACGAACGATTTTCTTATTCTTCCCCTATATAGAGTTGAGCTCCCTTAAGGATTAAAGGACGAACAGGGCTTAATTTTTTCAAACTTTTTAATTCTTCTGGATGGCTAATCAAGGTGATGACATAGCCTTCTTTGCCCATGCGCCCGGTACGCCCGGATCTGTGGATGTAGGTTTCGGCATCTCTTGGGACTTCATAGTTGACGACACATTCTAGTGAGTCGATATCGATTCCCCGCGCTACCAAATCTGTTGCCAGAAGGAGTGTCAGCTGATGATCCTTAAAGCGTTCCAGAATGACTTTCCGGAATTTGACGTTGACGTCACTAGCAAGTGAGACAGCGCTAACTCCTCGGTACTGGAGTTTTTCTTCAGCGCTCCCTAGGTCGGACAAGCTATTGAAGAAAACGAGGCCACGAAAGTCTTCGACATTGGATAGTTTTCTGAGGAGTTCGACCTTTTCTCGCTTGTCCACTTCCATATAGAAGTGCTGGATATTGTCCAAGTTTTGCCCTTCTACCTGAATGGTCAGGGTATTGGGCTCGATTTGCTCTGGATCAAACTTAGTCGTTGCACTCATATAGATAAATTGATGATCTCGTGGCGCGTAGTGGCAAATCTTGTCGACAAAGTGATACTGAGAGTCGCTGAAAAGTTGGTCAAATTCGTCCAGGATGATGGTATCGACATTCATCATCTTGATTTTCTTGAGCTTGATCAACTCAAAAATACGGCCTGGAGTTCCGATGAGAATTTCGGGTCCTTTTTTAAGACGTTCGATTTGCCGTTTTTGACTAGAGCCGGAAAGGAAAAGTTGAGCACTGAGTCCAAGAGGCTCTGCCCATTGTTTAGTGACATCAAAGATTTGTCCGGCCAATTCTGTATTGGGGGAGAGAATCAGCAATTGTTGCGCTTTTTTAGGTTTTAGCTTGAGAAGACTAGGGAAGAGATAGGCCAGAGTCTTCCCAGTTCCTGTCGGGCTGACTCCAAGCACATTCTCCCCTTGGGTGATCGGCTCAAAGAGGCGTTCTTGGATTTCAGTGAGTTGCTCAAAGCCGAGGGTTTTGAGTTGCTCTTGCCAGAGCGGTGGGAATGCTAGTGTCATATTAGTTTTCGTCCTTAAAGTGTATTCCAGCATCTTGGCGCATAGCATAGAGGGCTTGATGGACCATTTGTCCAGTTTGGAGCCAAGTCTGGTAAAGTATCTGGTCGCCTTCTGTCATCATACTAGCAAAGGCCTGGGCTTCTTCTAGCATGTTATGAGGGGCAGGAGTGATTAGAAGCTGGTAGCTGTTTCCAGAATGGTCTTGAAAAACAGCCTCGTTAACGGCTTCAATGCCACTCAGAAAGAGGGTGCCATCTGTTGTGTAGATTTCAGCAGGAAGATTGCTGGTCACATCTTTGCCGGCTTGAATGCCGATGACAAAGTCAGAATAAACCAAGCTACCATGTCCGTTCAAATCGATTGAATTAGGCAATTGTCGCGCCTGATAGGTTACTGATTCAGGTTGACCGAAGAGGCCGATTGCAAAGTAAAGGGGATAGACACCCAGATCCATAAGGGCTCCGCCAGCAAACTGGTCAGAGAAAATATTAGGTGTAGCCCCTTTCAGGAGTTCGGGCATTTTAGAGGAGTATTTGGCATAGGTCATGTGACCACCCAAGATGGTCTTGTCTTTGAGAAAGTCTTGGATGGTCGCAAAGGCTTTTTCATGATAGTTGCGAGCTGCTTCAAAGAGATAGACCTGGTGCTCCTTGGCCAATTTGACCAACTCTTCCCATTCCTTGGGAGTAGTGACGGCTGGTTTTTCAAGGATGACATGTTTCTTAGCTAGAAGGGCTAACTTTGCCTGAGGATAGTGGAGTGAATTGGGACTAGCAATGTAGATGACATCCAGGTCACTATCTAAAAAGGCAATCAGATCATCATAGAGGGCCACTTGTCCATAGGGTTGGGCGAAGCTATTAGCCTTCTCTAAGGTCCGCGAATAGACTGCCCTTAACTCATAGTGGCCTGTTTCTTTTGTTGCGGCCAGGAAGGAATGGGAGATGGCACTGGTGCCGATGATACCAAGTTTCAGCATGGCAGCTCCTTTCAATCAGGTATTTACTGGTTTCATTATATCATGTTTCACCCTAAAAAGATGGAATTGGCTATTCGAACTGGGACGGAAGGGGAAAGGAGATCCTTCTTTGATTTTGGACGAAAGCCATAGAAAAATGGTTCAAGTCGTGGTCAAGTGACCGCTTTTGTGATAGAATAAATAGGATTATAGAAAATGGAGAAGAAGATGCGAAACAGACCAATTATTATCGGTGTAACAGGTGGTTCTGGTGGGGGAAAAACTAGTGTTTCTCGAGCTATTTTGTCCCACTTTCCAGATGAAAAGATTGCTATGATTGAGCATGATTCTTATTACAAGGATCAAAGCCATTTAACCTTTGAAGAGCGGATTCAGACCAACTATGACCATCCTTTTGCCTTTGATACAGACCTCATGATTGAGCAAATCAATGAGTTGTTGGCTGGCCGTCCGGTTGATATTCCAACTTATGACTATGCAGCGCATACGCGTAGTGCTAAGACTTATCGCCAAGAGCCTCAGGATGTCTTTATCGTTGAGGGGATTTTGGTCTTGGAGGACAAGCGTCTTCGTGACTTGATGGATATCAAGATTTTCGTTGATACCGATGATGATGTGCGGATCATTCGCCGAATCAAGCGGGATATGGAAGAGCGTGGTCGGAGTTTGGACAGTGTCATCGAGCAGTACTTGGGAGTGGTGAAGCCGATGTACCATCAGTTTATCGAGCCAACCAAGCGCTATGCGGATGTCATCATTCCAGAAGGCGTGACCAATACCGTAGCCATCGATTTGATTACGACCAAGATTGAGAAGATTTTGAGCGAATCACGTGAAGGATAAGATAACAAGTGAGAGAGGTTAGGAAGTAGTGTCCCAGCCTCTTTTCCATGACAAATAGGGAGAAATATGAAAAAGTTAAGAAGGGAGTTTCACTCCAGAAGTAAGGCCTTTGCCTGCCTACTGACCATGTGTGCAGGCTTTTCAGATGCCTACACCTTTATCGAAAGAGGAGGGACCTTGGCCGCGGGCCAAACGGGAAACGTGGTCTTTCTATCTGTTGGTTTAATTGGCCATGAAATCGCGGATGTGGAGGTCAAACTAGCCACCATGTTGGCCTTTATGATCGGGATTTTCTTGATGACCGTCTTTCAACGCTTCTTTAGTCATTCGGTTTGGCGGCTCAGTACCTTGGTGCCCTTGGTTTTGACGACCTTGGTGGCAGGATTTTTTCCCAAAGAAGTGCCCAATGTTCTGATTGTGCCTTTCTTTGGACTGAGCTTGGGGATTGTAGCCACTTCCTTTGGAGAAGTAGATGATTACGCCTACAACCATTCTTTTATGACAGGGAATCTCAAGAAGACCATGGTCGCATATGGAAATTTTGTACGGGAGCGGAAGATGGAGTTTTTCTGGGAGTCTCTCTTTATGACTTCTTTGATTGGGAGCTTTGTGGGAGGAGCTATTCTTTCCACCTTCCTCATCCAATATTACGGCCTTCGGACCATCTGGTTTGTTTCCCTTGTTCTGACCCTCTTTCTCTCTTATCGGGCGATTCAATATGTTCGAAGAGATATCTAGTCACATTCAAATAGTTTGATCAATCGAGGCTGGGACAAAAGTCCTAGCCTCTAAATTTTCTTTGGATTATCGAGCAAGACGCAGTGGTTGAGTGGGCTCTACTACGTTGATTTCATCAGCTTTTACAGCCCTACTCAACTGTGCGGAGGTGGGACGACGAAATCGAATTCTAACGAATTACCGATTTCTGTCCCACTCTTTTTTAATTGGGAATATTTGCTTGATAGTTCTGATGGCAAGCTGGGTTGTTATCAAAGGTTGCTCCGTTGTAAATACTTAATTTTCTAACTAAAGTTTGGTATAATAAAGGTTATGAATATACAGGAAAAAGAATCACGTTACCAACTCTTACTAGCCCAGTTAGAAGCTCTTTTAGAGAGTGAAAGCAATGCCTTGGCCAATTTATCCAATGCCAGTGCTTTGCTCAATCAAGCCCTACCACATTCGGTCTTTGCAGGTTTTTATCTTTATGATCAAAAAGAGCTGATTTTAGGTCCCTTTCAAGGTCAGGTTTCCTGTGTCCACATTGCCTTAGGAAAAGGCGTCTGTGGAGAAGCAGCAGAGAAAAGAGAGACGCTGGTAATTGAGGATGTGACCCAGCATGCCAATTATATCTCTTGTGACAGTCGCGCCATGAGTGAGATTGTGGTTCCCATGGTCTTGAAAGACCAGTTGCTGGGAGTGTTGGATCTAGATTCGGACCAAGTGGAAGATTATGACGACCTTGATCGCCTTTATTTGGAACGTTTTGTAGCTATCTTGCTTGAAAAAACAAATTGGAATTTTAGGATGTTTGGAGTAGTAGATTAATGTATCAAGCCCTCTATCGTAAATACCGTAGCCAGACCTTTGGCCAACTTGTAGGGCAGGAGGTTATTGCGACGACCCTTCGACAAGCTGTCGAACAGGGGAAAATTAGCCATGCCTATCTCTTTTCTGGACCTCGTGGGACGGGGAAGACCAGTGTGGCAAAAATCTTTGCCAAGGCCATGAACTGCCCCAACCAAAAAGGGGGAGAGCCTTGTAATGATTGCTATATCTGTGAAGCCATTACCAATGGCAGTTTAGAGGATGTTATCGAGATTGACGCAGCCTCAAATAATGGGGTAGATGAGATCCGAGATATCCGCGATAAATCTACCTATGCGCCTAGTTTGGCTCCTCATAAGGTCTATATTATCGATGAGGTCCATATGCTCTCGACGGGAGCCTTTAATGCTCTTCTCAAAACCTTGGAAGAACCGACAGAAAATGTAGTCTTTATCCTAGCAACAACGGAATTGCACAAGATTCCAGCAACCATCCTTTCACGGGTTCAACGCTTTGAGTTCAAATCCATCAAGACGTCAGCCATTCAAGACCACCTAAAAGCTGTTTTGGATAAAGAAGGGATTGATTACGAAGAAGAAGCTGTAGCCATAATTGCCCGTCGGGCAGAAGGTGGGATGCGGGATGCCTTGTCCATTTTGGACCAAGCCCTCAGCCTGACAGCTGGTGCCCAATTGACCACTGCGACGGCTGAAGAAATCACAGGTTCCATCAGTCAAGAAGCTTTAGATCTCTATGTTGTAGCCTTGTCAGCACACGATGCAACAGCTGCCTTGGACCAGTTGAACCTGATCTTTGATAATGGGAAAAACATGGCCCGCTTTGTGACGGACCTCTTGCAGTATTTACGGGATCTCTTGATCGTTCAGACAGGTGGGGAAAATCTCCATGTCAGTGAGAGATTTAACCAGAATCTAGCCATTCCACAAGCCACCCTCTTTGCTTGGATTGATCTTGCGACAAGGAGTTTAGCGGATATCAAAAACAGCCTGCAGCCGAAAATCTATACGGAGATGATGACCATTCGTTTGGCAGAATACAAGGGTGAGGGCCCTTCGGCTAGCCAAGCGGCTCTTCCAGCAGATTTTTCAGCACAAGTAGACCAGCTCAAAAGAGAAGTCGAGTCTCTGAAGAATCAGTTAGCTCAAGTAGGGAGCGGGGCTCCTGTAGCCAAGTCGGCTCCAGCCCGTCCTCAGAAGTCCAGCAAGGGATATCGAGTGGATCGCAATAAGGTTCAAGCCATCTTACAAGAAGCGGTTGAAAATCCAGATTTGGCCCGTAACAATCTCATCCGCCTGCAAAATGCTTGGGGGGAAATTATTGATAGCTTAGCAGGGGCAGATAAGGCCTTGCTGGTTGGTTCGCAACCGGTTGCGGCAAATGAACGCCATGCGATTCTTGCTTTTGAGTCTGCCTTTAATGCCGAACAGACCATGAAGCGAGATAACCTCAATACCATGTTTGGCAATATTTTAAGCAATGCAGCCGGATTCTCACCTGAAATTTTGGCCATTTCCATAGAGGAGTGGACCCAGGTCCGGGCGGAATTCTCGAAGAAAGCGCGTGGTCACAAGGAAGAAGTCGAGGTAGCAGAAGATTCTGTCATTCCGGAAGGTTTCGATTTCCTCTCTGACAAAATTACTGTTCAGGAAGACTAGGATGTGCTTTTTCCAGAAAATCGTGGTAGAATATCAATATGAATAAACGTCAATTTTGGACTATGGCTATCTTTACGGCCTTTGAAACTTATTTTTTCAATGATGCAGTGATGAGAGAAAGCTACCTTGCAGCTATCTTCTGGGCTCTCTTGATCCTGAGAAATTTGCAAGTCAGCTATATCTTAGGGAAATTGGTCGAAAGTATCGATCAACAGCTCAATCAGAAAAAACGAGATAAGTATAAAAAATAAGCACCGACTGGTGCTTATTTTTTTGAGCTGTTGGTCTGCTTTACAGGTCCCACTGCTTGAGGGAAATTTCGCCACTGTTGAGCCAGCGTTCTTGGCCGTCCTCCAGTTGGACTAGTAATTGTCCACTGTCTGAGATATCTTTGGCCAGACCTTGGTAGCTGGTTTGATTTTGTTCAAAGCGGACTTCCTTACCTAGGACCAGTGAACGTTGCTTGTAGAGGTAGATCAGCTCCTCTTCTGGAGTGGTGAAAAATTCCTTCCAAATCTCAGCAATCAGTTCATTGCGGGAAATGGGAGGCTGAGAGCCAAAGAGAGATCCTGCCTTGTCTTTCAGTTCCCTTGGAAAATCGGTGATGGCAAAATTGAGACCTACTCCAATGATGACATCTGTGATGAGGCCTGTTTCGATAGAGCTGATGGCTTCAGTCAGAATACCTCCTACTTTTTTCCCCTTGTAGTAGATGTCATTGACCCACTTGATATCGACATCCAATAAGGCTAGATTTTTCAGAGCCTTGTAGATAGCAGCTGAGACCATGAGGGTATAGGCAGGTGCTTGATCGAAAGGGAGGTTGGGCTTGAGGTGGAGGGACATGTAGATCCCCCCTTGAGAAGGACAGAAGTAGTCGCGCCCAAAACGCCCCTTACCAGCTGTTTGAAAAGGAGCCAGATACAGAGTAGCAGATTGGCCACCCGCTTCCATGGCATTCTTAGCGTCTAACTGGGTGGATTGGCACTGGGGATTATAGGAGACAGTCAATGGACAAAGGTCTTCGATGACTTGGGGGATTAGGAGGTCTCCAGAAAGGATCTTGTAGCCTCGATTTTTAACAGACTCAATCTCGATGCCTTCTTTTTCTAGACGCTGGATGGCCTTCCAGATAGAGGTGCGAGACAGGCCCATTTCCTGGGCTAGTTGTTCGCCGTTGACATAATCCTGGGCTTGGGATAAGGTTTGGTATAAAATTTCGTGTGTTTTCATAAGTTCTTAACGCGTGCTTTCACGGATGGTGAGACGAGTGGCCAAAGTATGCATAGTTGGAATTCCTGAATCTCCTCTTTGAAGGTCTTGTAACAGTCTGTGAATGGCTTGTTTCCCCATTTCTTCTGTGTAGACAGTAACGGCAGAAAGCGGAGGATAGACATGCTTAGCAATCGAGGTGTCATTAAAGGAGATGAGACTGACCCGATCTGGGACGGGAATGCTAGCTTCTTGGAGAGAACGAAGAGCACCAACTGCCAAGGCATCGCTGGCCATGAAAAAGGCTGAAGGAAGCCGGTCTCCTAATTCAGCAATCAGTTCTTTCATCATCTCGTAGCCGGATTCACTTGAAAAATGCCCCACCCGGATAAAGTCTGGTTGATAAAGTTCTTTCTCTTCTAGGTAATGCTTAAAACTTATGTAACGGGGATCTGTTTGAAGAGGGAGATTATCGGCGGTCGTTTCTTGTCCAACAAGGAGACCAATCTGGTTGTGACCAGATTCTATTAAATATGACAGCGCTTGGTAAACAGATGTTTCAAAATCTGTCATTACACAGGTATGGCCATATATTAAAGTATTAGAGTCTACAAAGACAAGTTTTTTCTGATAGCCTTCAAGTTGACTGATAACTTCGGGACTAAATTTACCTAGAGCGATAATTCCATCTGATTTTTCAAGAGGTCCCCAATCCTCTAAGTTAAAGACACGGAAGATTTCGTGTCCAAGTTCTTGGGCTTGTTTTTCAATTCCGACTCGGATGGAGTAGTAATAAAGATCCTCTAACTCTTCCTCTTCAGTCACCCATTCTAAGATAGCAATGCGATAGCGTTTGCTTTGAAGAGGGTTATTTTTTCGATCTTTCTTTTGGTAATGGAGTTTCTCAGCTGTTTCGAATATTAGTTTTCGAGTTGCATCACTAACGGATAGGTTTTGATCCTGGTTAAGGACGCGAGAGACCGTTGCCTGAGAAACGCCTGCTTTTTCCGCAATGTCTTTAATCGTTGCCATAGTTCATCCTTTATTGCTTACTAGTTCCAGTATACTCTAAATACTAGTAAAAAGAAATAAAATTTTACTAAATTTTATGTTTGTTACGATATTGGCTAGGAGTCAGTTGGCTATAGGCCTTAAAGGACTTTGAAAAATAGAGGGGGTCTGAAAAGCCAACTGAGTAAGCCACAATCTTGATGCTCTCGTCTGTGTTTGCCAGCAATTGCTGGGCCCGCTGCATGCGGACCGAGTGCAGGAATTCTTTGGGAGAGATCTGGTGAAACTCCTTAAAAACAGTTGTTAGGTAAGACCGATGGACATTGAGGTCATCGGCGATCTCTTGAATACTTAGATGCTCTTTATTGTAATGAGTCTCAATCATATGCCTGCAGGTCAGATAGAGCTGATAGGTGGGAGATGGATGGCTCCGATGGATATCGGGGGACACTTCACTGATAAGAAATAGCAGTTCATAGATCTGAGAGAGAAGGTGGAGTTGGTAATGCGAAGTCATCTTTGAAGCCTCTGCCTTGTGGACGAGTTGCTCCATAAACAGGCCAATCCGCTCTGTGTCCACCTCTGTTTTCTTTAAAAAGCCTTTTTCTTGTAGGGTTGAAAAGCGCATGAAATCACTTACCTTGGTGCCACTGATGCCAATCCAGTAGTAGGACCAAGGCTCTTCTGAGTCTGCCTGGTAGTAGGTCACCTTATTTTTTGGAAGAAGAAAGAGATCCCCAGCTTCTAGGTGGATTTCTTTTTTTTCAAAGTGAAAGACTCCCTTTCCCTTGGTAACAAAATGCAGTACAAAATTATCTCGGACGCTAGGACCAAATTCATAATTCTTCGGACAATCTTCGTAGCCATAAAAATCAAGGGCTAGGTCAATAGTGTCGGTTTGGTATTCAGAAAAGACTGACATGGTTGAACCTCCTACCTAACATTTTACCATATAAGTGCAACAAAATTCTATTTTCGGAAGCGTTTACATCACGTAAAATAAAGACATGTTAAAAAAGAAAGATATGGGAACTAGAAATAAAAATACATAGTAATAGATTTTTAGGATCCAATGGGAGGAAGACATGGCAATTCGTATTGAACAAAATTTGTTCTATGTAGAAAGTAAGGGATTGAGCCTCATCCTTGAAAATCGCGATGGCTACCTGATGCTTAAGCATTTGGGACGTCCGATTCCGTCTTATCATTTTTCCAATACGGTGCATGAGAAGGACCATGCTTTCTCAGGAAATCCCACACCTGATATTCGAACCTTCAGTTTGGATACCCAGCGTCAGGTCTTAGGACAACATGGGCTTGGAGATTTTCGAAAACCGTCGATCCAGATCCAGCACGGTGCCACAGAGGTGACGGATTTCCTCTATGTCGGAGCCAATATATACTCTGGTAGTGTCGAGGCGACCGGCCTTCCTAATCCTTACTCGGTAGATCAGGCTGAAACCTTGGCCTTGGTCTTTGAAGATGATCAAGCGGCCCTTCGTTTGACCCTCTATTACACGGCTTACGAGGATCGGGCAACCATCACCAGCTTTTCAAAGATTGAAAACTATAGTGATGAAACCGTCGTGATCCACAAGGCCCTTAGTGTGATGACCGATGTCCCAGCAGGTGACTATGATGTCATCACACTTCAAGGAGCCTATGCGAGAGAAAAAACAGTTCGCCGTCAACAAGTGGAACAAGGAATCTTCTCTATTAGCTCGAACCGTGGTGCTTCTGGACACGCCCAGACTCCTGCCCTGATCCTTGCTGACCATGAAGTGACAGAAGATGCCGGTTCAGCCCTTGCCTTCCAACTGCTCTACAGTGGGAATTTTGAAGGATTTGTTCAAAAGAATCAAATCAATGAAGTGCGGGTTGGATTGGGAATCAATCCAGAAAACTTCTCCTGGGAGTTAGCGCCAAATCAGAGCTTTGATACGCCGGTGGCCATGATTAGCTATTCACATGAGGGATTGACCGGTCTCAGTCAAGAGAGTCAAGCATTTGTCCAAGACCATATCATTCCTAGTCCCTTTGCTCATAAAGAACGTCCAATTCTGATCAACAACTGGGAAGCCACCTACTTTGATTTCAAGAAAGAAAAATTATTGGAGCTGGCAGACGAGGCTCAAAAAGTGGGAATCGAGCTCTTTGTTCTTGATGATGGCTGGTTTGGCAATCGCTATGATGACAATCGGGCTCTCGGTGACTGGACTGTCAATGAAGAAAAATTAGGAGGAAGTCTAGCAGAATTGATCCAGGGCATCCACGACAAGGGGCTTCAATTTGGCCTTTGGGTGGAGCCAGAAATGATTTCTGTTGATAGTGACCTCTATCGGGCTCATCCGGACTGGGCTATTCAAGTCCCAGGTTACGAACACACCTATTCACGGAATCAACTGGTGCTCGATTTCTCCAATAAAGAAGTGGTTTCTTATATCAAGCAGGTCTTGGATGACTTACTTGGAAACCATGAGATCGACTATGTCAAATGGGACATGAACCGCAATATCACCAAACTTGGAAATGGTAAAACCTACCTTGAAACCAAGATGCAATCCCATGCTTATATCTTGGGTCTCTATGAAGTGGTTTCTTACTTGACAGAGAAGTACGAGAACATCCTCTTTGAGTCTTGCTCCGGTGGTGGTGGTCGCAACGACCTTGGTATGATGCGGTACTTCCCTCAGGTCTGGGCGAGTGACAATACGGATGCCATTGCCAGACTTCCGATCCAGTATGGATCTAGCTATCTCTATCCAACTATCGCTATGGGGGCTCACGTATCAGCGGTGCCAAATCACCAGATGGGACGGATGACACCACTTGAAACGAGAGGTCATGTAGCCATGATGGGAAATCTGGGCTATGAATTGGATCTAACCAGTCTTCCGCAAGAAGAGTTGGATAGGATTGCAGCTCAAGTCGCTCATTACAAAACGATTCGAGCCCTTGTTCAATTCGGAAAACACTACCGCTTGATCAATCCAAGCCAAGGTAGCAATCAAGCAGCCGTCCAGTTTACTTATCAAGACCGCACGGTTGTAACCTATGTACGGGTTTTATCAACGGTTGAGGAGATCGAGCCGACTCTGAAGCTCAAAGGATTGGAAGAAGATGCGCTCTATAGCCTAGAAGGGACAGACCAAGTCTATTCAGGAGCTGAGCTCATGTATGCCGGCTTAACCGTCGTTCTTCCTCAGGGAGATTTCCTCAGCAAACAATATGTTTTTGTCAAAAAATAAAAGGAGACAGCCAAATGAAATGGTATAAAAAAATCGGACTTCTTGCGACTACAGGCCTAGCCTTGTTTGGGCTCGGTGCTTGCTCCAACGATGGAAAATCTGCGGATGGCACAGTGACCATCGAGTATTTCAACCAGAAAAAAGAAATGACCAAAACCTTGGAAGAAATCGCGCGTGATTTTGAAAAGGAAAATCCAAAGGTCAAGGTCAAAGTTGTCAATGTACCAAACGCTGGTGAGGTGTTGAAGACACGTGTCCTCGCAGGAGATGTGCCAGATGTGGTCAATATTTACCCACAGTCCATCGAATTGCAAGAATGGGCAAAAGCAGGTGTCTTCGAAGATTTGTCCAATAAAGACTATCTGAAACGCGTGAAAAATGGCTATGCTGAAAAATATGCTGTAAACGGAAAAGTCTACAACGTTCCTTTCACAGCCAATGCTTACGGAATTTACTACAACAAAGATAAATTCGAAGAACTGGGCTTGAAGGTCCCTGAAACCTGGGATGAATTTGAACAGTTAGTCAAAGACATCGTTGCTAAAGGACAAACACCATTTGGAATTGCAGGTGCAGATGCTTGGACACTCAATGGTTACAATCAATTAGCCTTTGCGACAGCAGCAGGTGGAGGAAAAGAAGCCAATCAATACCTTCGTTATTCTCAACCAAATGCTATTAAATTGACTGATCCGATTATGAAAGATGACATCAAGGTGATGGATATTCTTCGCATTAAAGGTTCGAAGCAAAAGAACTGGGAAGGTGCTGGCTATACCGATGTCATCGGAGCCTTCGCACGTGGGGATGTCCTCATGACACCAAATGGGTCTTGGGCGATCACAGCGATTAATGAACAAAAACCGAACTTTAAGATTGGGACCTTCATGATTCCAGGAAAAGAAAAAGGACAAAGCTTAACCGTTGGTGCAGGTGACTTGGCATGGTCTATCTCAGCTACTACCAAACATCCAAAAGAAGCCAATGCCTTTGTGGAATACATGACCCGTCCAGAAGTCATGCAAAAATACTACGATGTGGACGGATCTCCAACAGCGATCGAAGGGGTCAAACAAGCAGGAGAGGATTCACCGCTTGCTGGGATGACCAAATATGCCTTTACGGATCGTCACTTGGTCTGGTTGCAACAATACTGGACCAGTGAAGCAGACTTCCATACCTTGACCATGAACTATGTCTTGACAGGTGATAAACAAGGAATGGTCAATGATTTGAATGCCTTCTTTAACCCGATGAAAGCGGATGTGGATTAGGAGTAGAGAGACTATGAAAAAAGTATTACAAAAATATTGGGCATGGGCTTTTGTGGTCATTCCCCTCTTGTTACAAGCAATTTTCTTCTATGTGCCGATGTTCCAAGGAGCCTTTTACAGTTTTACCAACTGGACAGGTTTGACGTATAACTACAAGTTTGTCGGCTTAAACAACTTTAAACTCCTCTTCATGGATCCAAAATTCATGAATGCGATTGGATTTACCGCGATCATCACCATTGCCATGGTGGTTGGTGAGATTGCCCTTGGGATCTTCATTGCGCGTGTCTTGAACTCTAAAATCAAAGGTCAAACCTTCTTCCGTGCATGGTTCTTCTTCCCAGCTGTTTTGTCTGGGTTGACAGTAGCTTTGATCTTCAAGCAAGTCTTCAACTACGGTCTTCCAGCGATTGGGAATGCCCTTCATATTGAGTTCCTCCAAACCAGTCTTTTAGGGACTAAGTGGGGAGCAATCTTTGCGGCTGTCTTTGTCCTTCTATGGCAAGGGGTGGCTATGCCTATCATTATCTTCCTAGCAGGTCTGCAATCCATCCCAACTGAGATTACAGAAGCTGCGAAGATCGATGGCGCGACTAGCAAGCAAGTCTTCTGGAATATTGAATTGCCTTACTTGCTACCAAGTGTCTCTATGGTCTTTATCCTAGCCCTAAAAGGTGGGCTGACTGCCTTTGACCAAGTCTTTGCCATGACCGGTGGTGGTCCAAACAACGCCACAACCTCACTTGGGCTCTTGGTTTATAACTATGCCTTTAAAAACAACCAATTCGGTTATGCCAATGCCATTGCCGTAATCTTGTTCTTCTTAATTGTAGTGATTTCGATCATCCAATTGAGAGTATCTAAGAAATTTGAAATTTAAGAGGAGAAGCACGATGAAACAAGATGAAAGAAAAGCCTTGATTGGCAAATACATTCTATTGATTCTAGGATCGGTTCTGATTTTAGTGCCACTCCTTGCCACCCTCTTTAGTTCCTTCAAACCCACCAAGGATATCGTAGACAATTTCTTTGGATTTCCAACCAACTTCACATGGGATAACTTTAGTCGCCTCTTAGCGGATGGCATCGGAGGCTATTATTGGAACTCTGTCGTCATCACTGTCTTGTCTTTACTTGCAGTAATGATCTTTATCCCTATGGCAGCCTACTCCATCGCTCGTAATATGAGTAAGAGAAAAGCCTTTACCATCATGTATACCCTCTTGATCCTTGGGATTTTCGTACCTTTCCAAGTCATCATGATTCCGATTACGGTTATGATGAGTAAACTCGGTTTGGCTAACACCTTTGGTTTGATCTTGCTCTACTTGACTTATGCAATTCCACAGACCCTCTTCCTCTATGTCGGCTATATCAAAATCTCGATTCCAGAAAGTCTGGATGAAGCAGCTGAGATCGATGGGGCTAATAAATTTACAACCTATTTCCGCATTATCTTCCCAATGATGAAACCGATGCATGCGACAACCATGATCATCAATGCCCTTTGGTTCTGGAATGACTTTATGTTGCCACTCCTTGTCTTGAACCGGGATTCCAAAATGTGGACTCTGCCTTTGTTCCAATACAACTACGCAGGCCAATATTTCAACGACTACGGACCAAGCTTTGCCTCTTACGTGGTCGGCATTATCAGTATCACCATTGTCTATCTCTTCTTCCAACGCCATATCATCGCAGGAATGAGCAACGGCGCAGTGAAATAATAAGATACAAAGGGACGATTCAGCTTGCTGATTTCAATCGTATCCTAGAAAGCAATTCTAAAATAGAAAAACTCAAGAAAGCCAGGTCTCTTCAGACTTGGCTTTCAAATAAAGAAAAGGAGACCATTATGTCGATTCAAAATAAAACCATGTTAATTACTTACTCAGACAGCTTGGGAAATAACCTCAAGGACCTCTATGAAAATCTGGAGAAATATTTTGGAGATGCAGTCGGTGGAGTTCACCTCTTGCCATTTTTCCCATCAACCGGTGACCGTGGCTTTGCGCCTGTGGACTATGACCAAGTGGATCCAGCCTTTGGAGATTGGGAAGATGTCAAACGCTTGGGCGACAAGTACTATCTTATGTTTGACTTTATGATCAATCATATTTCTCGTCAATCTAAGTATTATAAAGACTACCAAGAAAAGCACGACCAAAGTGCCTACAAGGATCTTTTCCTCAACTGGGACAAGTTCTGGCCGGAGAATCGTCCTACTCAAGCGGATGTGGACTTGATTTATAAGCGCAAGGATCGAGCTCCCAAGCAAGAAATTACCTTTGCGGATGGGACAACTGAGCATCTCTGGAATACCTTCGGGGAAGAGCAGATTGACCTGGACGTGACCAAGGAAGTGACCATGGACTTTATACGCAAGACCATCGAACATTTGGCGAGCAATGGTTGTGACCTCATTCGCCTAGATGCCTTTGCCTATGCAGTCAAGAAGTTGGATACCAATGATTTCTTCGTGGAGCCAGACATTTGGGACTTGTTGGATAAGGTGCGCGATATGGCAGCCAGCTACGGTGCTGAGCTCTTGCCAGAGATTCATGAACACTATTCTATCCAATTTAAGATTGCTGATCACGACTATTATGTCTATGACTTTGCCCTTCCAATGGTGACCCTCTATACCCTCTATAGCTCAAAAGTGGAGCGCCTTGCTAAGTGGTTGAAGATGAGTCCGATGAAGCAATTCACGACACTCGACACCCATGACGGGATTGGCGTGGTCGATGTCAAGGATATCTTGACAGATGAAGAGATCGACTATGCTTCAAATGAGCTCTACAAGGTAGGAGCAAATGTGAAACGCAAATATTCAACAGCAGAGTACAACAACTTGGACATCTACCAAATCAATTCGACCTACTATTCAGCGCTTGGAGATGACGATGGCAAGTATTTCCTAGCCCGCTTGATTCAAGCCTTTGCGCCAGGCATTCCACAAGTCTATTATGTTGGATTCCTAGCAGGGAAGAATGATTTGGAACTCTTAGAAAACACTAAGGAAGGCCGCAATATCAATCGTCATTACTACAGCAATGAAGAAATTGCTCAAGAAGTAGAGCGTGCAGTTGTGAAATCCCTTCTCAAGCTCTTTAGTTTCCGTAACAACTCGCAAGCTTTTGACCTAGAAGGAAGCATTGAAGTGGATACACCAGATGAACATACCATTGTCATCACGCGCCAAAACAAGGACCAGACTGTAACAGCAACAGCCCGACTCAATCTTGCTGAGGGCACTTACCAAGTGACAGAAAATGGTCAAGAAATGGTGTTTTAGAACCTTTAAGAATCTCAATTGGGTAATCTCCCAATTGAGATTTTTTGGTAAACTTTTACTAAAATTAGCTCAAAAAAGAAAGATAGAAATAGAAGTTACGATCGGATGAAAAGGCTTTTTTATAGCCTTTTTGGGCATGAAATGGAAAATGAATAAAATTTTACTAAAAATACTTGAAGTTTTACTTCTAATCAGATATAATACAAGTATAAAAACGTTTACAAAACTAAAGGAGTTTCTCATGACGACAACAATCACATCTCAAAATTTACAAGCAAAATTCCAGGCTGTCTTTGGGGAAAAGGCTGACCACACTTTCTTTTCACCAGGACGGATTAATCTGATCGGTGAACACACTGACTATAATGGTGGCCATGTCTTCCCAGCAGCTATCACACTTGGTACCTACGGAGCAGCAAGAAAGCGTGAGGATAAGGTCTTGCGTTTCTTCTCAGGAAACTTTGAAGACAAGGGAATCATTGAAGTTCCACTTGAAAATCTCCACTTTGAAAAAGAACACAACTGGACCAACTATCCAAAAGGCGTGCTCCATTTCTTGCAAGAAGCGGGTCATGTTATTGATAGCGGTATGGATGTCTATGTCTACGGCAATATTCCAAATGGATCCGGTCTTTCTTCTTCAGCATCGCTTGAGCTCTTGATTGGCGTCATCGCTGAGAAACTATATGATCTTCACTTAGATCGTCTAGATCTGGTCAAGATCGGTAAACAAACCGAAAATCACTTCATCGGAGTCAACTCTGGGATCATGGACCAATTTGCCATCGGTATGGGAGCTGATCAACGGGCTATTTACCTCGATACCAACACCCTAGAGTATGATTTGGTACCGCTGGACCTCAAAGACAATGTCGTGGTCATCATGAACACCAACAAACGCCGGGAATTAGCGGATTCAAAATACAATGAACGCCGTGCGGAATGTGAAACAGCCGTCTCTGAACTCCAAGAAAAACTGGATATCCAAACCTTAGGGGAATTGGATCTCTGGGCTTTTGATGCCTACAGCTACTTGATCAAGGATGAAAATCGCATCAAACGGGCTCGTCATGCTGTACTTGAAAACCAACGGACCCTCCAAGCTCGTAAGGCTCTTGAAGCAGGTGATTTGGAAGGCTTTGGCCGTCTCATGAATGCTTCCCACGTATCCTTGGAGCATGACTACGAAGTGACTGGTCTAGAATTAGATACCTTGGTGCATACAGCCTGGGAACAAGAAGGTGTCTTGGGCGCTCGTATGACAGGAGCAGGCTTTGGTGGTTGCGCCATCGCCCTTGTAAACAAAGATAAAGTTGAAGCATTTGAAGAAGCTGTCGGCAACCGCTATGAAGAAGTAGTTGGCTATGCGCCAAGCTTCTATATTGCAGAAGTTGCGGCAGGGACACGAGTTTTAGACTAGGTGATAATAATGGAAGCTGTAATATTTGATTTAGATGGCTTATTAGCCGATACTGAAATCATTTCTCTAAAAGTTTATCAAGAATTGCTTAGAGATTTTGGAATTCCTTTCACAGAAGAAACTTATTCTAGAGACTACAGTGGACATAGGGAAGAGGAGAATGTTCAACGATTTTTGGATACCTATGATTTACCATGGAACTTTGACCAAACCTTGGCTAAAGTCTATGAACTGGAAGCTAAAATATTAGCCCAAGGTGTTCATTTAAAAAAAGGTGCTAAGAATTTACTTACTTTTTTGAAAACAGAGGGCATCCCAATCGCCCTAGCAACTTCAAGTGTTGAATCTCGGGCTAGAATGATCTTGGATAGCAATGGGATCCTGTCCTTATTTGACCATTTAGTTTTTGCAAAAGATGTCAAACGAAGTAAACCTTACCCAGATATATTTTTAAAGGCTTGTAGTGATTTGAATGCTTTACCAGAGAATTGCTTAGTGCTAGAGGATAGTGAAGCAGGGATTGAAGCAGCCTATCGGGCTGGAATCCCAGTCATATGTGTTCCAGATTTAAAAGTACCAGCACAGTCTTTCTTAACTAAAGCAGAACAAGTTTTCCAGGATTTGGATGCTGTCAGAGACTATTTAAAACGTAAGAGGGAGAATCAATGAATCAGGGAATTTTGGATGCATTTGTCACAGCCGTCATTGCGGCGAGTGACTACGAAGAGATGGATCGGATTTATCTAAAAAATCGCATCATGAGTCGCGTTGGAGAAGAAGGCCTAGATGGACCAGCCCAAAAAGAAGACTTGATCGCGCTCAAAGATCAGTTGGTGGAGATTGCAGTTGCGAATAATATGATTCAAGATAGCATGGCCGCCAAGGACAGCTTGGGTGCAGAGTTGATGGATTGGATCACCCCCAGTCCGAGTCAGGTCAACCATCATTTCTGGGAGACCTACCGTCAGTCCAAGGAGGACGCGATTGCTGATTTCTATGCCCTTTCGAAGCGCAACGACTACATCAAAGTAGAGGCTATTGCACAAAATATCGCCTTTGAGGCAGAGACTCCCTATGGCTCTCTTGAAATCACCATCAATCTGTCAAAACCTGAAAAAGATCCTAAAGACATTGCAGCGGCCAAGCTTGCTAAAGCCAGTCATTATCCAGCCTGCCAATTGTGCTTTGAAAATGAAGGCTATCAAGGTCGCCTAGATCATCCAGCTCGCGCCAATCACCGGATTATTCGCTTTGACATGGACGGTCATGATTGGGGTTTCCAGTATTCCCCTTATGCCTACTTCAATGAACACTGCATTTTCCTCGATAGCCAGCATGTGCCCATGGCCATTAGTCGCAAGACCTTTGAGCGACTTTTGACCATTGTCGAGACTTTTCCAGGTTATTTTGCGGGCTCCAATGCAGATCTGCCTATTGTAGGGGGGTCTATCCTCACTCATGACCATTACCAAGGCGGACGGCACACCTTCCCTATGGAGCTAGCTCCTGTTGAGGAAAGCTTTAGCGTTGAGGGATTTGAGGCTGTGTCACTAGGAATTGTCAACTGGCCTATGTCAGTTCTCCGCTTGCAATCAGACGACAAGGAACAATTGATTGCTCTGGCAGACCATATCCTTACAGCCTGGTGTGGCTACTCGGATCCAGCCGTTCAAGTCTTAGCGTCATCCGACGGTCAGCCCCACCATACCATTACCCCCATTGCACGGATTCGTGATGGGCATTATGAGCTGGACTTGGTGCTCCGTGACAACCAAACCTCACCAGAGCATCCAGATGGTATCTATCACCCGCATGCAGATGTGCAACACATCAAAAAAGAAAATATCGGCCTAATCGAAGTCATGGGGCTAGCGATTTTGCCACCTCGTCTTAAGGAAGAACTCAAGCAGGTCCAAGACTATCTACTTGGACGTGAGAGCACGGTAGCAACCTACCACCAGCCTTGGACAGATAATTTGAAAGCCACTCACCCATCCCTCACAGATGAAGCAGAGGCAGAAGCCCTTGTCCGTAAATCAGTCGGTCAAATCTTTGCGCGGGTGCTGGAAGATGCTGGTGTCTACAAGCGAACAGCAGAAGGCCAGACAGCCTTTAGACGCTTTGTTGCGACACTTTAAGTCTGGAGAAGAGGCAGAAATTTGGTACAATAAGAGAGAAAACAAAGAAGCGAAAGGAAAATAAATGGCAATACTCGTACTCGGAGGAGCTGGCTATATCGGTTCCCACATGGTGGACCGCTTGGTTAATGAAGGACAGGAAAAAGTCGTCGTGGTCGATAGCCTGGTCACAGGCCACCGTGCAGCGGTGCATCCAGATGCCGTCTTTTACCAAGGAGACCTGGCGGATCAAGACTTTATGCGCACTGTTTTTAAGGAACATGCAGATATCGATGCGGTCATCCACTTTGCGGCCTACTCATTGGTCGCTGAATCCATGGCAGATCCATTGAAATATTTTGACAACAATACAGCAGGCATGGTCAAACTCTTGGAAGTCATGCATGAATGTGGGGTGCACTACGTCGTCTTTTCTTCAACTGCTGCCACCTACGGCATTCCAGAAGAAATTCCGATTCTTGAAACCACTCCGCAAAAACCAATCAACCCATATGGCGAAAGCAAGCTCATGATGGAAACCATCATGCGTTGGGCTGATCAAGCCTACGGCATCAAGTATGTGCCCCTTCGTTACTTTAATGTTGCGGGTGCTAAGCCTGACGGATCTATTGGGGAAGACCATGGACCAGAGACCCATCTCTTACCGATCGTCTTACAAGTGGCCCAAGGAAAACGCGAGAAGATCTCTATTTTTGGAGATGACTACCAGACACCAGATGGCACCAATGTTCGGGACTATGTCCATCCATTTGACTTGGCGGATGCCCATCTTTTAGCAGTGGAGTATCTGCGTAATGGTAACCCATCTACTGCCTTTAACCTGGGCTCGTCGACTGGATTCTCCAATCTTCAAATCGTAGAAGCAGCCCGAAAGGTGACGGGACATCCAATCCCTCTGGAGATTGCAGATCGTAGACCAGGAGATCCAGATACCCTGATCGCATCCTCTGAGAAGGCGCGTGCCATCCTCGGCTGGCAACCAAAATTTGACAATATCGAAACCATCATCCAAACCGCCTGGGCATGGCATTCCAGCCACCCAGACGGCTACAATGATCGATAAGGAGGGACTGCGAACATCATTTTTGAGGCTTTTCTAATAACACCTAAAACGACAGTTGATCTTGCTAAATGACTCGTTTCAGACATCAGTCATTTCCCTAACTATCATAAAAAAATGAGGTATTCAAAATGAATAAAACCACAAAAATGTTAGCCGTCTTCTTGACAGCGGGTCTTCTTTTAGCTGGTTGCGCACAAAAAGAGAGTACAAAATCTACTAGTCCATCGTCTACTAAGGCGACTAGTAAAGCAACAAGCAAATCATCCGCTAAAGAGAAGACAAAAGAGTCATCAACGGATGAAAGCCAAAAAGAGGATGCACTAGCAGGTGCTCAAAAAACGGTTCTTGAATCGAGTGATGAAGCAGGTAAGTCCACTGTAACCTTGTATTACAAGGGAGATACCTTGTTAGTACAAGAAAAAGTTGATGATTACGACGTCTCAAAAGTTCCTGGTGAAAACCCTCTTGAATCCATGAAAGAAGCCGTTGCTAAGAGCCAAGAAATGTTCAAAGATTTGATGGGACAAGGATTTGAACTGACATCAGAATACAAAGATGGAATATTTTATATCCGCAATACCATTGATTACACAAAAATCGATTTTAAAAAATTAAAAGAAATCGTCCCAGGCTTTAATCCCCTAGATGACAAAACAGTTAGTTATTCAGTAACGAAAGACAGTCTTATCAAGGGCGGTATGGTAGAAAAATAAACCAAATGGAGAGCAGCTCAGTTTGCTGCTCTTTTTGTTTTGGTATGAATTCATGGGCATATTTTGGTAGAATAGAATTTAAGGAAAAGTGAGTTTAAAGAAATTTAACTTAACTGTTGTATGAAAACATAGCAGTAGTTAATGAGGTTTTTCTAATGATGAACAGTAGTATGAAAGAAACTTTTTTCTTCTGATAAATTGTAAAATATAGTGCAACAAAAAAACTCATAGCGTTTCATTGGGGTAAACTGTAAG
>NZ_JAHZQQ010000138.1 GCF_019930045.1 Streptococcus australis | reverse complement strand
TGTCCGCAAGGACGTGCCGGTTCGACCCCGGCCGCCGGTATAGTATTAAAGACAAGGTTTTCGGACCTTGTCTTTTTTTCTTTGTTGTATCTCGAGTTACCAATTTTTTCCATTTTAAAATAACTCATCAAGTTTATTAGCCAATGTTTTCTGTTTGCTAGGGTACAAATGGGAATAAGTATCAATTGTTGTCGTAATAGATGCGTGTCCTAATCTTTCTTTAACAACAAGATAATCTTCCCCTTGATTTATAAGTAATGATGCATGAGAGTGTCTTAAATCATGAATTCTTATTCTCTTTAAATCTTTATCCCTTTCTAGTATTTGCTTAAACTTCTTATCAATCATATTTTTTGTAATAGTTATTGGTGTACTCTGTATTATTTGTAGTTCGTCAATATTTTTGGTAAATTCCTTAAGTTTTTCTTTTTCCCCAATTGTCAAGTCAAGTGCAACAAAGTCATTCCTCTGATTAAGCGAGTGTTCTTCCAGCTGTTTGAG
>NZ_JAHZQQ010000137.1 GCF_019930045.1 Streptococcus australis | reverse complement strand
TCTGAATCAGAAGAGACATCTACCTCATTAAGTGAATCAGCGTCAGAATCCGTTTCAGAATCACAATCAGTGAGCGCATCAGAGTCAGAAGAAGCCTCAACTTCACTAAGTGAGTCGGCATCAGAATCAGAAGAAACGTCTACCTCATTAAGTGAGTCTGCATCAGAGTCAGTCTCAGAATCACAATCAGTGAGTGCATCAGAGTCAGAAGAAACATCTACATCCTTGAGCGAATCAGCGTCAGAATCTGTTTCAGAATCACAATCAGTGAGCGCATCAGAATCAGCATCAGCAAGCGCGTCAGCGTCAGCATCAGCAAGCTCGTCAGAGTCTGCATCAGCATCAGCATCTGAATCAATGAGCGCATCAGCATCAGAGTCTGCATCTGCATCAGCATCAGCAAGCTCGTCAGCGTCAGCATCAGAGTCAGCGAGCGCATCAGAATCAGTATCAGCGTCTGAGTCAGCGAGCGCGTCAGCGTCAGCATCTCAGTCTGCATCAGTTTCAGAATCAGTATCAG
>NZ_JAHZQQ010000136.1 GCF_019930045.1 Streptococcus australis | reverse complement strand
GCCCACTCAACCACTGCGTCTTGCTCGATAATCCAAAGACAATTGAGAGGCTAGGACTTTTGTCCCAGCCTCTTTTTGTATAATCTAGCAGTTAGAGAAACAGGATAAAACAATAGTATAATACTATACTATTGTTTTATCCTTTATAACCCTACCATTTAAGTAGATAATAGTAGGGTAAAAATTATCTGTATAAAGAATGAGTATAGTTCTATGAGTAAAATAAGAAGGCTTTCAAATTATTTGCTATCCAAAACTTTCTGTGCTATAATTTTCATGAAGGAAGAAAAAGTGTCGATACAAAATATGCCGTTATTATCAGTTTTATAGGCAAAAAAATGTGGGAATCTGAATGATGTGTTCATTTTTTAAATAGGCCTTAAAAGAAAATGAACGTTTCATTCAGGTGCTCTCTTGGCCTATATAAACTGGAAAAATGGTTGGTTTACACTTATGCATAGGTTTTTTCATCCTTTTTATATATGATAAATTGCAAGAATAAGTGCAACATTTACTTGAACTCATCCTCTAGAGCTTCACAAGCAGTTCTGTAAGC
>NZ_JAHZQQ010000135.1 GCF_019930045.1 Streptococcus australis | reverse complement strand
TCTAGTAAATGTGTTGCAACTCTACTATACAGGATTTATTCCTTTTTGTGTTTACACAACTTATTGTACACTACCTATTTCAGTATCATTAAAATGCTTCATTCATTTAACTGATTCAACGATTCAATCCAATTATAAATTGTTTATAATCCACTCAGTACTTTTAAATCTACTCCTACTATTTCCAAGAAGATTTTGTACAGTCGATCACTTGTATCAAAACTGCCTCTTCTTCTTAGGGGAGGCAGAGTTAAAAATGAAAGATTTTCTGAAATAGCCAAGATACGAAAGAGGTAAGGAATTTCTTCCCTACCTCTCTTTTTTTATCGTTTATGGGCAATCCAGCGCAAGATTCGTGATAAAATCAACCACAAGACGAAGCTAGCGATCGAAATATAAATCCAGGCATTGGGATCGTTTGTAAAGGGCAATGGAACGTTCATTCCAAAGAAACCAGTAACAACTGCTAAGACCGCCAAGAGGGCTTCTAAGAGGTAGTGTACAATAAGTTGTGTAAACACAAAAAGGAATAAATCCTGTATAGTAGAGTTGCAACACATTTACTAGA
>NZ_JAHZQQ010000134.1 GCF_019930045.1 Streptococcus australis | reverse complement strand
TAGCTCAAACAGCTGGAAGAACACTCGCTTAATCAGAGGAATGACTTTGTTGCACTTGACTTGACAATTGGGGATTTAAAAATATATTGAAATTCATTGAAATAGTAATTTTCAAAATAGGTTTTAAAAATCTGTTAAAACATCACAACACCTATTAATAATATAATTTATTTCTATACAAAATGCAATCAATTGATTGCATTTTCTTATTGAACGTGTTACTATTATATTAGAAAGGGGGAGAGATATGACACCCGAAAGCAAAGCAACAAAGGATGAAGTTAATACTTTTTTATTTGAGTTTAAAACGTTATTATCACAAAACGGGATTGTATTTGAACCTCGAACTTATACAGGTATCACTACAATAGGAATTGATATTACTCAAGCTGAACAAGAATTATTTTCTTTAACTTTTCATAATTATGATAGGGGGCCGACACCAGATTACAACGGAGATGGAACTTCTGTTTGGGAATTTGGTAAGATAATTGAAGATGAACTAGTTTATATAAAAGATAAATTGTAAAATATAGTGCAACAAAAAAACTCATAGCGTTTCATTGGGGTAAACTGTAAGTATTCACAC
>NZ_JAHZQQ010000133.1 GCF_019930045.1 Streptococcus australis | reverse complement strand
AGCTAGCTCAAACAGCTGGAAGAACACTCGCTTAATCAGAGGAATGACTTTGTTGCACTTGACTTGACAATTGGGGAGATTTTCATTTAACAGAAAGTCTGAAATAAATTTTATTGAATCTTTTCCTTTAAAGAAATATCTAAAATACTCAATCAAAGTTTTTGGGTATGAAATATCAGTAGCATTAGAATTAAAGAAATCTTGTATTTGATTATATAAAGTAGAATTAATGGAGTTTAGATTATTATTTAAATAACAATCTAAACGGTCTGTAAAGTTCTCACCGATTAAATTGGGATCTCTTCCTGGAAAACAAGATCTTATATCAATATTTTTAATAAAATCTGCAAACTGTTTTATTTCACTATCATTTAGTTGAAAAGTTGTAGCTTTATCTTTATGTAATTTTCTAAAAATACGTAGCTTCGAACACTCTAGCAGAGAATGTAAAGAGATTGTGTCTTTATCATTAAGGAAAGACATTATTTTTTCAATCTCATCTATGGAGATACCATTAGATATCAATATAGATTGCCCTGTTGTAAAATGAAGTGCAACACAAAAGACACGTTCATCTGATATACTAGAATTGCGAAAAACAGCATAA
>NZ_JAHZQQ010000132.1 GCF_019930045.1 Streptococcus australis | reverse complement strand
AGTCAGCTCAAACAGCTTGAAAGATACTCGCTTAATCAGAGGAACAACTTTGTTGCACTTGACTTGACAATTGGGGATTTTTTTATTTTTTTCTTTACTTTTTTGCGTTTTTGCCGTAATATATACTATATAAAGGAGTGGTACAAATGAGCAATAATAAAAGTAAAGAAATTTTCTCTACGAACTTGGAAAAGTTAATGAGCAGTAGAAACGTTGATAGAAATAAACTTTGTTCTGATTTAGGTTTAAAATACACTACTGTAAGAGATTGGTTAAAGGGTATAACTTATCCTCGGATAGGGAAAATCGAATTACTTGCGGACTATTTCGGTGTTAATAAATCAGACTTGATAGAAGATAAAACTCAAGAAGTAAAAGAAGTAAAAATTCCTACTTCCCCTCTTGTTCAAAAAATAACTGAAAAGGCTGTTAAGCTGACTGCTCCCAGAAAACAAAAAGTTTTAGATTTTACAGAAAATCAATTACGAGAGCAATCTAATAAAGTTATTTCGCTAGAGGAAGATTTATTTGAATGATAAATTGTAAAATATAGTGCAACAAAAAAACTCATAGCGTTTCATTGGGGTAAACTGTAAGTATTCACACAA
>NZ_JAHZQQ010000131.1 GCF_019930045.1 Streptococcus australis | reverse complement strand
TACTCCTCCATGACAGTTACCAATGGCTGCTGCCAGTGGCGTTAAGACGTGTCTTACCGGGTTGGATTCAAGACGATAGTTACCGGATAAGGCGCAGCAGTCGGGCTGAACGGGGGGTTCGTGCACACAGCCCAGCTTGGAGCGAACGACCTACACCGGGCCGAGATACCAACAGCGTGAGCTATGAGAAAGCGCCACGCTTCCCGAAGGGAGAAAGGCGGACAGGTATCCGGTAAGCGGCAGGGTCGGAACAGGAGAGCGCACGAGGGAGCTTCCGGGGGGAAACGCCTGGTATCTTTATAGTCCCGTCGGGTTTCGCCACCTCTGGCTTGAGCGTCGATTTTTGTGATGCTCGTCAGGGGGGCGGAGCCTATGGAAAAACGCCTGCGGCGCTGGCTTCTTCCGGTGCTTTGCTTTTTGCTCACATGTTCTTTCCGGCTTTATCCCCTGATTCTGTGGATAACCGTATTACCGCTTTTGAGTGTGCTGACACCGCTCGCCGCAGTCGAACGACCGAGCGTAGCGAGTCAGTGAGCGAGGAAGCGGAAGAGCGCCTTATGTGACATTTTCTCCTTACGCTCCTCTATGCCGTTCTGCATCCTGTCCGGATGCGTT
>NZ_JAHZQQ010000130.1 GCF_019930045.1 Streptococcus australis | reverse complement strand
TCTAGTAAATGTGTTGCAACTCTACTATACAGGATTTATTCCTTTTTGTGTTTACACAACTTATTGTACACTACCGTAATGATACCTGGGAAGAACTGAAATTAATAAATAAATATCATATTTCCAAAGACTTTCAAGTATATAATGATTTAAAACATAATAAACTAGTATTTGAACTTACTGATGATGAATATGAAAAATACAAATTGTATAGTAGAAATATACAAGGGTTGAGTTCAATTAAATCTGATAATCCATTTACAGACTTTAAAAATATATGTAATTCAAAAATATTAATTATAGGTTTAGGAACGGTTGGTAGTCCATTAGTAGAACAATTTGAAAAATATGGCTTTACTGATATTTCAATAGTAGATGGAGATATTGTAGAACAGCATAATATTACTGCACAATTATCATATAAAATGTCTGATATAGGAAAACAAAAAACAGAAGTTATATCCCAAAAATTTAAGTGTATAGAAAAAGTATATGCAGATTATATCACGGATAAAAATATGAATAATATATTAGAAGAAGTTAGACCTCAGTTTGTTTTCTGGGTAGTGTACAATAAGTTGTGTAAACACAAAAAGGAATAAATCCTGTATAGTAGAGTTGCAACACATTTACTAGA
>NZ_JAHZQQ010000129.1 GCF_019930045.1 Streptococcus australis | reverse complement strand
GACACACTTGAAAGCTTATTTGATTAACACTCCGCAACTTTACTTGAGTGTTTACACAAAATTATTGACAGAATCTTAGCAATATGTAAATAATTTTTATTTACATAGGCATAATTGCCTTGAAATGGTTGTTGATTTAGATACTCCTCATCATCATTCTTTCCATCTTTTCTAACGTTTGGGGCATTAAATAATATTGCTCCACTATCGTCCAAACTATTCCATAAGTTATTCAGCTTTGGAATAACAATTTCATGGAACTTATCATCATCTTTTGCATAACTCCAAGACCATGCACAAGCAATATTTGCATAATACTTTGAGCGTTCCCAAGTTGGAATGTATTGTTTCATACTCAAGTAATCAGCGAGTCCTAAAATACTTACAATTGCTAAATAAAGAACCATAACAATCGACCCTGTTTTTATAAAAAAAGAACTTCTATGATAACTTCTTCTATAACCTTTTAATAAGGCAATAACATTAATTCCTTTTAATTTGAGATAAATCAATATAAACTCTATTGATATTAGCCCCCCTATTATAAAAGCAACTAAAATAAGTATTGTTTTCATTGATATCATAAAGATTCTGTCAATAATTTTGTGTAAACACTCAAGTAAAGTTGCGGAGTGTTAATCAAATAAGCTTTCAAGT
>NZ_JAHZQQ010000013.1 GCF_019930045.1 Streptococcus australis | reverse complement strand
ATCAGCATCAGCATCAGCAAGCGCATCAGCGTCTGAGTCAGCAAGCTCGTCAGCGTCAGCATCTGAGTCTGCATCAGTTTCAGAATCAGTATCAGCATCTGAATCAGCATCAGCATCAGAATCAGTAAGCTCGTCAGCATCAGAGTCAGCGAGCGCATCAGCATCAGCATCAGTATCAGCGTCTGAGTCAGCGAGCGCGTCAGCGTCAGCATCTCAGTCTGCATCAGTTTCAGAATCAGTATCAGCATCAGAGTCAGCGAGCGCATCAGAATCAGCATCAGCATCAGCAAGCGCATCAGCGTCTGAGTCAGCAAGCTCGTCAGCGTCAGCATCTGAGTCTGCATCAGTTTCAGAATCAGTATCAGCATCTGAATCAGCATCAGCATCAGAATCAGTAAGCTCGTCAGCATCAGAGTCAGCGAGCGCATCAGCATCAGCATCAGTATCAGCGTCTGAATCAATGAGTGCGTCAGCATCAGCATCAGAGTCAGCATCAGTTTCAGAATCAGTATCAGCATCAGAATCAGTAAGCTCGTCAGCATCAGAGTCAGCGAGCGCATCAGAATCAGCATCAGCATCAGTATCAGCGTCTGAATCAATGAGTGCGTCAGCATCAGCATCTGAATCAATGAGTGCATCAGCATCAGCAAGCGCATCAGCGTCAGCATCAGAGTCAGCATCAGTTTCAGAATCAGTATCAGCATCTGAATCAGCAAGCTCGTCAGCAAGCGCATCAGCGTCAGCATCAGAGTCTACATCAGCATCTGAATCAACTTCAACATCAGTAAGTACTTCAGTTTCAGTTAGCCAATCACAATCAGGATCAACATCTGGTAGCGGTTCATACTCTAACTCAATGAGCCAATCAGCTTCTGGTTCAGAGTCATTGTCTACATCAGAATCAGCAAGTGGATCACAAAAACACAGCGAATCTGTAGCACTTCCAAATACTGGTGAAACAACATCTGTAACATCAGCTCTTCTTGGAGCAGTTGCAGGACTTGCTGGAGCGGCTGTACTTGGTCGTCGTAAAAAAGAAGACGAAAAATAATCTTCTATCCTAATTTGATTCGATCATTTCAGGTATGTGGTCAATGAAAAAAGGATCCAAAAAGAGAACCTCCGGGTTCTCTTTTTGTATGTTGTTTTCGTGTCAGAAAATGGTCTTAATTAGTTACATTAGGGAAAAAATAAGGTATAATAACTTGATATCTAAAATTTAAGGAGCGGACATGTTTTTTAAACGTTCGAAGGGTGATTTTCGCGAAACGGAGCGAATCACACGTTTTAAATTAATCAAATCAGGAAAGAATTGGGTACGAGCATCTGTCTCTCGGTTAGGCCTATTTCGTGTCATGCGAGGTGGTGTGGATGAAAAGATCGTAGTTCAATATGAAGCGACATCACACTCGATGCCTGCGGATCTGGTTAAAGGGATGGTTGTGCTAGGGGCTCTTGCTGGAGCAACAACAGTTGCTAACCCAGTATTTGCAGAGGAAAATGGGATGGATACGACTGTTGGGTCTGAAATCAGCCCATCGACTGGTGTAGCGGGTTCGGATAGTTTTGTCTTGGGGACGACCTCTAACTCAGATTCTGTGTCAGCGAGCCAGTCTGCTAGCGAATCTGAATCACTCTCGAAGTCAGGCAGTCAGTTGATTTCAGAAAGCAGTTCACTTTCTCAGTCGGTTTCTTTGAGTGAATCTCATCTTGTTAGTCATTCAACAAGTCAGTCCACATCAGAAACTGCTAGTAGCAGTGCCTCTGAGGACGATTCAATTCACAGGGCTACTCCTGAAACGAGTGAGAAAGAAGCAGCGGCTCAGACCACTCGCTCGGAAGACCAGGTGAAGCGTCTCCAAGCCTTGGCTTTGGATTTATACACCTATCGTGCACAAGCTATGGAAATTCCGGGGACAGAATCTGCTATTGAAAATGGAGATCTGGCTTTAGAGGCTATTCGTGTAGGCTTGTCCAATCCGGCAATTCAAATCGATGCCGTGGAAAGTCAAGCAAAGATTGCTCGCAATCGCTTGGCCAACGCGGTGCTTCGTGCGACATCTGGTCAGCGCGACCCTCGAAATGGAAACCGTATCGACTCGGATACTAGTCTTCGTGCGCCTCAGTATAATTTAGGTCCGGCTAACAATGCTTTGATTTCTGTCTATAATTCAGATTATATCAATCATGCTTATAATGTTTTTGAAACCATTCCTACACGAAATAGTATTAAAAGCATTGGCTACGCTTCTGGTAGTGACCGTGTGAATGGCATCAATGTGCCTCAGACATCGGCACTAAAAAATAGTGCAGTCGCCTTTAATATTTTGGGGACTGTTGGCCAGACAGAAGTCGTAACGCCTGGGAAAATTTATAATGTTTCTTTTGTAGTGACTAATACGGCTAAGCAGTCAGTGACACGTACGCTTCGTATTCAGGTTTTGCCACAAAATGATGGCATTCGCAATCCGATTAAGGAAGTGACAACGGCAACTTTTGTCAATGATACTACTAACTTGGCCCAGGCTGAAAAAGAGAAGGTTTGGGAGGCTTTTAAGGCGACAAACCCAAATATTGCCACTTCAAAGGATTTTAAATCTTATTCGGTTTCATCATCTGGTGTGGTGACTATTACTTATAAAGATAACACCACAAATGATGTAACCGCTCCTGTTAAGCGCCTAGCAGCACCGATGGTTGAGACTCGCTTACTAGAGAAAGCCTATACTCAAACACCTGTAACAGTGACCGGTGCTGAGCCTGGATCGACCGTTGTCTTGTATAACAATGATGATGAAATCGGAACAGCAGTAGCGGATGCTTCTGGGCAAGCGATTGTGACACCAAAAGCTCCCTTGCAGACCGGTGGCGTAAATGCTAAGGCTCGCATTCTGTATGGTGATCATGAGGTTTATTCCGATGCAAGTAACATGGTTGCTGTAACAGATGCCACACGTCCTGAAGTGACGGCTAAGTTAACGGTCAATGGTGTGGAACCGAAATCAACCCCTCTTGAAGGTGGTGGGAAGAATTATACTATTTACGCTGGTGATGATGCAGTTGTGACTTTTACAGCTACGGATGACAGTGGCAAGTTGAAAGAAATGAAAGTTGTTGCACGGGCAGATTTGAACGACAATGCCTTGAACGGGAATTTCTTTGGTGGCAGCCAGTATGGAACAGGCGATATTGCTCCTATCACGGGAGAGATCACGGCTACCAGTGCTAACCCTGCAACCATTACAACGACCATTCATTTGAAGGATGATCTCTATCATTCTTACCGGAATACTTGGCAACGCAATGTCGCGGCTATTGACAATGCGTCTAATATGAACCGTCCAAATGGTTTGGGTGAAATTCGGATTACCCAAGGACGTCTTGCTGATCGTACGCCAGGTGTTGCTCCAACAAGCACTATTCAGGTGACGAGCCTAACTGCATTGACAGAGGCAGATAAGAGCAAGGTGATCGCAGCTGTGTCGGCTGTTAATCCAGAGGTGGCTAACCGGATTAAGTCCTATACGGTTAATAGTGATGGTGCAGTTACCATTACTTATAAAGATAGCACGACGAATGTCGTAGCTGTGAAATTATCAGATAGCGATCATAGTCAGTCTGTTTCAACTAGTCAGAGTGCATCTGCTAAAGTTTCGCAATCTGTCAGTCAGTCTTTAAGTGCGAAGCAATCTCAGAGCGTATCATTAAGCCAATCACTGAGCTCGGTTCGTTCGCGAAGTTTGTCGGCTTCACTAAGCCAATCAGCATCGGCAAGTGTATCCGCTCAAGCGAGTCTATCTCGCAGTCAATCATTGAGCAAGGAGATTTCTCAATCTCAATCCGCTTCAACGAGTCAATCTGTATCGGCAAGAAAATCTGAATCTGTGAAGGTTTCGGAATCCGTTTCTGCAAGTGTCAGTGCCTTGCAGTCTGCTTCGGTATCAGCGAGTGCATCCAAAGTGGTTAGCCAGTCTATCTCAAGCTCGACATCCGCTTCAACGAGCGCCTTTGTTTCAGTGAGTCAGTCTGCTTCAGCATTGGTTTCACAGTCAGTATCGGAGTCACTAAGTCAATCTACTCGTGAGTCGGCTTCAAAATCAGTGAGTCAATCGCAGTCTGAGTCTGCATCAGTATCCTTGAGTGAGTCAGTCTCAACGTCCGAATCTGTTTCAACGTCTGAGTCAGTTTCTACATCTGAATCACTGTCAACATCCGAGTCGGTTTCAACATCTAAATCAGTGTCAACATCAGAATCAGTATCAGAATCCGAGTCAGTTTCTACCTCTGAATCGCTGTCAACATCCGAGTCGGTTTCAACGTCTAAATCAGTCTCAACATCAGAATCAGCATCCGAGTCAGTATTGACCTCTGAGTCATTGTCAGCGTCCGAATCAGTGTCAACATCAGAGTCCGTCTCAACGTCTGAGTCGGTGTCTACGTCTGAATCGGTTTCAGCCTCTGAATCAGTATCTGCTTCAGAGTCAGTCTCAACATCTGAATCAGTATCTGCTTCAGAGTCAGTCTCAACATCTGAGTCAGCATCAGCATCTGAGTCAGTATCAGCGTCTGAATCAGTATCTACATCTGAATCGGTGTCAACATCAGAGTCAGTCTCTACTTCAGAATCTATGTCTACGTCAGAGTGAGTCTCAACATCCGAGTCAGTCTCAGCGTCTGAGTCGGCCTCAACGTCAGAATCAGTCTCAACATCTGAATCTGCATCAACCTCAGAATCAGTTTCAGTCTCTGAGTCTGCGTCTACCTCAGAATCAGTTTCTACATCTGAATCGCTGTCAACATCCGAGTCGGTTTCAGCGTCAGAATCAGTTTCTGTATCTGAATCAATATCAACATCTGAATCTGCATCAACCTCAGAATCAGTTTCAGTCTCTGAGTCTGCGTCTACCTCAGAATCAGTTTCTACATCTGAATCGCTGTCAACATCCGAGTCGGTTTCAGCGTCAGAATCAGTCTCAGCGTCAGAATCAGTTTCTGTATCTGAATCAATATCAACATCTGAATCAGTATCAGCCTCAGAATCAGTTTCAACATCTGAATCGGTGTCAGCGTCAGAATCAGTGTCTACGTCTGAGTCAATTTCAAGTTCTGAATCAGTCTCAACGTCAGAATCGGTCTCAACGTCTGAATCGATTTCAACCTCTGAGTCAGTGTCAACCTCAGAATCAGTGTCTACATCCGAGTCCGTTTCAACGTCAAAATCAGTCTCAGCATCTGAGTCAGTTTCAACGTCTGAGTCAGTGTCAACATCTGAATCGGTTTCAACGTCAGAATCAGTCTCAGCGTCAGAATCAGTATCAACGTCTGAATCGGTGTCAACCTCAGAATCAGTTTCTACGTCTGAATCGGTGTCGACATCCGAGTCAGTTTCTGTATCTGAATCAGTGTCTACATCTGAGTTTATATCAACGTCTGAATCAGTGTCAACCTCAGAATCAGTATCAACGTCTGAATCGATTTCTATCTCAGAATCAGTATCAACGTCTGAATCGATTTCTATCTCAGAATCAGTATCTACTTCAGAATCGGTCTCAATATCTGAATCAGTATCGACATCCGAGTCAGTTTCAAGTTCTGAATCGGTGTCAACATCAGAGTCAGTATCTACTTCAGAATCGGTCTCAACCTCTGAGTCATTATCGACTTCAGCATCTGTCTCAACCTCTGAGTCAGCGTCAACGTCTGAATCAGTGTCAACGTACGAGTCAGTGTCAACCTCTGAATCAGTGTCTACGTCTGAGTCAGTTTCAACTTCTGAGTCAGTGTCTACGTCTGAATCGATTTCTACCTCTGAATCAGTCTCAACGTACGAGTCAGCGTCAACGTCTGAATCGGTGTCGACATCCGAGTCAGCGTCAACATCTGAATCAGTCTCAGCGTCTGAGTCAGTGTCAATATCTGAATCGGTGTCTACTTCAGAATCAGTTTCAACGTCTGAATTGGTGTCTACGTCCGAGTCATTGTCAACGTCCGAATCAGTATCAACGTCTGAATCAGTCTCGACATCCGAGTCAGTTTCAACGTCCGAGTCAGTTTCAACGTCAGAGTCAGTGTCTACGTCTGAATCAGTGTCTATGTCTGAGTCAGTTTCAACTTCTGAGTCAGTGTCTACGTCTGAATCGATTTCTACCTCTGAATCAGTCTCAACGTCCGAGTCATTGTCAGCATCTGAATCGGTGTCGACATCCGAGTCGGTTTCTGTATCAGAATCAGTATCAACATCTGAATCGGTGTCGACATCCGAGTCGGTTTCTGTATCAGAATCAGTATCAACATCTGAATCGGTGTCGACATCCGAATCAGTCTCGACGTCCGAGTCAGTTTTAACATCTGAATCAGTGTCTACGTCTGAATCGGTGTCAGCATCCGAGTCAGTATCAACCTCAGAATCAGTCTCAACGTCAGAATCAGTGTCAACCTCTGAATCTGCATCAACATCAGAATCGATGTCAACATCTGAGTCAGTATCAGCCTCTGAATCAGTGTCGACTTCAGAATCGGTCTCAACCTCAGAATCGGTTTCAACATCCGAGTCAGCATCAACATCTGAGTCAGTATCGACCTCTGAATCGATTTCAATCTCAGAATCAGTATCAGAGTCAGAATCAATATCTGAGTCAGCATCCGAGTCAGTATCAACGTCAGAATCAGTATCGACATCCGAGTCGGTTTCTAGATCTGAGTCTATATCAACGTCTGAGTCAGTTTCAAGTTCTGAATCGGTATCAACGTCAGAATCAGTTTCAAGTTCAGAATCGGTATCAACGTCAGAATCAGTCTCAGCGTCTGAGTCAGTATCAATATCCGAGTCATTGTCAGCGTCAGAATCAGTATCGACCTCTGAATCAGTATCGACCTCTGAGTCAGTGTCTACATCTGAATTGGTTTCAACGTCAGAATCAGTATCAACATCTGAGTCAGTGTCTACATCTGAATTGGTTTCAACGTCAGAATCGATTTCAACGTCTGAGTCCGTGTCTACATCTGAATCGGTGTCTACGTCTGAGTCAGTTTCAACCTCTGAATCACTGTCAACATCCGAGTCGGTTTCTGTATCTGAGTCATTGTCAGCGTCCGAATCAGTGTCTACATCAGAATCGGTTTCAACGTCTGAGTCAGTGTCTACATCTGAATCGGTGTCTACGTCTGAGTCAGTTTCAACATCTAAATCGTTGTCAACATCCGAGTCGGTTTCAACGTCAGAATCCGTATCAACGTCCGAGTCAATTTCAACGTCTGAATCAGTATCGAAATCTGAGTCAGTCTCAACATCCGAGTCGGTTTCAGTGAGTCAATCTCAATCAGTATCAATATCTGGTAGTGGTTCATACTCTAACTCAATGAGCCAATCAATTTCTCATTCAGAGTCAGTATCATCATCAGAATCAGCAAGTGGATCACAAAAACACAGCCAATCTGTGGCACTTCCGAATACTGGCGAAACAGGATCTGTGACATCAGCTCTTCTTGGGGTTGTTACAGGGTTAGCTGGAATTGCTGGACTGACCCGACGTAAAAAGAAGGGGAACTGATCTAGTAGGAAATATCATTTTTTCGAGAGGCTGGGACAAAAGTCCCAGTCTCTCAATTGTCTTTGCATTGTTGAGCAAGACGCAGTGGTTGAGTGGGCTCTACTACGCTGATTTCATCAGCTTTTATAGCCCTACTCAACTGTGCGGAGGTGGGACGACGAAATCGAATTCTAACGAATTACCGATTTCTGTCCCACTCTCTTTTTTACTAGTAGAATGAAGTGTTTTTAATTTCTTGCAAAAAATTCGAAAACAAAAACAACAATAAATAAGTTTTTCATAGCAAATTACTTGAATCTACGTAGTATTCCTGTATAATGAATAATGACTACAATGTAAGGGGAATATCATGCAATTTAAGCGTTCAAAAGGAAACTTTCGTGAAACAGATCGTGTCGTACGCTTCAAATTAATTAAATCAGGAAAAAATTGGCTTCGAGCATCAACAGCAGCTCTAGGTCTCTTTCGTGTGGTACGTGGACAAGTGGAGGAGGCCATCATTGCTAACGTGCAGCAAGATCAAATAGAAAGTCAAAAGAATAGTCCAACCTTTTTAAAAGGTTTGATTACGGTAGGAACGATATTTGGTGGCGCTGTGCTTGCTACGACTGCTAAGGCGGAGGATGCAACATCACTTGCACCAACGGTTTCTGAAACAAAAGAGGAAACCTTGGCAGAAGTGGACAGTGTGGTCTTAGCGAAAACTTCAAGCCAGCCTTCAGAATCTATCTCTGTTTCAGAATCCACTAGCCTTTCTACATCTGAGAGTGCGTCGACTTCAATAAGTGAATCTGCTTCTTTGTCCTTGAGCAAAGTTGGATCAACTGCACTGTCAACTGCACTTAGTGAGTCTTCTCAAGCTCTAGATTCAGAAGCAGGTATTGAAGAGCCGACTAGTTTAGAAGAAGCCACTGTTTTAGAACAAAATACCTCTGAAGCTGAATTGCTCCAAAAAATTGCAGGGGATTACGCATCTACAATGACGGACACTGATCGTCAAGCAGTGGTCGAAGCGGTCATTAACAAAGTGCAGGCTGAAGTGATTGCAAGCAATAACTTGATCCATACCAATGCCAGTGCGCAAGCTTATGCCGAGCAACGCGATCGCTTGGGCAAAGCAGTTGATGAGATGATGACCACCTTGACAGCTGCGGGTTTTGTGGGAAATACAAATGTAGATGGAAAACCTGCGATCTCTGCTCAATTGGCTCCAATTAGTGAAGAGGCTAGAAGTAGTGATGAAGATCTATCCATCTCACCCGAGATGGATGATCGCCATGGCGCCAATGTGGTAGATGCGCCACTACCAACTTCGGATGTTGCCAAAGACCCGAACCTAGATAAAAATGCTTTATTAACTCCAGAAGAGCTTGCAAAGTATTCAAAAGATCACGATTTGAACCGTTATACTTTTGCAATTTGGGAATTTGTTGACCAAAATGAGAAATCCTTGGGCTACTATGCGACACTATCTGTTGATCGTAGCGAAACGAATCCAGATATTCGTGATCCGAAGAATGTTTATTTCCGAATTGTGAAGGAATCAGATGGATCAGAAGTCTTTTCTCAAACATTCCAACCTAATGAGAGATTGAATAGCCCTATACGACTTCCTAAAGAAGTTTTGATTGCAGATTCTCCAGCAGGCAACAACTTTATCTATTCTTTCGGAGACGCAAGTAAACCTCCTTATGTGACCCTACAATCTTTTCCTAGTCTTATGGTTCCAGTCAGAAGCGTTATGCTTCGAGATGTCTATGATGTCATGGAACCTTCACGTCAAGGTCAAATATTAAATGATTTCTTCCAGGTTAAAGTACCAACCATGTGGTCTCAACAGTCTACCTTGTATCGTTTGGTGGATCCAAAGGGTGAATGGCAAAATGGACTGTATAAACCAACTGGTGAGGAAGAGATCCTTGCTGAATACAGGCAATCTGGGATTGAGGGACAACAGTATACGGCTTCAAATGCGCGTGATATCGCAGGATACGTACAGGTTCCAGTTGTAAGCTCGTCTCAAAATGCAAGAACAGGGACTTTTGATAATAGTACAGTTGGAGATCGACGTGTAAAATTGTACGGAAATGCGAGTGAGCATTTCATAAGAAGTGAAGTTGTCCCAACGAATCAAAATGGGGACTACATTCTTCGCTATTACGTCTTGGATCCTTCTAAAATATATTCATTGACCTCTCGGGATACAGGAAATGAACTAGTATTTGATAAGTATACTCTTGTTTATGAAAAAACTTTTAAACACGACGTTCCAGGCCAATTGTCTGACTTAGGTGGAACGCGTAAAATTGAAAGTAAAAATAAGGATTATTTCCTAAACGTTACTCCAAGACGTGTGGATGAACATAACTTTGAACTGGACGTAACAGGTTGGTTTTCCGCCAATGAAACAGTGACCTATACTGATGAAAAGACGGGAATAGCGTACACGGTTCCAAAACCATTCACAGCTGTTCCAAAATCATCTTCCCTTTCAAAAAATACAACGATGGTTGTAGGAGAAGATGCGACTCCTCAAGGAGCCGATGGCTTCTCTCGTTTCAAGCATACGATTAAGGATAACTATTATGCTAATCCAATGACGAGTGTGAACTACTATTATCGGAAGATGACGGCATCTGAGTCTGCCTCACAGTCTCAAAGTTTTTCAACTTCATCTTCCATCTCTGAGAGTGAGTCACCAACCTTTGAGTCTATTTCAAGATCTCAATCAGAATCCTTGGACCCAGCATCGCTATCTGCGAGTCAGTCAGAATCCTTGGTTCAAGCCTCGGTTTTTGCGAGCCAGTCTGATTCTTTAATTCAAGCTATGTTTTCTGCGAGTCAATCGAAGTCCTTGGCTCAAGAATCACTTTCCGCGAGCCAGTCTGATTTCTTAGTTCAAACATCAATTTTCCTTAGTCAATCGGAATCGTTGGCTCAAGAATTGCTTTCTACGAACCAATCGACATCCTTGGTTAAATCCTCAGAATCGGCGAGTCAATCTGAATCCTTGGTTCAAGAATCGCTTTCAGTGAGCCAATCTGAGATACAGGTTCAAGAATCGCTTTCAGTGAGTCAGTCAGAGTCACAAGCTCAAGAATCACTTTCTGCGAGTCAGTCAGAATCCTTGGTTCAAGCTTCGGTTTCAGCAAGCGGATCAGAATCGTTGGTTAAAGAATCAATTTCCGCGAGTCAATCTGAGTCCTTGGTACAAGAGTCGGTTTCAGCAAGCGGATCAGAATCGTTGGTTAAAGAATCAATTTCCGCGAGTCAGTCAGAGTCGCAAGTACGAGCATCGATTTCAGCAAGCCAATCAGAATCGTTGGTTCAAGCATCAGTTTCGGCAAGTCAATCTGAATCACAGGTTAAAGAGTCCGTTTTAGCAAGTCAATCTGAGTCGCAAGTCCGAGAATCGATTTCAGCAAGCCAATCTGAGTCACAGGTTCAAGCCTCAGTTTCAGCAAGCCAATCTGAGTCACAAGTCCAAGCTTCAATTTCAGCAAGCCAATCTGAGTCACAAGTCCAAGCTTCAATTTCAGCAAGTCAGTCAGAGTCGCAAGTCCGAGCATCGATTTCAGCAAGCGAATCTGAGTCACAGGTTCACGCCTCGACTTCGGCAAGTCAATCTGAGTTGTTGGTCCAAGCTTCAATCTCAGCTAGTCGATCAGACTCGTTGGTTCAAGCCTCAGTTTCGACAAGTCGGTCTGAGTCACAAGTTCAAGCTTCGGCTTCCGTAAGTCAATCTGAGTCACAAGTCCAAGCATCGATTTCAGCAAGCCAATCAGAATCGCAAGTTCAAGAATTAATTTCTGCCAGCCAGTCAGAATCGCAAGTCCGAGAATCGATTTCAGCAAGCCAATCTGAGTCACAGGTTCAAGCCTCAGTTTCAGCAAGCCAATCTGAGTCACAAGTCCAAGCTTCAATTTCAGCAAGCCAATCTGAGTCACAAGTCCAAGCTTCAATTTCAGCAAGTCAGTCAGAGTCGCAAGTCCGAGCATCGATTTCAGCAAGCGAATCTGAGTCACAGGTTCACGCCTCGACTTCGGCAAGTCAATCTGAGTTGTTGGTCCAAGCTTCAATCTCAGCTAGTCGATCAGACTCGTTGGTTCAAGCCTCAGTTTCGACAAGTCGGTCTGAGTCACAAGTTCAAGCTTCGGCTTCCGTAAGTCAATCTGAGTCACAAGTCCAAGCATCGATTTCAGCAAGTCAGTCAGAATCCTTGGTTCAAACTTCGGTTTCAGCAAGTCAATCTGAATCACAGGTTAAAGAGTCCGTTTCAGCAAGTCAATCTGAGTCACAAGTTCAAGCATCAGTTTCTGCCAGCCAGTCCGAATCGCAAGTACGAGACTCGATTTCAGCAAGTCAGTCCGAATCGCAGGTTCAAGAATCAATTTCTGTGAGTCAGTCAGAATCGTTGGTTAAAAAATCGGTTTCGACAAGTCAATCAGAGTCGTTGGTTCAAGCTTCGATTTCCGCAAGCCAATCAGAATCGCAAGTTCAAGAATCAATTTCTGCCAGCCAGTCCGAATCACAGGTTCAAGCTTCAATATCTGCGAGCCAATCAGAGTCCTTGGTACAAGAGTCGGTTTCAACTAGTCAGTCCGATTCCTTGATTCAAGAATCTGTTTCTGTCAGTCAATCAGACTCGCAATCAAAAACCGCATCAGCATCTAAGAGTGAGTCTGAAAAAGCCTCGAAATCTGTTTCGTTGAGTCAGTCGGTATCCTTATCTAATTTGGTATCCAAATCAATTTCTTTGTCTCAATCGCAGTCAACATCGGCTGTTGGATCGGAAGAAGTGGTTTCTCAATTGATTTCCTTGTCGCAATCTATTTCGATGAGCAAAAAGCTGTCAGAATCAGTTTCGGCTAGTCAGTCGGATTCGTTGGTTCAGGAATCGGTTTCGGCTAGTCAGTCGGATTCGTTGGTTCAAGCATCAGTTTCTGCAAGTGAGTCAGACTCGTTGATTCAAGCATCCGTTTCCGCCAGTCAATCAGAATCCTTGGTTCAGAAATCCGTGTCAGCCAGTCAATCAGACTCATTGATTCAAGCATCTGTTTCTGCAAGTCAATCAGACTCGTTGGTACAAGCCTCCGTTTCTGCAAGTGAGTCAGACTCGTTGATTCAAGCGTCCGTTTCCGCCAGTCAATCAGAATCCTTGGTTCAGAAATCCGTGTCAGCCAGTCAATCAGACTCATTGATTCAAGCATCTGTTTCTGTAAGTCAATCAGAATCTCAGGTTCAAGAATCAGTTTCGGCGAGTGAGTCCGATTCCTCGGTACAAGCCTCAGTTTCAGTCAGCCAATCAGAATCTCAGGTTCAAGCCTCAGTTTCTGCAAGTCAGTCTGATTCCTTGGTTCAGGCATCTGTATCTGCAAGTCAATCCGAATCGTTAGTTCAAGCTTCAACATCTACGAGTCAATCTGAATCGCTGGTTAAAGAATCAATTTCCGCCAGTCAGTCCGAATCGCAAGTCCAAGCTTCAATTTCAGCAAGTCAATCAGAATCTCAGGTTCAAGCCTCAGTTTCTGCAAGTGAGTCAGACTCGTTGATTCAAGCGTCCGTTTCCGCCAGTCAATCAGAATCCTTGGTTCAGAAATCTTTGTCAGCCAGTCAGTCTGACTCCTTGGTTCAGGCATCTGTATCGGCTAGCCAATCAGAGTCTCTGGTTCAAGAGTCGGTTTCTGCAAGTCAATCAGATTCACAATCAAAGGCAGTATCAGTATCTAAGAGTGAATCTGAAAAAGCCTCGAAATCAGTTTCGTTGAGTCAGTCGGAATCCTTATCGAATTTAGTATCCAAATCAATTTCTGTGTCTCAATCGCAGTCGACATCAGCGGTTGGATCGGAGGAAGTGGTTTCTCAACTGATTTCCTTGTCACAATCTATTTCGATGAGCAAAAAGCTGTCAGAATCAGTTTCCGCAAGTCAGTCAGACTCGTTGGTACAAGAATCCGTTTTAGCCAGTCAATCAGACTCATTGATTCAAGTATCAGTTTCTGCAAGTCAATCCGATTCCTTGGTACAAGCCTCCATTTCAGTCAGCCAATCAGAATCTCAGGTTCAAGAATCAGTTTCTGCAAGTGAGTCAGACTCATTGATTCAAGCATCTGTTTCTGCAAGTCAATCAGACTCCTTGGTTCAAGCATCAGTTTCTGCAAGTGAGTCAGACTCGTTGATTCAAGTGTCCGTTTCCGCCAGTCAATCAGACTCCTTGGTTCAGAAATCCGTGTCAGCCAGTCAATCAGACTCATTGATTCAAGCCTCAGTTTCTGCAAGTCAATCAGAATCTCAGGTTCAAGCCTCCGTTTCGGCCAGTCAGTCAGATTCGTTGGTTCAGGAATCAGTTTCCGCAAGCCAGTCAGACTCGTTGGTACAAGAATCCGTTTTGGCCAGTCAATCAGACTCATTGATTCAAGCCTCAGTTTCTGCAAGTCAATCAGATTCCTTGATTCAGGAATCAGTTTCGGCGAGTGAGTCCGATTCCTCGGTACAAGCCTCAGTTTCAGCCAGTCAATCAGAATCTCAGGTTCAAGAATCGATTTCAGCTAGTCAATTAAAATCGCAGTTCCAAGAGTCCAGATCGAACTCTCGCTCTCAATCTATTTTTGAGAGCCTATCTACTTCACAATGGACATCTCATTCAGAATCTTTAGTGTCAACATCTGAATTACCTTTGACCAGCTCTTCAGAATCTATAAGCACATTGGCGTTGGAGAGTCAATCCCTGTTGCATGAAACTTCTGAATGGGTCCACGTATCTTATGCGTCTAGCTTCTCTCCTGTGACAAGCCATTCGGAAATTGTAAAGAATACACCTCATACGACATTCCTTTCAGAGGATGGATCGCCAAGTTCGTTACATACTTCAGAATCTGCTTTGCCAAAGACAGGAACAGTTTCTTCATCTAGTATCCTTGCTAGGATAGTTTCACTTCTCCTCTCAGGCTTTGCTCTATTTGGCTTCCGGAAAAAAGATAGCAAATAAGGTATTAAATGTAATGATAAAAGATCGGGATACCACCGGTCTTTTATTGATTAAAAAGGTTAAAGAAGTTGTAAAATATGTTATAATGGTCAAGGAAGTTTTCGGTAAAACGATATAGGGAAGGGTATTTGCGAAAGTTTATCCCTGCTATATGGAATTACGAATATAGATCAAAAAGAAGAGTTAGAGGGAAGAAATGAAAATCCATTTTACAAATTTATTCGGGCAATCTTCGCAAAGTGTTGCTCTGATGGCGCAAAATGATATTATGAATGTGGTTCGTGAACTTGGGGTCAATGAACTTGGAATCTATTTTTATGATCAAACGAATGAACCGGCTGGTGAGTTGAATTCACGGATGGATGGTATTTTAGCAGGTGTAGCTTTTGGAGATATCGTCTTCGTTCAATCACCTTCTTGGAACGGAATTGAGTGGGATAATCGTTTGGTGGATAAGTTAAAACTTCTTCAGACGAAACTAGTCATGTTCATCCATGATGTCCCACCTCTCATGTTTGAAAGTAATTATTATCTCATGCCTGCTTATATTGAGATGTATAATAAGAGCGACCTTGTTGTTGTCCCATCAGAACAGATGTACCATCGTCTAGTATCAGAAGGGCTTACAGTTAAAAAATATGTGGTCCAAAAGTTGTGGGATTTGACCCACAGTTTGGAACTCTACACTCCGCAATTTGAGAAAAAGTTGATCTTCTCAGGAAATCCTTCGCGTTTCCCTCATATCATCGACTGGAAATATGATACTCCCCTTCATGTCTATACCGAACCAGTTGAAGGAGTTGATTATTCTAAGGTCCATATTGAAGGCTGGCGGACCAAGCAAGAGTTGCTTTTGGAGCTTTCTAAGGGTGGTTTTGGACTTGTCTGGGGAAATTCAGAGAATCCTGAGGATGAGCGGGATTACTACAAAGAAAATATTTCCTACAAATTATCGACTTATCTGTCTGCAGGTCTTCCGGTAGTAGTGCCAGACTATTTGTCAAATGCAGACTATATTCGAGAAAAAGGGCTTGGCTTTGTAGCATCTAGTCTTGAAGAAGCTAATCGTCTGGTTCAAGACTGCACAGAAGAAGAGTATGCCCAAATGGTCCAAAAGGCTCAATATACTTCTTATTTGATCCGCAATGGCTATTTTACAAAGAAATTATTTATTGATAGTATTATGGCTTTAGAGAAATAAATAGGATAAAAAAGAATTCTTCAGACATAAATCTGAAGAATTTTTTATTGAATACGGTATCAAATTCATATTTTTTTACAATATTAAGGATTAGTGACAAATATGTTTAGAAAATAAGCAAATTATGGTAAAATAAGTTGAGATAATGTACTATAGACACACATCTTTAAAGGCTATTTCTCAAGTGAACCAGCCAAAATGAGTAAGAGAAAGTTTAAAAGAAATGTTAAAACGATCTGAAGTAGGAAAGAGATTTTGTTGGACGATATTTTTCGTCTTTATTTATGTTTTGGGAAGTAAAATTTCCTTGCCTTTTGTTGACTTATCAAAGGCCTTGAGACTCAATGAGGGAACGACAACCGGTTTACAGCTCTCAAGTGCTGTGATGGGGGGGAATCTCCGTGGGATGTCGATCTTTTCGATCGGTCTATCCCCATGGATGTCTTCCATGATTTTGTGGAGGATGTTTACCGTTTCAAAACGCTTTAACCTCGAAAAAACCAGTTCGGAGATTGTGGAGCGGCGAAAGATGTACGTGACCTTGGTGCTCGCCATCGTCCAGTCCTTGGCAGTGGCTATGTATTTGCCATTGAAAACAGGACTGAATTCAGGCCTTGTCATTGCAGTCAATACCATGATTATGGTAGCTGGTGCTTTCTTTTTAGTTTGGTTATCCGATCTAAATGCTGCTTTGGGGCTTGGAAATTCTATCGTCATCATGATGGCGGGAATGGTTATGTACCTTCCAGAAGATGTAATGCAGGCCCTTTCAAATGTCAATAATATTCCGGGAATCGCTTATGTTCTGGGCGTGATTTTCCTCTTAATTTTTGTCTATGTAGCCGTCTTAGTTGAATATTCCAAGTATCAGATTCCTGTCAATAAACTAGGCATCCATAATAATCTTAAAAGTTATACTTTTTTAGATATCAAGATCAATCCAGCAGGAGGTATGCCCTTCATGTACGCTATGACCTTGGTATCGATTCCTCAATATGCCATGCTGTTGGTTTTATCAATGGATCCTAATGCCAAATGGGCTGCTCATCTAGCCAAGCGATTGGTCATGGGAGATCCGATTTGGATTCTTCTATACATTCTGATGATCGCCCTTCTCTCTTTTGCTTTCGCCTTTGTCAATGTGAACGGAGAAGAAATTGCAGATAAGATGATGAAAGCGTCCGAGTATATCGATCATGTCTATCCTGGAGCAGATACACGTCGCTACATCAATGGTATTGTGCTACGCTTGACAGTCTTTGGAACCTTGTATCTGATCCTCTTTACTGCGCTTCCTTTTTCTATCTTGCTATGGGATAAAGAGCTTCTACGTTTGACCATGATCCCAGGGACCTTTCTCATGTTTGTCGGAATGATTTACAATATCCGAGAAGAAATTCGCGCCCTTCGCGTGAACCAACGTTATACAAGAATATTCTAGGAGAGACTATGTATTATTTTGTACCAGCCTGGTATGGAACTGATCGTATCTGGCAGCAGACAGCTACCCCTTGGTACTGGATGCGAGAGTCCATTGAATTTGATGATACCATTAATCAAGTTCGTATTTTTCAAGAAGCGGGAATGGATCGAACATTGTTGTTACCTCAATACAGTCCCCAGCTGCGTTATTTTTTACATCGCCAAGATTTACTTGAGACAGATGTCCTTTCGGTTTTTGATGAGATCCAAGGAGTTCCGTCTGATTTGGTCATGCGCCCGGTCCAGCTCCAGGATGTTGAATGGCCAAGTGAGACTACATTTTCCTATACTCCCTTTTTGGTGATGGCGTTTCGAAAAGGGAAATGTTTAGCGAAAATTGACACGGGAGTGGACGGCAATATCCTTACCTTGACTCGTTATAAGGAGGACGAAATCCTCTACGTTGAATATTTAGATGACCGCGGGTTTATCTCTAGTAGAGTTTACTATAAGGATGAGAAACCTTATTTTCAAGAATATCTCCATTTTGATGGGCAATGGATACTGAGGGAATTGCTAACCGATCAAAGTCGATCTGTACTGGTTAATGAGGCTTTCCACCATGCATTCAAAAAAGAAAGTTATGCCGATATGGGCGAAGTCGTTTCTGAAAAAATGAAGGAACATTTACTGAATTTAGTCCCAGGGCGAGATCAGTTGGTATTGGCCGCTCACCCAGCTAATTTGGCTTTTTTACAAGATACAGCGAGTAGAGTTAAGAAAGTCCTATCTTTCTATGGGGACCGCCAGCCCCTGTCTGCTGAAAACTTTGCCCTCTATTTTGATATGATAGATGCCCAGCTCTTGATTACAGATAGTGAAAAAACCAAAGAAGCGATTGCGGTCTTTTCTCCTAGTTTGGCTCAGAAGACACATCGGATTACCTCTTTTGACTCCCGTCTCCGTTTGGGCTCTAGTCAGGAGCGCAAGGAATCAAAGATTTACTATTATGTCAATGAAAGCGAGCTTCCAAGTAAGAGCCAGCTCAAGAAGGTTCTGGAAATTTTGGCGCAATATCCCTTATTTGAAGTTGTTTTTTCTTTTTATAATGGTTCACCAGAGCGGGTGAAAGAGCTAGAACAACAACTCGAGGAGTTAATCGCTAGTGAGCAGGACTTGCATCTTGTTCAGTCGCCAAGTCAGTCAGAAGGACTTGGTGAAAACCAGATCATTGATGAAGAGTCTGTACAAGACGCACCGAATTACCGTTTTGTGGTTAAGAATTTTTCAAGTGAAAATGACATTATACAAGAGTTGGAAAAAACACGTTTGATTGTCGATTTAAGCGAGGAACCCAACCTCTATACGCAGATTGCAGGGATCTCTGCGGGGATTCCTCAGGTCAACCGCGTCCAGACAGAATATGTCGATCATTTGAAAAACGGCTATGTCTTATCAAAGGGAGACAAGGAATTAGAAAAGGCAATCACGCACTTCTTATTGGAATTGAAGCCATGGAATGAAGCCTTGGTCTACTCGATAGAAAAAATTCAAGAATACACCGGTCAGCGCCTGATCGAGAAATGGGAAGGATGGATGAAAGAACGTCATGGATAAAAAACTACAAATTCCCCATATTCTCCAAATCGGATCAAGCAGTTGGCAGGATCAGGTGGAACTTCCTGCTGGACTAGGCTGGCACTTTTTTCAAGCCACCGCTCTTCCATCGCTCAAAGCCTATATGGAAGAAGAGGAAATCTCTAAATTTAAAGCCTTGATCCTAGAGAATCCAGAAGATTTGTTGGCTTTAGGAGAAGACCTGACTTATTTTCAACCTTATACTATTTTTTATGATGAGAGCCATGGGGTAGAGGCACCTTCTGAAGAGTTAGCCCACCTCTTAAGTCTCAAGCAAGCGAGACCCTGGGACTTCTCAAACAAGCATCAATTTCTCTATGTCTTAGAGCGCTTTTTATACGACAATCAATATGGAGATGCCTTTACGGTTCGTGACCTGCGAGTGAGACCTGATTTTGCTGGTCAGCAAACAGTGCTGGGGAAACATTTTCTTAAGCTAGATGGACCATACGGTAAAGAGTTTACACCAATTGCTCAGTGGGTCTACAACTATGTGTATGATGCTAGTCGCCCCATCAATTTTTGGTTGGAATACGAAAAAGATCCAAGCTGTCAGCTGCAATTGCGGATCCAATTTTACCACTTTGGTGCTCTGGGAGAGTGGGTCAAAGATGCGGTTTTTTCAGAAGAAGAAATGCAGCAACCACTAGAATTGGACGGCGCAGAACCTTATTACCTAGCCTTTTCGCTGGAAGCAAAAGGAGAGGGGATGCTTACGATAGGAGCTCTACACAAGCGCTTGTCACATGGTCCCTTAGGAGGCATGACAGTAGGGGCTCAGACTCTACGGGACCAAAAACGCCAAGAGATCTTTGCTTATTTCCATCCTGGCGATATGAAGCCCCCTTTAAACATTTACTTTTCTGGGTATCGTCCGGCCGAAGGATTTGAAGGATTTGGGATGATGCGTGCTATGGGTAGTCCCTTTATTCTCTTTTCGGACCCTAGGTTAGAAGGTGGATCCTTCTATATGGGTTCAGAAGAGTTGGAAAATCAAATCACTGCCTTTATTGACCAGCACTTGGACTTGCTCGGATTTGAGCCCAAAGATATGAATTTCTCAGGCTTGTCCATGGGGACCTTTGGTGCTCTTTATTATGGGGCACTATACTGCCCACATGCGATCTTAGTCGGTAAACCTATTGTCAACCTGGGGGATGTCGCTGCTAACCTGAAATTTAGACGTCCAGATGAGTTTGGAACGTCTCTAGATATGATGCAGTTGATCATCGGTCAAGTGTCACAAGAAGGGATCGGCCAGCTCAATCAACGTTTCTGGGAACGATTTAAACAGGCGGACTTTAAGGATACGATTCTAGCCCTTGCCTATATGAGAGATGATGACTACGACCAGCAGGCCTATCCAGATATTTTAGAAGCCTTGTATGAATTACCGGTTCGCATTATTAGTACCAGTCGCGCCGGTCGGCACAATGACGCGAGTGCTCCAATCATTGAATGGTTTATGACCCAGTACAATGAAATCATGGAAAGAGACTTTGGAAAAAGCCAATGATAAAAATGAAAGAAAATGAAAGTAGACGGATCTACTGGGGTGATACAGTTTTAGCAGATTATCTTTGGGGGTCGACCATTCAGGCAACTGCCCAAGGTAGCGTTCAATTTCAGAATCCCCTCATGCCATCTGGTCAAGTGCTGAAAACTTGGCACTCGCAGACGAATTTTGGTGCAACACGTCAAATTCCTAGTCTGCCACTGCTCAAACGAGAGCAGGACTATGAACTGGTAATCGAAATCGAATCAACTCCTGCTCATACCGTTATGGTAGAAATCGTCTTCAAAGATCGCTTTGGAGACGTTATTGACCGTCGAGTAACTGCAGAAGGTCGCTTGCCGTTTACCTATCCAGATCAAGCATACGCCTATGAAGTACGCTTGCTTAGTGCAGGTTTGCAAGAGTTTACCTTCCACTATTTCACGATTCAACCAATATCGTCTGAGGGAGCAGAAGTTCTCGAATAGACGAACATCACTGCAAAAAAAGAGGATTACATTGGATTACGTTAAATTAAGAAACATCAAAAAAATCTTAAAAGAAGTCAATAGCTGGAAGGATGACATGGCCCGTTTGACGGATCGTCAGCTGCAGGAGAAGACTGCAGAATTTCGGGAACGTCTAGCAGAGGGAGAGACCTTGGATGATCTCTTGCCAGAAGCATTTGCGGTTGCGCGAGAAGCTGATAAACGGGTCTTGGGTATGTTTCCTTATGACGTGCAAGTCATGGGAGGAATCGTCCTACACCAGGGGAATGTCGCTGAAATGAATACCGGTGAAGGAAAAACCTTGACGGCAACCATGCCTGTATATCTCAATGCCTTAGAGGGCAAAGGGGTCATGGTTATTACGACCAATACCTATCTGGCAACCCGGGATGCAGAAGAGATGGGACAGGTCTACCGCTTTTTGGGCTTGACTGTTGGAGTTCCCTTGAAACAATCTGAAGACGAGGAATTAGATCCAGAAGTCAAACGGGAGATTTACCGGTCAGATGTCATTTATACGACTAATACCAGTTTGGGTTTTGACTATTTAACAGAGAACTTGACGGCTTCAGCAGATGGCCAATTTTTGGCAGACTTCAATTACGCCATTGTCGATGAGATTGATTCGGTGCTTCTAGATAGTGCTCAGACCCCCTTGATTATTTCTGGTTCTCCTCGGGTTCAGTCCAACCTTTATGGGATTATTGACACCTTGATCCAAACCTTCAAAGAGGGGGAAGACTTCAAGTTTGACGAAGAAAAGAAACGGGTTTGGTTGACTCGAAAGGGAGCTCATGCAGCAGAAGCTTTTCTTGCCATTCCCAATCTCTATGATCCCCAATACCGGGACTTGGTTCGCCATATCAGCCTAGCCCTGCAGGCCAATAAAAACTTTATTAAGGATAAGGACTATGTCATCCATCCCAATGTCGAAGGACAACCTGAGATTGTCTTGCTAGACCAGGCAACAGGACGTTTGATGGAAATGACCCGCTTGCAAGGAGGACTCCATCAGGCGATTGAAGCCAAAGAAGGTCTCAAGCTAACTCAAGAAACACGGGCCATGGCTTCCATTACCTACCAAAATCTCTTTAAGATGTTTAGGAAGTTGGGAGGCATGACGGGGACTGGGAAGGTCGCTGAGGCAGAGTTTCTCGATACCTATGCCATGTCAGTGATCAAGATTCCAACCAATCGCAAGAAGATCCGTAAGGATTTGCCGGATGAAATCTATCAAACCTTACCGGAGAAAATCGTGGCGTCCTTGGATTATGTGAAGAAAATCCACGAAAAGGGCAATCCGATTCTAGTCTTTGCTGGCTCCGTTGAGATGTCGATCCTTTACTCGAATCTTCTCTTGCGTGAAGGAATTCCTCATAATCTCCTCAATGCCAACAATGCACCTCGGGAGGCCCAAATCATTAAAGAATCAGGCCGAAAAGGAGCCGTGACCGTAGCGACTTCCATGGCTGGTCGGGGAACCGATATCAAGTTGGGGCCAGGAGTTGCTGAGTTAGGTGGCTTGGTGGTTGTAGGAACTGAGAGGATGATGAATCAGCGGATTGACCTTCAAATTCGGGGACGTTCAGGTCGCCAAGGAGATCCTGGTTTGACCAAGTTCTTTGTCTCTTTGGAAGACGATTTGATGAAAAACTGGGGACCAGACTGGATCCAGGATACCTATCAAGACTATGATGTGGATGAGCGAATTGGTTCAGCCAAAGCTCTGACCAAACGCAAGTATAGAAACTTGGTGGAAAGAGCTCAAAATGCTAGTGAAAGTTCTGGTCAGGCTAGTCGACGGATGACGCTAGAATTTGCGGAGAGTATGAACATTCAGCGTGCCATCGTCTACGAAGAGCGTGACCGCTTGATCAAACAAGAGGGGCGCTTGGACGACGTCGTTGAAAAAGCGCTTCGTTCCGTCTTTTCAAGCGTAGTCCATAAAAAAGAATACAAGGAACCGGTAGCTTTTTATCGCTATATTTTAGACAATGTTAGCTACCAAGTGGATCCTGAAAAGGCCCACCAAACTTTCCGTAGCAAGAAAACCAAAGGGAATTTCTTGTGGGAGATCGCGAAGAGCGAGTTAGAGGCTAAGTATAAGATCTTGGGCACCGATGAGGTGATCGCGCAATTCCAACGCATGGCTGTCTTAAAAGCCATTGATGAAAACTGGGTCGAGCAGGTAGACTATCTGCAACAATTGCGGATGGCTCTTTCTGGTCAGTACACCAGTCAGAAAAATCCTTTGGTAGAATTTTTCCAAGAAGCCTACCAATCCTTTGATCGAATGAAAGGGGCGGCCAAAGAACAAATGGTCCGCAATCTTTTACTGAGTCGAGTAGAAATCAATAAAAAAGGGGAAATTGTCTTGCATTTCCCATAAAAGAGGACATTATGACAGTATACAATATCAACCTTGGAATCGGTTGGGCCAGCAGTGGTGTTGAGTACGCCCAGGCCTACCGGGCCCAGTTGTTACGCAATATCCATCAACCAGCTAAATTTGTCTTTATGGATATGATTCTAGCCGATAATATCCAACATTTAACAGAAAATATCGGTTTTAAAAATGATGAAATCATCTGGCTCTACAGCCATTTTACAGATATAAAAATTGCACCAACGACCTATACCATTGACCAGGTCTTAGCAGGTTTTGCCGGGAAGCCGACGCGCGAAGAAGTCGATGGCAAGATCAAGCGCTTCTTTTATGAGGACCAGGACAATTTTTTGACCTGCTACTTGCGCTCAGAAAACAGTCCCTATGTCGAACGTTGCGAGTACGTGTCTAGAGGGATATTGGTGAGAAAGGATTATTTCTCCTATGCCCGCTATTGTACGGAGTACTTCATTCCCAAGAACAACCAAGCCAACTTGATTGAGCGCCGTTTTTACAATGAAGACGGGACGGTTGCCTACAGCATGCAGATGGCAGATGGCCGCGAAATCTATCGTTTCCCAGATCGTTATCTGGTTGGTCGCCAAGAATTGATCCGCTACTTCATGCAGACCCTTCAATTGACCAAACAAGATTTGGTGATTTTGGATCGCGAAACCAATATCGGGCAGCCCATTTTTGAAGAAGCGCAAAAAGCGCGTCTAGGCGTGGTCGTTCACGCAGAGCACTTCAGTGCCAATAATGTTGACGATCAGTATATCTTGTGGAACAACTACTACGAGTACCAATTTACCAATGCAGACAAGGTGGACTTCTTTATTGTTGCGACCGACCGTCAAAAAGAAATCTTGGCGGAGCAATTTGCCCAATACACCAACCATCAGCCTGCTATCTATACCATTCCAGTTGGAAGCCTTGCCAGCTTGCCACAAAACGAAAATCGTACCCCATTTTCTATGATTACAGCTTCTCGTTTGGCGACTGAAAAGCATATTGACTGGTTGGTGCGAGCAGTGGTTCGGGCCAAAAAAGAATTGCCAGAGCTGTCCTTTGACATCTATGGAAAAGGTGGAGAAGAAGGCAAGTTGCGCTCTCTGATTGATGAATTGGGTGCGACAGACTATATCCATCTCAAAGGGCATGCCAATCTCGAGGAAATTTATAAGAACTATGAGGTTTACCTGTCCGCATCGACCAGTGAAGGATTTGGTTTGACCTTGATGGAGGCGATCGGTTCGGGTCTACCGATTATCGGTTTTGACGTTCCTTATGGCAACCAGACCTTTGTCACAGAAGGTAAAAATGGCTATCTCATTCCGCCTTCAGCAGACCAAGTGGTCGACCAGATCGCTTCTGCCTTTGCAGATAAAATCATCCAGCTTTACAAAAAAGATGATCTAGCCAGCATGCGTCAAGCATCTTATGCGCGTGCAGAAGACTTTTTGACCAGCCGAGTAGAAGAAGCTTGGACACAATTGATAGAAGAGGTGACACATGCTGAACGTATTTGATAGCTATTCTCGTGAGAGCCAGGATTTGCTCCACTCTATGAAAGAATCTGGCTTTGATCATCCAACGGTCATTTTGGAGCCGAATGGCTTTTTGCCGGATGGAGTTGAATCTCCCTTTATCTATTTCTTGGGTCAACCAAAAGGGGAGAAGCGCGGTCGCTACTTTAATGAAGTACCAGTGCCTGATTTCTGGGAAGTTTCTGGGGATAACAGTTCGGGAAAAGTGACCTACTATGGTCAAGAAAAGGCTCGGATTGCTTACCATGCTGCTTCCTATAAACGCATCGTTGAGCGCCTGGAGTGGTTGGATGACAAGGGGCAAGTGGTCATGATCGAGCGCTATGACCAATACGGTCGTAAGATTGCCGTGACAACCTGTGGCGATCAAGGCCAGCAATTGGTAACCACTTATTTTGAAGGGGACATCGAGCGCTTGACAGAGAATCACCAAACAGGGGATTTGATCTTGACCTTGGACCATCAACCTATGCGAATTTTCAAGAATCGCTTAGAATATTTTGTCTTTTATCTAGAGCATCGTGGTTTTGATTTGGATGGATTGGTCTACAATACCCTTGCCACCTCCTTTAGCATTAGTCTTCAGTTGGGCAATAAAGGGATCAAAGGGCGCGACGTCTTGGTATGGCAAGAACCTCTTCATGATAGTCTTCCAGGCAACATGCAGTTGATTCTAAATAGCCCAGAAATCCGGACCAAGAAGATCTTGATTCCACAAAATGCGACCTATCATCGCGCTTTGCAGTTGACCTCACAAGACCAGCATAGCTATTTTGGTCCCCTTGGCTACTTGTATGACTATAAGGTGAAAGACGATATCCGTAAAGACGCCTTTGTCTTGACCAATTCGGATCAGATTGAAGCTTTGACCTACCTAGTAGAGAATTTGCCAAATGTGACCTTCCGTGTAGCGGCTTTGACAGAGATGTCTGCGAGTCTCTTGTCCATGGTCCGCTATCCAAATGTAGTCTTGTATCAAAACATCAGCCAAGAACGGATCAAAGAATTGCTCAAGGTCTCTAGTATTTATCTAGATATCAATCACTATGCAGAAGTGCAAGGAATTGTCCGCAAGGCCTTTGAACACCAGCAAGTCATTCTTGCCTTTAGCCATACCCTGCATGACCGCCACTTCCTAGCGCAATCCAATATCTTTGATCAAGGAAAAGAAGCAGATATGGTAGCCCGTATCAAGGAAATCTACCAATCAGTTGATAGCTATCGAGAAGCAGTGGCACAACAAATTGCCCAATCAAGTAGCATCGAGCCAGCTGATTTTAAAGCTCGCTTGCAAGAAGGGATAGGTGGACACAGTGAGTGATCGTAAGAAAGATTTATTTTACAAAGAAGTAGAAGGCCGGATGGAGTCTCTTAAACGCCGTCCAGCCGAGAAAGAAAAGACGACGCGTTCTGAAAAAATCAATGTCATCTTTAATGTGGTCATTGGTTTGGTCATTTTGCTGGGAGTTATTTTTACCCTCTTGAGAGTGTTGGGAGGATCCTAATATGGAAATGGTATTTGCGATTGTCGTCGCGTTCCTATCGTTGGCGCTAGTAGTCCTCATTACGCTGCAACCGCGTCAACAACAGTCCTTGTCAACAGATGCAACCAGTAACTTAGGAAAACCAAGCTATTGGCGCTCCCACCGAGGGCTTAAGTTAGCGACCCTGGTTGTTAGTATCGTCTTTCTCCTATCCTTGTTTCTTTATATGATGGTCGTACAGGCCTAGTTTCTAATAGAATGTATAAAAGAAGTTGGTATTCTCCAACTTCTTTCAAATTGTAGATAGAGTCATCTTATAAACTTTCCTTAGGTGAGTACGGACGTCAGCGAACTTCGAGGAAGTTCCATGACTTAGTTTTGGACCTAAGGTTCCAAAAATCCCGAGTGCTAGAAACAAGAATGTTTCTAGCACTTATCTCACGTCGGAAAGTTTCAGTAGATGTCTAAGTGAGCCTAATAGTTGATATCTTTTTAAATTTTTAAGTATCATTTAGGTTGTATTATGTAAGAAACAGGTAGATTACATTCTAAAAGAAGTTGGTATTCTCCAACTTCTTTTTTTATCATGCATCCCTCTCTTTTATGGTATACTGAAAGCGACAAAATGATGGGAGATCAATATGAAAAAGATTCCTTTAGTATTTTCAGGTTGTCTGTTAGGTTTGGGTGGTGCTGGAAACCTTCTTGCAGACTCGCTACCCCTTCTGGGTCATGCCTTCAGTCTAACAGGTTTATTGCTCTGGTTTTTCTTTTTAGTTTATCATGTGATTCGCTGGCAAGAAAGCAAGAGAGAACTCCAACAGCCAGCCCTGTTATCTGGGATGGCGACCTTTCCCATGGCAGGGATGATTCTATCCACTTATCTTTTTCGCCTCTTTCCCGCCTTTGGAGGTCTATCTCAGTTGGTTTGGTGGTTCGCTTTCCTTTTGGATCTGTGTCTGATTCTCTATTTTACTAAGACCCATGTCATGGCGCGACCAAGGGCCAAGGCTACTCCGAGTTGGACGGTTCTCTATGTGGGTATTGCAGTGGCAGCCTTGACCTATCCGGTGGTAGGAGTGATGGAGCTAGCCTATCTTACCCTGGGGTTTGGCTTTATTTTGACCTTGTATCTGTACCCGCTTATCTATCAGGATTTGAAAAGCAATCCCTTACCGAGCCACTTATTGGGACAAGAAGGAATCTATTGTGCTCCCTTTTCTCTTCTTTTAGCTGCCCTGGTTCGTGTGGGTGGAGCAAGCCTTCCTACCTGGATCTTACTGATCATGGTGGTGGTCTCGCAAGGGTTTTATTTCTTTGTTTTGACGCGCCTCCCTAGAATGATCAAAGAAGGCTTTCAACCTGCTTTTTCAGCCTTGACCTTTCCAACCGTTATCACAGCGACCTCTCTGAAAATGGCTCAAGGTCTGCTACAGATTCCTTTTTTGACAGGTCTCGTATGGATGGAAACTCTTCTATGTCTCTTGATTTTAGTCGCTGTATTGGGGGGATATGTGGTTTATCTTAGAGACTAGGACGGCATCCTTTTTCGTTGAAACCTTGTTATGATTATGGTAAGATGCACTATACGATCTGTCATGCTCTAGGAAAGGTATCTATGAAATTTATTAAAGAAAAGCTCTCTCTGCTTTACCCCCTCTTTCTCCTCTTGTTTTATTTTTATATCCGGCCCCAATTTCGTCCCTTGGCCCAATATGTTTCTAATAGCTTAGCGAGCGCAAATAGTTATTATTGGACCTTATTTGGCTTGGAGACCATCTATGCAGTCTTTACAGGATTTTTGGTCTACCGTTTTTCCAAGAAGTCCCAGTTTTTATGGGGGAAGAACTCGCTTCAATCCTTGCTGGAAGCTATCTTTGCGGCTTGTTTGGTCTATTGGTTGGACTACTTTATCAGTGGTTTTGTTCAGGGGCGTGCAGCCGTTTTGAGTCTCTTTCCTCGAGAAATCAGCCCGACAGGGGTAGTCATCCTAGTGGTCGCGATGGTCGTTATCCGGCCTGTGACAGAAGAGCTGATCTTTCGTGGGGCCTTGGTAAATGCCTATTTTAAAGGTTGGCCCATCTATGCAGAGATTTGGCTCCCTGCCCTCATCTACAGTGGGCTACATTTTGTCCATCATCCTTTTTCGCTAGGAGCTTTTATTATTTATCTCTTACCGAGTTTGATTTTTGGGACTCTTTATTATCGGAGCAAGGCGCTTCTTTCTCCGATTTTAGGCCATATCTTGCTCAATCTCTATTATACCTTGCCATTGCTTTTATCCGTATTCCAGTAGCAGCCGATTTCCTAAGGGAGATTGGTTTTTTTTAAAAATGTGGTATAATAGAATAAATTTAATAGAGGGAGTGGAGGTTTGAAAAAAAGCTACCGCGTCAAACGTGACAAAGATTTTAATGCTATTTTTAAAAGTGGTCAAAATGTTGCCAATCGGAAATTCGTTATTTACCGTCTGAGCAAAGACCAACCGCATTTTCGAGTCGGCCTGTCTGTTAGTAAGAAACTAGGAAATGCTGTGACTAGAAATCGCATCAAACGTTTGATTCGCCATGTTTTGATCAAGCACCAAGCCTGCCTTACGACCGATGATTTTGTCGTCATTGCTCGTAAAGGAGTGGAGGAGCTCGACTTCCATCAAGTAGAGAAAAATCTCGTACATGTCTTAAAATTAGCGCATGTCTACCAAGAAAGGGAATAATGTGAAAAAGAAACTGAAGTTAACTGGATTATTAGGAGCGGCCTTATTGGTCTTGACAGCTTGTGGGACGTCTCAAGTGACAGCCGACTCGACAGGTGGTTGGGAACGCTTCGTCTACTTCTTTGCAGAAGCCATCCGCTTCTTGTCGTTTGGTGGCAGTATCGGTGTTGGGATTATTGTCTTTACCATTGTCATCCGGACGGTCCTCTTGCCTCTCTTCCAGTATCAAATGAATTCAACCCGCAAGATGCAGGAAATTCAACCCTTACTCAAGGAATTGCAAGCCAAGTATCCTGGCAAGGATCTAGATAGTCGGACCAAGCTTTCTGAAGAGATGCGGGCCCTTTACAAGGAAAAAGGTGTCAAAACATCTTCAGCCTTCCTTCCTCTCTTGATCCAGATGCCGGTCTTGATGGCCCTATTCCAAGCGCTGAGCCGTGTGGAATTCCTTAAAGTCGGTCACTTCCTTTGGTTGGACCTTGGAGCGATTGACCCGACTTATATCTTGCCTCTTCTTGCTGCCCTCTTTACATTTTTCAGCAGTTGGTTGACCAATAAAGCCCTGCCAGAGCGTAACGGGAGTGCGACAACCATGATGTATGTGATGCCTGTGATGATTTTCTTCTTCGCCTTGTTCTCAGCCAGCGGGGTTGCTCTATACTGGGTGACTTCAAATGCTTACCAAGTCGTACAAACCTATCTCTTGAACAACCCATTCAAGATTATCGCAGAGCGTGAAGCAAAAGAGCAAGCTACTCGAGAAATAGAAAAACAAAAACGTCGTGCCTTAAAGAAAGCACAGAAAAAAAGAAAATAAGAAAGAGGTGGACATATGGTCCTATATACCGGTGCAACTGTAGAAGAAGCTATCCAAAATGGCTTGAACGAATTAGATATTCCCCGTATGAAGGCACATATTACGGTTGTGGCTCGTGAGAAGAAAGGTTTTCTTGGCTTATTTGGTAAAAAACCAGCCCAAGTAGAGATTGAACCGATTGCAGAAACAACAGTTGTCAAAGCCAATCAACAAGCTGTAAAGGGTGTACCAGAAGAAATCAACGCGCAAAACGAACCGGTTAAGACCGTAAGCGAAGCAACAGTTGACTTAGGACGTGTCGTTGCAGCGATCAAAAAGGTCGAAGAAGAAGGAGAAGTTGTCTCTGAAGAAATCAAGACAGAAATCCTCAAACATGACAAAGAAGCAGACACCGTTCTGGAAGAAAAAGGGCATGAACATATTCTTGAGAAGGTTAAAGAACCAGTCGCAAAAGAAGCAAACGAGTCTGATTTCTCAAATCTTGGTATTGAAGTAGAAGAAAACTACGACATCGAAGAAGTTGTCACAGATGTAACTGCTTATGTTCAAACTGTTGTTGATGAGATGGATGTCGATGCAACGCTTTCAAGTAGCCATAACCGTCGTATGGTCAATATGCAGATCGATACCAATGAGCCAGGGCGCGTGATTGGTTACCATGGTAAAGTCTTGAAAGCTCTTCAACTCTTGGCACAAAACTATCTCTATAACCGCTACTCAAAGAATTTTTACATTACCATTAATGTCAATGACTATGTAGAGCATCGTGCAGAAGTTCTCCAAAGCTATGCTCAGAAGTTAGCAACACGGGCCCTCGAGGATGGCCAAGCCCAACAGACCGATCCAATGTCCAATAGTGAACGTAAAATCATTCACCGAATTGTCTCCAAGATGGAAGGGGTCACTAGCTATTCTGAAGGGGAAGAACCAAACCGCTATGTAGTTGTGGACATCGAAGGATAATCTAGCTATTATTGCCCATGAGAGAGGGACGGGATAGAACCGCTCTCTCTTTTTGTTAGGAGTAGAAAGGAAACAGATGGCATTTGCAGCGATTCGAGAGTTTTTAAAGCTTCAAGGAATCAAATACCAGTCACCAGCGAAGGCAGGAGTGTTAGCCCAAGAGATGGAACAGTACCGCGCAATGGGACAGGCGGCTCGTAAGGAATTTACGGATTTGGTCTCAGCCTTTCAAAAACGGTATTCTTACTTAGAGCAGGAGCGAACCAGCCAGTGGATGAACCAGGCACAGGTCCTAAGGCCTCATTTTTGGGCCTATTTAAAAGGAGAAGGGACTCTGGCAGAGCCCATGTATGCCTTGAGGCTCTATGGAGATGCAGCTGATTTTGGTGTTTCCTTAGAGGTGAGCTTTATCGAGCGAAAAAAAGATGAGCAGAGCCTTCAAAAGCAACACAAGGTTCTCACCCTTCCCATTTCTCAGCCAGTCTATTATCTTGCTCAAGAAAATGGAGAGAGTCGAAGGATCGAAGGAATAGAAAAGAATCGCCTCTCTCTTCTCCAAGCAGTAGCAGATGGAGTAGTTCGCAAGGTTCTGGTCAAATACGACATTCCCTTAGTTGAGGTAGGATCTATCGAAGATGTCTTGGATCAACTCCAGAGCGCGATGACAGCACTAGAACCCTATTATCTAGCGACGCGTCAAGGATAGGCAAGTCTTGTCTAGCCTATATTTGCAACATTTTTGCCATAGCTATTGACAAATAGAGTCGAATCAGATAGAATAGTAAAGTATGTTTAGTAACTGATCACAACTAGCCGGCTAAACGAATACAAAATCTATGAGGAGGTATTCATCGTGAAACGTACTTATCAACCAAGTAAACTTCGTCGTGCGCGCAAACATGGTTTCCGTCACCGTATGGCAACTAAAAATGGCCGTCGCGTATTGGCAGCTCGTCGTCGTAAAGGACGCAAAGTTTTGGCTGCTTAATTAAGATAAAAAACTAAAAACCAGTAGAAACTCGAGACTACTGGTTTTTGTTTTGTCCGAAAGTGAATTTAGAGGCGCTTTCTGCTATAATAGAAAGAAGAAAAAATCGGAAGAAAAGGAAGATCATGCAGATTTTTGATACCCACACCCATCTCAATGTGGAAGAATTCGCAGGAAAAGAACAAGAAGAACTCGACTTAGCCAAGGAAATGGGGGTTGTAGCTCACAATATCGTTGGTTTTGACAAACCGACCATTGAGCGAGCATTAGAATTGGCAGACCAGTACCCAGAACTCTATCTGACGCTTGGGTGGCATCCCACTGAGGCGGCCGATTATAGTCCTGAGGTAGAGGCCTATCTACTGGAACAGTTGAAACATCCCAAAGTCGTTGCTCTAGGAGAAATTGGTCTGGACTACCACTGGATGACGGCACCAAAAGACATTCAAGAAAAGGTTTTCCGTCGTCAGATTCAGCTGTCTAAGGAACTGGACTTACCTTTTGTGGTTCACACCCGTGATGCACTAGAAGACACTTATGCCATTATCAAGAGTGAAGGAGTGGGTCCACGCGGTGGGATCATGCATTCTTTCTCAGGGACTTTGGAGGACGCTAAAGGCTTCATGGATCTGGGAATGATGATCTCTTTTTCGGGAGTGGTAACCTTTAAAAAAGCGACAGACACTCAGGAGGCAGCCAAAGAGTTACCTTTGGACAAAATCTTGGTCGAAACAGATGCTCCTTATTTAGCTCCAGTTCCTAAGCGAGGTCGAGAAAATAAAACAGCCTACACCCGTTATGTAGTAGACTTTATTGCAGAACTACGTGGCTTGACGACAGAAGAAGTGGCTCAAGCAACTTATGATAATGCGAGAAAGGTATTTGGCCTTGACTGAGAAAAGAATAATACCCGAAGTGATTGTCGTGGAGGGCAAGGACGACACAGCTAATCTCCGTCGGTTTTATGAAGTAGATACTTATGAAACCCGAGGCTCTGCGATCGATCAAGATGATCTCGAACGAATTGCTATCTTGCAAGAGTTGCGTGGAGTCATTGTCTTCACGGATCCAGACTACAATGGGGAGCGCATTCGTAAGGTCATCATGCAAGAAATTCCACAAGCCAAGCATGCCTTTTTAAATCGTGGTGAAGCAGTACCCAAATCCAAAACCAAGGGCCGTTCCTTGGGAGTAGAGCATGCTAGCTTTGAAGACTTAGAAAAGGCCCTATCTGGACTAGTGGGCTCCTATGAAGATGAGCATTTCTTTGATATTACCAAGTCGGACTTGATGCGGCTCGGTCTGCTGATGGGGAGTGACAGTCGCAAACGACGGGAATATCTAGGCGAATCCTTGCGTATCGGCTACTGTAATGGCAAGCAATTGCTCAAACGCTTGGAGTTGTTTGGAATTTGTTTGGCGCAAGTCGAAGAAACGATGGCCAGTTATTAAAAAAGAGATAGAGGTAGAAGATGGGATTGTTCGACCTATTTAAAGATAAGAAAAAAGAGATAGGCTTTTCTTTGGAGAATGTTCAAGCAGAGCACCAAAAGAACCCGCGACATTTTTTGATTCCGAGCCAAGAAGAAATCAACCAATTGAAGCTTGGGGATCAGGTTCGCCTCATCTTTGTGCTAGATACAGTCTTGGAGAATGGGTGTCGAGCAGAGCGTATGTGGGTCGAACTCACTGAAATCCACGATGGGAAGTTCAAAGGACGTTTAACCAATCAACCCGCTTATATTACCTCCATCCAGCTTGGAGATGAGCTGGATTTTGCACGGGAACATATTGCAAGCCTGATGGTTCCTCCGCTGAATCTTGATACACAAAAAGGAGCCATGATTACCAAGGATTGCTTCCTACGACGTGAGATTAATTGGGCGATTCACGATGCCCCTCATCATCCACAAGATAGTGGTTGGCAATTCTTTACAGGCTTTGAGTCCCAGGAAGATTTGGATGATTCATCTAAGATCACCATTATCAGTCTTGAAGACGCCTTGGAAATGGAGCCCTTGTTGGAAACCATCTTAGATAAGAACGGGGAGGCTTATGTTTATCAAGCGGAGCAGAATGCCTTTGTGGAAGACTGTTAGATTAGCCTGCGGAGAAAAAAGAGAGAGTATATCTCACACTAAACGGATTAGAAAAGAGAAAAAATGAGAATTGCAGATTATAGTGTGACCAAGGCAGTCCTTGAACGCCATGGCTTCACCTTTAAAAAATCCTTCGGTCAGAATTTTTTGACTGACACTAATATCCTTCAAAAGATTGTCGATACTGCTGAGATTGATAAGCAAGTCAATGTCATCGAAATCGGTCCCGGAATTGGAGCTCTCACTGAGTTTTTGGCAGAAAATGCCGCAGAAGTGATGGCCTTTGAGATTGATGACCGCTTGGTGCCTATCTTAGCGGATACCTTGCGTGATTTTGACAATGTAACGGTGGTCAACCAAGATATCCTCAAGGTGGATCTCAACCAGTACATCGCAGAGTTTAAAAATCCAGAGCTTCCGATCAAAGTAGTGGCCAACCTTCCATACTACATCACGACTCCGATCCTCATGCACTTGATTGAGTCTAAAATTCCTTTCCAAGAATTTGTGGTCATGATGCAAAAAGAGGTGGCAGACCGCATCTCAGCCGAACCTAATACCAAGGCTTATGGGTCTTTGTCCATTGCTGTCCAATACTATATGACGGCTAAGGTGGCCTTTATCGTACCACGTACCGTCTTTGTGCCAGCGCCAAATGTCGACTCTGCTATCCTCAAGATGGTGCGTCGTGAAGAACCAGCAGTAACCGTCAAGGATGAAGATTTCTTCTTCACTGTCAGCAAGGCTAGCTTTGTCCACCGCCGCAAAACGCTTTGGAACAACTTGACCAGTCGCTTTGGCAAGACCGAAGAAATCAAAGCCAAACTGGAAGCCGGGATCCAAGCAGCCGGTTTGCAACCTTCTGTACGAGGAGAAGCACTTAGCTTAGAAGACTTCGCCCGCTTGGCAGATGGCCTTCTTGATGCAGGGATAAAATAATAGAAAAGACATGGACTACAAAGCCCATGTCTTTTTGAGTGATAGAAGGAAAGGACGGGATTTGAACCCGCGCGTGAAGAAAATCCACTTGCCGGATTTCGAGTCCGGTGCTGTACCGAGCTGAGCCACCTTTCCAAGATGCGGAGAAAGGGATTTGAACCCTCACGCCCGAAGGGGCACATGCGCCTGAAGCATGCGTGTCTGCCGTTCCACCACCTCCGCATAGTTCTATTATACTCTTTTTAAAAGAAATGCCAAGAAAAAATAGCATGTTTCTTTTTATCGAACCTATAGAGGAAACAGAAAAAGGCTGGGAAAATCCAGCCTTTTCTTTCTTTTACTTATTCATAACTCAGTTGAGGATAGAGTTCTTCTTGTTCTGCAGAGGTATCTTTGAGAATAAAGATGGCCCATAAGAGAGCAAGGAGAAAGACGACTAAGCCAGGGATCCCGCCTTCAGGTCCAAACTCACCACCTGTGATAAAGGTCCGGTTTGAAGTCGTGAAGTACATCAGAGAGGATTCACTATCAAAGCCACTGACATGGAAGCCGTAGACATTGCCCATAATGAAGTTCCAGGCGAAGTGGAAGCCACAAGGTCCCCAGATATTTCCTCTCTTTAAGGCATAGACAGCTGTGAAGAGACCGAAAACAAAGAGGTGAACCGTTGAGAGCCAAGAAGCTCCGTTGTTGTTCAAGTGGAAGTAGGAGAACATGGTAGAAGAGATGAGGATAGCTAAGTAAGCATTCTTATGATAAGAAATAATCGGAATCAACCAACCACGGATATAAATTTCTTCTGCTGCCGTTTGAAAAATATAGCCAATCAGAACCAAGATCCAAGATACGAGGAAAGGAAGACTAAATTGAATGCGATCGAAACGAACATCACCAGTAATAAAGAAGACGATTAATACCGTGGTAATCATAATGGCGCCGACCAAGACCCCCTTAGCGAATTCGGAGAGACCATTTCCTTTGGAAAAGCCCATGGTTCGAACCGGTCGTTTTTCAATGAGTTTCACCCAGAGGAAGAAGGCGATGATGGTGTAGAGGAAGGACAAAAGATCCAGAATATTCCACCAGTCGGGAATCCAACTTTGTTTGTTCAAAAAGAAGTTTGTGGAAGCAGTACTGATCGGAGACATGTACTGGGTGATGTAATAGAGAATAAAGGGAGCTAAAAACCAAGGGGTTAAGAACTTCCCTTTCTTTACATTAGAAACGAGAGGGTTACTCTTAGAAAGAAATGAAAAACTCATAAAGGACCTCCTTATAACTGGCAGGGATTAGTATGAAAGTCAGAAATCAGGCACCAAAAAGAGGGCTTCTTTCATTACTAATCAGGTAGCTTCGTCAAGAAATGTATCAGTCTCCGTCACTTCCTTTCTATAAAATGGTTTGTACTTCCCACGATAGGCATATATATTATGTCCGTCTCCTCTATTATAAACCTATCTGAAAACGTTTACAACCCCTTGTCTGCATCTTGCTCAAAAAAACTGAATGGACTTCTTTTTTCATCCCCAAGTAAGCAAGCGCTATCGTATATTTTTTGATATAATGGTAGTATTAACTTTAAAGGAGTGCTAGTTGCAAGGAACGATTGTTAAAGCCTTGGCCGGTTTTTATTATGTGGAGTGCGAGGGGGAAATATACCAAACACGCGCCCGAGGAAATTTCCGGAAAAAGGGACAAACTCCCTATGTTGGAGATAAGGTAGAATTTTCAGCCGAAGAAAATTCGGAAGGCTATATTTTAAAAATATTCCCAAGAAAGAATAGCTTAGTCCGCCCACCGATTGTTAATATTGACCAGGCTGTTGTCATCATGTCTGCCAAAGAGCCCGATTTTAATGTTAATTTATTGGACCGCTTTTTGGTCCTCTTGGAGCAAAAGGCGATTCATCCGGTTGTTTATATTTCCAAAATGGACTTACTAGAAGAACCAGCTGGGATGCTTCCTTTTCAAGAAGTCTACCGCCAAATGGGCTATGACTTTGTCACGGACAAGGAAGAGCTCTTGCCTCTCTTGAAGGATCAGGTGACGGTCTTTATGGGCCAAACAGGAGTGGGGAAATCGACCCTCTTGAATACCTTGGCTCCGGAGTTGGAGTTGGAAACAGGAGAGATTTCTGACAGTCTCGGACGAGGCCGTCATACGACACGTGCGGTCAGCTTTTATGATCTCAATGGAGGAAAAATTGCGGATACCCCTGGCTTCTCCTCTTTAGATTATGAAGTGGATAATGCGGAAGATCTTAATCATGCTTTTCCAGATATTGCCCAGGTGAGTCAGGATTGTAAGTTCCGGACTTGCACCCATACCCATGAACCATCCTGTGCGGTTAAACCTGCAGTGGAAGAAGGTAGGATTGCTTCTTTCCGCTTTGAAGATTACTTACAGTTTTTGAGTGAGATAGAAAATAGGCGAGAAACCTATAAAAAAGTATCAAAAAAATTACCTAAATGAGGAGACGGATGACATATGAAAACAATGAAATTAGCCCCTTCTATTTTGAGTGCAGATTATGCAAATTTTGAAAGTGAATTGAAAAAATTAGAAGCATCTGGTGCGGAGTACGCTCATATCGATGTGATGGACGGCCACTTTGTGCCTAATATCAGCTTTGGAGCTGGTGTAGTTGCTAGTATGCGTCCTCACAGCAAGCTAGTGTTTGACTGCCACTTGATGGTTACCAATCCTGAGCAACATATTGAAGAGTTTGCGCGTGCCGGGGCAGATATCATTAGCATTCACGTAGAAGCGACTCCACACATCCATGGGGCCCTTCAAAAAATTCGCTTGGCAGGGGTAAAACCAAGTGTGGTCATCAATCCAGGGACCCCTGTTGAAAGTATCCAACACATCTTGAACTTGGTAGACCAAGTACTTGTCATGACTGTCAACCCAGGATTTGGTGGGCAAGCCTTCCTGCCAGAAACCATGGATAAGATTCGTCAATTGGTTCAATTGCGTGAAGAAAAAAGCTTGGATTTCGATATTGAAGTCGATGGGGGAATTGATGATAAGACGATTCACGCTGCGAAAGAAGCAGGAGCAAACGTCTTTGTAGCAGGTTCCTATGTGTTTAATGGAGATGTGAATGAACGAGTTCAAACCCTTCGAGCAGCCATCCAAGACTAAGGTTGCGATTGTAGCTGGAGGCCGAGTGGAAGCTATTCCGCTAGACTTGGATGTTTATGTCGGAGTGGATGCAGGTTGCCTTTTCCTATTAGAGCAAGGATTGGAACTATCTTTAGCAGTTGGAGATTTTGACTCTGTCGAGCCAGAGGAATTCCAGAGTATTCAATCTGCGGCTCATGAATTACGGACCTCGGTAGCAGAAAAAAATGATACGGATCTGGAATTAGCGATTAAGGAAGTATTAGAACGTTGGCCTCAAGCGGAAATCCTAATTTTTGGAGCCTTTGGTGGTCGCCTGGATCACCACTTGGCCAGCGTTTTTTTGCCCAGCGATCCAGAGATTGCACCCTTTATGTCGCAACTTTACTTGATGGACCAACAAAATTATCTCTGCTATCGTCCAGTAGGCTGCCATACCATTCTGCCTATAGCAGGATATATCTATGTAGCTTTTATGCCAGTTGAGGGAGCTTCCTTCCAGATTGAAGGAGCCAAGTATCCCCTAAATCAGACCAATTATTTTAAAAAGGCTATTTATGGTTCCAACGAGTTTATCAATCAGCCGATTACCTTAACCGTTGATCGAGGCTACGCCCTTATTATTTATAGCAAGGATGGGAAATAAGATGGAATTAATCCTTTTTGTATTAGGAGTGGGAAATCTTGTCTTGCTCTTCTTGCTCTACCAGCAACGGACAGCTGATAACAAACAGGTCCGTGACTTACTGGAGGATCAAGAAGATCATCTTTCGGATCAGCTGGATTACCGATTTGAGAGAGAGCGACAAGCTCAGCAAATCACTGGCCAGCAGATAGAGATGGCGATCAGTGACCGTCTAATGGAATTACGGACAGAAATGCATCAGCAAACGACTGCTTTACGAACAGAACTTGCTGAGAACTTCACTAAAAACCGTGACAAAACGGACGAGCGGATGCAACAGATTCAAGCTTCCAATGATTTGCGGTTGGAGCAGATGCGTCAAACGGTCGAAGAAAAGTTGGAAAAAACCTTGCACAGTCGTCTCCAAACCTCCTTTGAGACGGTCTCCAAACAATTGGAATCGGTCAATAAAGGCCTTGGGGAAATGCAGACGGTCGCTAGAGATGTGGGGAGTCTCAATAAGGTCCTCTCCAATACCAAAACCCGTGGGATTATGGGAGAACTCCAACTGGGCCAGATCATCGAAGATATCCTAACTCCCGCCCAATACGAGAGAGAGTTCGTAACAGTTCCCCATTCCAGCGAACGCGTCGAGTATGCAATCAAGATGCCTGGTCAGGTAAGAGGGGAATACGTCTATCTGCCAATCGACTCTAAGTTTCCTCTGGAGGGATATTACCGACTGGAAGAAGCCTATGAAAGTGGAGAGAAAGAGGAGATTGAGCGTTGTCGCAAGCTCCTATTGGCTAGTATCAAACAATTTGCCAAGGACATTCATCAAAAATACCTCTATCCGCCTGCTACCACTAATTTTGGGATTCTCTTTTTACCGACGGAAGGCCTCTATTCAGAAGTGGTCCGCGATCCAGCCTTCTTTGATCGCCTCCGAAGAGAGGAACAGATCGTCGTCGCGGGGCCAAGTACGCTTTCAGCCTTGTTGAATTCCCTATCGGTTGGATTTAAGACCCTGAATATTCAACGAAGTGCGGATGATATTAGCAAGGTCCTTGCATCCGTCAAGACGGAGTTCCAAAAATTTGGAGGCGTTTTAGAAAAGACCCAACGGCAGTTGAAGCATGCCTCTGGCAACATTGATGACCTCTTAAACCGAAGAACAAATGCTATCGAGCGCACACTCCGAAACATTGAAACGTCAGAGAATCTAGATATAGCAAGCCTATTGAATTTAGAAGATGGAGAAGATGATGGTCAAAATTAATCAAATGAAAAAAGACGAATTATTTGAAGGCTTCTACCTCATTAAGTCAGCAGATGTTCGTCAGACACGTGCTGGAAAGAACTATCTTGCCTTTGTCTTCCAAGATGAGACAGGCACGATTGAAGGAAAATTGTGGGATGCTCAGCCACATAATGTGGAGCAATTTCAGGCTGGGCGTGTGGTTCATATGAGTGGCCGTCGGGAGGTCTACAACAATACGCCTCAGGTCAATCAGTTAACCTTGCGCTTACCTCAAAGTGGGGAGCCATCAAATCCAGCAGACTTTAAGGAAAAACCTCCGGTAAATCCAGTCGATTTGAAAGATTACCTATCGGGAATGATTTTCAAAATAGAAAATCCAGTTTGGCAACGTGTGGTGCGGGCGCTATACAGCAAGTACGACAAAGAGTTCTACTCATATCCTGCAGCCAAAACCAACCACCATGCTTTTGAGACTGGCTTAGCCTATCATACAGCCACCATGGTTCGTTTGGCTGAGAGCATCTCTCAGGTTTATCCTCAATTAAACCAGAGTCTCCTCTATGCCGGCATCATGCTCCATGATCTTGCCAAGGTACTGGAGCTATCAGGGCCTGAAAATACAGAGTATACAGTTCGAGGGAACCTCATCGGGCACATCGCTCTCATCGATGAAGAAATTACCAAGGTCTTACAAGAGTTAAAGATTTACGATCAAAAAGAAGATGTGATTGTGTTGCGCCATGTGATTTTGAGTCACCATGGTTTACTAGAATATGGTAGCCCGGTTCGTCCAAAAATCATGGAAGCCGAGATCATCCATATGATTGATAACCTAGATGCAGAAATGATGATGATGACTTCTGCCTTAGCTTTAGTAGGCCCTGGTGAAATGACCAATAAGATTTTTGCCTTGGACAATCGCTCCTTCTATAAGCCAAATTTAAAAGATTCCTAATAAACTGGCCTTAAATAACCTGCTCTTGGTTTGTTAGTAAAAAAACCAAAAACGAATGTTGTGAGACTAACAATGTTCGTTTTTTGGTATAATATGGTATAATACAATAAAAAAACTATGTGGAGAGAAAATGAAGCTAAGAAGAAGTGAGCGGATGGTTGTAATCTCGAATTACTTGATTAATCATCCCTACGAATTGACGAGTTTAAATACATTTGCCGAAAGATACGAATCTGCCAAATCATCTATTTCTGAGGACATTGTCATTATTAAACGGGCCTTTGAAGAAATGGAAATTGGAAGCATTGAAACTCTTACCGGTGCAGGTGGAGGGGTCATCTTTACACCATCGATTTCGGATGCAGATTCAAAAGAAATCGTCCAAAATTTGTGCAATCAATTGTCAGAAAGTAACCGGATTTTACCAGGTGGTTATATCTACCTTTCGGATTTGCTAAGTGATCCAAAAATCTTAAATAATATTGGTCGCATTATTGCCAAGGCCTTCCGAGATCAAAAAATCGATGCTGTCATGACGGTAGCCACTAAGGGTGTCCCATTAGCAAACGCGGTAGCCAATGTCTTAAATGTTCCTTTTGTCATTGTACGACGCGATTTGAAAATTACAGAAGGCTCAACGGTCAGTGTCAACTACGTATCTGGTTCCAGTGGCGATCGGATTGAGAAAATGTTCCTATCCAAACGTAGTTTGAAAGCTGGAAGCCGTGTCTTGATTGTCGATGACTTCCTTAAAGGAGGGGGAACGATCAGTGGGATGGTTAGCCTCTTAGCTGAGTTCGATTCAGAGTTGGCAGGAGTCGCTATTTTTGCGGACAATGCTTCGGCTAGAAGTAAAGATTTATTCGATCACAAGTCACTTCTACGTGTGACCAACATTGATGTAGCAGAAAATAAAATTGATGTAGAAATCGGAAATATTTTCGATAAGAACTAAGGCTGGAGAGGGAGAAAGGAAAATGAAAACAATTTTAGACCGTTTTGATCGTAGTCCCCTGTGGCTTCGATTGGCAACGATATTCATCTTGACAGGAGTTCTTGTCGGTGGGCTTTATACGGTTCGTAAAAATTCTGCAGACCAAGTTACAGTAGTGAAGCAAGAAACCAAAAAAACAGGTTCTCTTCCTATTAAGAAGAAAGACCCTAAAAAAGCCAAAGAAGAAGAGGAAGCGAAAATCGCTGAAGCGGCTGAAAGAGCAGTTGCTCATTTTGAAACCACAGCAACTCAAGAAACCTTAACCGCTGCGCAAGAGGCTGTAGAAAAAGTGAAGGACGAAACCAAGAAACAGGCCTTTCAAGCTCGTATTCAGTACATTGTAGACTATTACGGAATGCAGACCAATCAGAATACTCAATCAACTGATACGAATCAAGCTAGCCAAACAGGTCAACCTCAACAAGTCGTTCCCGCAGAAGTCCCTCAGTATCAGTCCAATGAGGTTCCTCAGGTTTCGAATGCTACCACACCAGCTGTAACACAACAAACTGAACAATAATCTAGCGCGATTTTAAGAAGAAGCAATCCCCCAATTGTCAAGTCAAGTGCAACAAAGTCATTCCTCTGATTAAGCGAGTGTTCTTCCAGCTGTTTGAGCTAGCT
>NZ_JAHZQQ010000128.1 GCF_019930045.1 Streptococcus australis | reverse complement strand
TCTTCTGATTCTGACGCGCTCACTGATTGTGATTCTGAAACGGATTCTGACGCTGATTCACTTAATGAGGTAGATGTTTCTTCTGACTCTGACGCGCTCACTGATTGTGATTCTGAAACGGATTCTGACGCTGATTCGCTCAAGGATGTAGATGTTTCTTCTGACTCTGATGCACTCACTGATTGGGATTCTGATACAGATTCTGATGCTGACTCACTTAGTGAAGTTGAAGCTTCTTCTGATTCTGACGCGCTCACTGATTGTGATTCTGATACGGATTCTGATGCTGACTCACTTAGTGAAGTTGAAGCTTCTTCTGACTCTGATGCACTCACTGATTGGGATTCTGATACAGATTCTGATGCTGACTCACTTAGTGAAGTTGAAGCTTCTTCTGATTCTGACGCGCTCACTGATTGTGATTCTGAAACGGATTCTGACGCTGATTCACTTAATGAGGTAGATGTTTCTTCTGACTCTGATGCACTCACTGATTGGGATTCTGATACAGATTCTGATGCTGACTCACTTAGTGAAGTTGAAGCTTCTTCTGATTCTGACGCGCTCACTGATTGTGATTCTGATACGGATTCTGACGCTGATTCACTTAATGAGGTAGATGTCTCTTCTGATTCAGATGCGCTCACTGATTGTGATTCTGATACGGATTCTGA
>NZ_JAHZQQ010000127.1 GCF_019930045.1 Streptococcus australis | reverse complement strand
GGCCTGATGGACTGGAAGCGGCTGAACGCGGCGCTGAGTGCGAGCTTCGTGTCGCACCGAGGCCGACCGGCAACGTCGCCGCGGTTGATCGCAGGGCTGCTGTACTTGCAGCATGCCTTCGACCTATCGGACGAAGAGGTGGTTTGGCAATGGCTTGAGAACCCGTATTGGCAGGTGTTCACCGGCGAGACGTACTTGCAGACGAAGCCGCCGGTCGATCCGTCGAGCCTGACGCGCTGGCGCAAGCGGCTGGGCGAAGCCGGCGTCGAAGAGTTGCTGGCCGAGACGATCGGAGCGGCCAAGCGTGCCAACGTCATCAAGACTTCGAGCCTGAAGCGGGTGATCGTCGATACGACGGTGATGGAAAAAGCGATTGCGCATCCCACCGATTCACGCCTGCTCGAACGTTGCCGGGAACATCTGGTGAAGGCCGCTGCGCTGCACGGGCTGAAGCTGCGGCAGAATTACAACCGCGAAGCGCCACGACTGGCGGGCCAGATCGGGCGCTACGCGCATGCCAAACAGTACAAGCGGATGAAGAAAGCGCTGCGCACGTTGCGTTCGCGCGTGGGGCGCGTGATGCGCGACGTCGAGCGGCAACTGGACGGGGTCGCTCAGCAAGGTCGGGCGGCGTTGGAAGAGTTGATTGGCCGCACGAAGCGCATTCTCACGCAGAAGCAGAAGGACAAAAACAAGCTGTACGCGCTGCATGCACCGGAAGTCGAGTGC
>NZ_JAHZQQ010000126.1 GCF_019930045.1 Streptococcus australis | reverse complement strand
TTATGCTGTTTTTCGCAATTCTAGTATATCAGATGAACGTGTCTTTTGTGTTGCACTTCATTTTACAACAGGGCAAATTATTTATTATAAAAATCAGGTTGATTTATTTCCGTATAATGAAAATATATCCCAAAATTTCACACAACCAATTTTTTCAATAGTGAGTGACGATTTATTATTTGAAGAAGCAGCGTATCTTACAAATACTGGAATCAGTAATCCATTGAAGATTCCAAAATCAAAAGAGAATTTCCAAATTGCAAACAGAATTGCTACGACTAACGACGAGGATACTAAAATTAAATTTTCAACATTGCACGATATTCAGCAAAATAAGGTCGATTCTTTAAGAGCAGGTAGAAATAATTTTTTATTCGTGCTATTCATTTTAATACTAATAAGTATTGCAATTTCTTATTTTATGATTTTAATTGGTTTTATTTGTCGTCATCAGTATCAAAATACTATGAAATTCTTAGGATGGAAGTTAGTTGATCGATATGCCACATTTTTAGTAACAATTGGAATGATGCACATCATTTCGTTAATGATACTTATTTTTAGTAAGGTAACATGGGCTATCTTGTTAAGCTATACAATTTATGTCTGTTTAGATTTACTACTAGTGCTATTTCTAGCCTATAATCATGAACGAAAAAGATTCTGTCAATAATTTTGTGTAAACACTCAAGTAAAGTTGCGGAGTGTTAATCAAATAAGCTTTCAAGTGTGT
>NZ_JAHZQQ010000125.1 GCF_019930045.1 Streptococcus australis | reverse complement strand
AGATAATGATACGACTCGTTAGCTCAGTTGGTAGAGCAATTGACTTTTAATCAATGGGTCACTGGTTCGAGCCCAGTACGGGTCATTATAGCGGGTTTGGCGGAATTGGCAGACGCACCAGATTTAGGATCTGGCGCTTTACGGCGTGGGGGTTCAAGTCCCTTAACCCGCATAAAAGAATAATAATGAGCCGGCTTAGCTCAGTTGGTAGAGCATCTGATTTGTAATCAGAGGGTCGCGTGTTCAAGTCATGTAGCCGGCATTTTTTTATATAAAGAAACAGATGCGAACGTAGTTCAGTGGTAGAACACCACCTTGCCAAGGTGGGGGTCGCGGGTTCGAATCCCGTCGTTCGCTTGAGGAGGCCGGGGTGGCGGAACTGGCAGACGCACAGGACTTAAAATCCTGCGATTGGTAACGATCGTACCGGTTCGATTCCGGTCCTCGGCATAGACTTAGGTTGGAGAAGAAGCACCCTTAGCTCAACTGGATAGAGTACCTGACTACGAATCAGGCGGTTAGAGGTTCGACTCCTCTAGGGTGCATGGTCGCAAGACTATGTAGCAATTGAATAGAAACGAGCACCCTTAGCTCAACTGGATAGAGTACCTGACTACGAATCAGGCGGTTAGAGGTTCGACTCCTCTAGGGTGCATAAAGCGTAAGCTTTAGTTCGGGAAGTAGCTCAGCTTGGTAGAGTACTTGGTTTGGGACCAAGGTGTCGCAGGTTCGAATCCTGTCTTCCCGAT
>NZ_JAHZQQ010000124.1 GCF_019930045.1 Streptococcus australis | reverse complement strand
AGTCTTACCTTGGAATTCGATCTCTTGTGGACGGTTGTCTACTACTGTATCGTAATCTTTACCTACTGGTTGTGCTTTTTCATCTGTTACTGATGGTTTGATAGTGTTTCCTTCAGTATCTTTATAGTGAACGAAAACATTACCCACTTCTTGGTAAACATAAGTAATGATTGATTTAGGTTTATCAACTTTACCTTTAATTGGATCAGATGATTCCAAGTGGCCATCGCCATCGACCTTACCTACTGGGTAGTCACCTTGTGGTACGATCTTGTATGTCTTACCATCTGTTGTCTTGATGGTGTCAGGTTTTTCACCTTCCTCAGTAGTGTTATATGGTGTGTCATATGGTGAGTTTGGTGTATCTTGACGAGGGTCTTTAAGCACTTTACCTTTTGTATCTACGTAAGTGATAATAACTTCACCTTGTTTAGGTGTTTCACTTTCAGAATTTGATGAAGAGTTTGATGAAGACTCAGATACCGAAGTTGAAAGTGAGTTAGAAAGTGAAATAGATGTGCTTACTGACTCAGATACTGATTGGCTCGCTGATACTGATTCAGACGCTGAAACTGATTGGCTCGCTGATACTGATTCAGACGCTGAAGCTGATTGGCTTGCTGATACTGATTCAGATGCTGAAGCTGATTGGCTTGCTGATACTGATTGGCTTACTGATGTTGAAGCTGATTCAGATGCTGATACTGATTGGCTTACTGATGTTGAAGCTGATTCAGATGCTGATACTGACTCTGACGCTGATGCTGACTCAGATGCAGACACTGATTGACTTACTGATGTTGAAG
>NZ_JAHZQQ010000123.1 GCF_019930045.1 Streptococcus australis | reverse complement strand
CGGTAAATCCGCTTACAGGGAAAGAGATTACACGCAGAAAAAAACGATCTAAAGAGAATCCTAGCAAGTACTACCTCACCATAACAATAAAGCAAGCCATCAAGTTCATGAATGAACATATTCCTATCCTTCTCTCAAAAAATAAGAAATAATTAATCCTTGTTGATGGGTTTTACACTTTCTTTGTTGGCCGCATGCGATGCCTCAACCCTACCAAACATATAACCTAGGGATAATGTTATTATTGGCGTAAAAACAGCCCATGATTCTTTTATATTATTAAGAATATTGACACCTTTATTGTTAAAGATATCAACAATAACAAGTGCAGATATTAAACATGCATACATAGTCAATGTAAATGTTATGACAAACCAAACAACACTACTTTTTGCATCATCACCAGTCCCTATCTTATCTGAGTATTTCTCCACCCGATTATTTATTAAAGAATAATTTGGATTTGGATTATAAGAGGCCGAACTACCAGAGGTAGATCCACCTTGAGAAATTGGATTAAAGTCATTCATTACTTATCCCTCAAGAAATTAATACTAATCCATCTCGACTCAGAATTAAAAAGATTTGTTCTAAAATTAAAATAATGCTTTTTATTATTTTTTGTAAAGATAAACTGAGGCTCTGAAGCCAATCCTTCTTCTCTTGGACTATACATTTTGAAATTATAACAAGAGATTGTCATCCCCAATCCATCATCATCGACTGTAGATTTAACAAGCCTATTGCCATTATCACCTGTATCTTCAGAAATAAAAACAACTGTAATTCTTGCTTCATTATCAAAATTAAAAACCAATT
>NZ_JAHZQQ010000122.1 GCF_019930045.1 Streptococcus australis | reverse complement strand
TCAGCTCAAACAGCTTGAAAGATACTCGCTTAATCAGAGGAACAACTTTGTTGCACTTGACTTGACAATTGGGGAAATAAATAATTAGTTTAAAATCATAACAAATTTAGTTTGATAATGATACAGGATAATTTTAATGATAGTGAAAAATGAGGCATTTCCAATATCTGAATGTAATACTGTTTTAGATAGATTGTTAAAAAAAGATACTTTTATAGAAGGAGAAAGCTTATGGGATTTTTTGATACTGTAAAACAAGAAGGCACTTTTTCAAATGCTTCTGGAGCAAATGGATTGCATTATGTTGTTCTTCAAGTGACATTGAAAGAAAAGTTTTTCGGCACTGGTTCGGGGAATCTTACAGAATTAGAAGATGTAATTAATCGCCAAGCATCTAAGGGATATAGACTTCATACAATCAGTACAGCGAACGGTGGAAGTAAAGGATTAGGTGGAGGAGACCGTATTCAAGCAACTATGGTTTTTGAGAAGATTATATAATTCCTTTTAATCCTTCATCTTTGCCAGTAATAATCTGATCTTTATGTGTTATTCTAACAAGAATAGGGAAAATATAAGTTAGAAATCGAAAATAAATAGAGGTTGAACAAGTTTGCTAACTTGTTGACATATGGCTCCGAATGGATTATAATTTATTTAATCTTAATGAATGGTTGCAGTAGCGACCTACCGAAAGGGGCTTCTAATGAAGCTCCTTTTGTGCATTATTTTGAGGTACAATCAATGAAACCTTTTGATAAATTGCAAGAATAAGTGCAACATTTACTTGAACTCATCCTCTAGAGCTTCACAAGCAGTTCTGTAAGC
>NZ_JAHZQQ010000121.1 GCF_019930045.1 Streptococcus australis | reverse complement strand
GCTGTTTTTCGCAATTCTAGTATATCAGATGAACGTGTCTTTTGTGTTGCACTTCATTTTACAACAGGGCAAAATAAAAGAATCTTTTTAAATTCTGTAAATTTCACTTTGTGTAAACATGAGAAAATGTTGAATGTAGATAATGATGGGGGAGGCTTTGAAATGATCAGTTTAGAGTTGTTGTCTGAAGCAAATAGTTTAGATGTCTATTCTTTTGAAAAAGAAAATCGAGAGTATTTTGAACGAAATTTACCTCCTAGACCAGCTAACTATTTTGATTTAGAAGGTTTTAAAGAAATTACAAGGGAGTTGTTAACGGAACAAAGGAATCGTGATGTCTATATGCATCTTATTAGAGATTCGCAAGGCGTTATGGTCGGGAGAATCAATTTAAGTGTCTTAGATGGTGATCGGAAAACAGCAGAACTTGGGTATAGAATTGGGGAAAATGTTACCAATTTAGGTTATGCAAGCGAAGCGGTTAGACTCGTTTTAGACAAAGCGTTTACTACTTATGGTTTTAATAGAATCATTGCAGGAACAGCAAGAGATAATCTAGCTTCTCAGAGAGTGCTTTTAAAAAATGGCTTCACCTTTAGTAGAATGATAGAAAATGACTTACAAATTCATAATGAGTGGGTTCATACAGCAGTATTTGAGGTAAGGAGACCATAATATCATCATTTCCAGTCTATTAACAAGGTTAATGGAGTTATATTCTTTCCAGACATTCAAGAATTTTCTCTTGGATGTCTTTTTTGTATGATAAATTGTAAAATATAGTGCAACAAAAAAACTCATAGCGTTTCATTGGGGTAAACTGTAAGTATTCACACAA
>NZ_JAHZQQ010000120.1 GCF_019930045.1 Streptococcus australis | reverse complement strand
CTTACAGAACTGCTTGTGAAGCTCTAGAGGATGAGTTCAAGTAAATGTTGCACTTATTCTTGCAATTTATCATAAAAAGAAAAAGATATAGTTTGAAACTATATCTTTTTTTGTTAAACAACTATCCAACTCTAATCCTTACAATAGCAAAGTCCCTATTAATACAAGGACAGTTGAAATCATAGATGGAATTTGAATAGCTAACCAAGCTGGATCACCAGCAAAAAGCATGGACGCAAAATAGAGAGTTACTGAAACAAATAGCATCGTCTTATTAGCCGTTTTCGTTCCAATGCCAAGCAAGACTGTAGCAGCAATGTAACAAGTAAGGTAAGGGCCCAAAAAGAACAAAAAGACAATCGCCCATCCTCCCATTAACACAGCACTACCTATAAAAAGCATCAGTAAACCCATGTTTACGAAAAATACAAGAGTTAGAAGGCCCCTATTAGGAACAGAATTTTCTGGGGCTTGTTCCGCCATTTGTGGCTGAGCAGAGTTTTCTAAACCTTGTTCCGCCATTGATGGCTGAGTAGGATTTTCCGGGCCTTGATACGCCATTGGTGGCTGAACAGGATTTTCTAGGCCTTGATCCCCCATTCGTTGCTGAATAGATTCTTCAGGCATTCCGTCTTTGTCTTGGTTTGTTTCACAATTTAGCTGTTGATCTGTCATAATTTTCTCCTGACATTTTCTAAAATATTTTGCTTTTCTTAAAAAGCTGGAATTAACGATTTTCTATGTGATATTCACTGAATTCTTCCATGCATCTAATGACATTTTAAAAATCCCCAATTGTCAAGTCAAGTGCAACAAAGTCATTCCTCTGATTAAGCGAGTGTTCTTCCAGCTGTT
>NZ_JAHZQQ010000119.1 GCF_019930045.1 Streptococcus australis | reverse complement strand
GGCGCGTAGCTCAGGTGGTTAGAGCGCACGCCTGATAAGCGTGAGGTCGGTGGTTCGAGTCCACTCGTGCCCATTTTTAATATTATGGTCCGTTGGTCAAGGGGTTAAGACACCGCCTTTTCACGGCGGTAACACGGGTTCGAATCCCGTACGGACTATACTATATCGGAGGATTACCCAAGTCCGGCTGAAGGGAACGGTCTTGAAAACCGTCAGGCGTGTAAAAGCGTGCGTGGGTTCGAATCCCACATCCTCCTTAATATTAACGCGGGATGGAGCAGCTCGGTAGCTCGTCGGGCTCATAACCCGAAGGTCGTAGGTTCAAATCCTGCTCCCGCAATATTTGGCTCGGTAGCTCAGTTGGTAGAGCAATGGATTGAAGCTCCATGTGTCGGCGGTTCGATTCCGTCTCGCGCCATAATTTAATATTATTCGGAAGGGTAGCGAAGAGGCTAAACGCGGCGGACTGTAAATCCGCTCCTTCGGGTTCGGGGGTTCGAATCCCTCCCCTTCCATCCTTTACGGGCATAGTTTAAAGGTAGAACTAAGGTCTCCAAAACCTTCAGTGTGGGTTCAATTCCTACTGCCCGTGTATAAGAATATGGCGGGTGTGGTGAAGTGGTTAACACACCAGATTGTGGCTCTGGCATGCGTGGGTTCGATCCCCATCACTCGCCTATTTTATATTATTGGGGTATAGCCAAGCGGTAAGGCAAGGGACTTTGACTCCCTCATGCGTTGGTTCGAATCCAGCTACCCCAGTTATACTTTGCCGGCGTGGCGGAATTGGCAGACGCGCTGGACTCAAAATCCAGTGTCCGCAAGGACGTGCCGGTTCGACCCCGGCCGCCGGTATAGTATTAAAGACAAGGTTTTCGG
>NZ_JAHZQQ010000012.1 GCF_019930045.1 Streptococcus australis | reverse complement strand
CTGACACACTTGAAAGCTTATTTGATTAACACTCCGCAACTTTACTTGAGTGTTTACACAAAATTATTGACAGAATCCAAATCAGAAAGAACAATGGCAAAGTTAAACCAAAAGAAGATACAAGAATAGTTAAAGACTTCTAACTTAACACGCCAGTTTCCTTTGCCAAATAAGTGTTTAAAGTTGGAAAGTACAACCTCGTAGTTCCCTTTTGCCCAACGTTTCCGTTGCATGTAGTAGGTTTTTAGGGTCTCTGGCTCTTGTTGGAAGGCTTCCGAGTTGTAGGCCAAAGCGATCAGTTTTCCGCTTTGCATGATCTTGAAGGAAATATCCGTGTCCTCCGTCAAGGCACCATTCTTCCAACCACCGATACTTTTGACAAATTCTGTTTGGATAATAAAGTTGGTACCTGGAATCCGTCCGATTTTGAAGAGATTCCACATCCCGACGTGGTGAACCCGTTGGGTCACGACGATTTCTTGGTTGATACAACGCGTCAAGAAATTCTGGTTGGCATTTCTCGTCTTGTTGCGTCCAAATGAAGCAACATGGCGTTCTGGATCTTTAAGAACTTCCTTGACCAAGAAATAAAGAGCATTTTTCTCAGGCATGGCATCCGCATCATAGACACAGATATAATCTCCTGTCGCCATCTTCAAGGCATCATTCAATACTCCAGCTTTCCCACCTGTACCGGTACGGTCAATAATGGTCACGTCTCGGCCAGCGTATTCCGGAAGGGATTTGACAGCTAGACATTCCTCATAGGTACGATCCGAGCAGTTATCTGCAAATAGAAGCAACTCCACACGATCATGAGGGTAATTCATATCCAAAATCGCCTTAGCAGTTTGAGCAATCACCACATCTTCATTGTGGGCAGGTACCACGATAGTTACTTTAGGATAATAGAGAAGCGGGCTTGTATCCACACGGAAATCACTGTGTTTCAACCAGAATTGAACCGCTGAAATCAAGATCACCAAGCCCCAGGCTAGAGACAACCAGATAGAAATCAAGGTGAAAATCATTAAAATTTGACTAATCATGGTCCACCGCCTTAAAGTTTTTGTTTACCCGATGGTAGATGACCAAGTAGGCAATGAATAATGCACAGAAGCACACCGCAAAGAATAGACTAATCCCTAAGGCTAGCCCAAAAAATAGGTTTGTAAGAGTCATCGGTTCCTCCTAATATTCCACAATAATATCCGTTTCAAGTTGACGTTTCAAGTTACTAATGGCTTCCTGGTAGCTATGGAATTTCGTCCGATTGGTCGAATCCACCACCAAGTATCCTTTTTGGAATTGAATCGCTTGATTACCGTCTTCTCCCTTAAAGACCAGAGATTCTAATTGATTTTTTAAATACAACTGATAATATTCTTGCAAATTTCGTTGCTGACTATTCGTAAGTACTAGGAAATTGCCATCTGAAACATAATAAAGTCTCTCATCTTGTATCAAATGGTGGCCAATCAGATAATGAATTTGGTTCAGCGTCCGATTGTACTCACGAGGATGAATTTGATAGAAGAGTTCCTCATGCGACCAATGAATCAAAAGAGCTTGTAATTTCTGTTCTTGTTGAACACCTGAGTGTTCCAGCAAGCCACGGTAGGCAACTCCAGCGTCTTCTTCTTGATTTTGAACCTTGGCAACTTCTTTAAATAAGTAGTAGCGAATTTTTGATAGTATTCCAATCAGAATAGGGAAAGAGAAAAGCAATAACAGTGCCTGGTTTGCAGGGATATACACAACTCCTGCCACCAGAAAGACAATTCCTAAACCGACTGAAATTAAAATCGTCCAGGTCAGAAGCAAATTGGATAAGACAAGAGAGGCAAACAAGGCTAACACGAGAAAGAGAGCTTCCTCAATGATAATTTCCCGTGCAAAGAATAGACAGTATATCAGGACGGCCAATACAAAGCCGACTAAAATAAGCATCCAGTCTCCTAAATAATTCCTTCTTTTCATTCCTAAATCTCTCCCTCTATAAATTCAGATACCGAGTCAACGAGGCCATAATAGTGCTGAATGGCTTGAACAATCCGCTCAGATGCCTTCCCATCTCCATATGGATTTCGAGCCGAAGCCATTTTTTGATACAGATCTGGATCCGTTAACAGAGCCGTCATTTCCTCCTTCACGCGCTCAGGGTCGGTTCCGACCAATTTTAAAGTTCCAGCTTTGACACCTTCTGGACGTTCGGTCGTATCCCGAAGGACTAAGACAGGCTTGCCTAGAGAAGGGGCCTCCTCCTGAACTCCTCCCGAATCAGACATAATAAAGTAACTTCTCGATGCGAGGTTATGAAAGTCAAAAACGTCCAAAGGCGCAATCAAATGAATGCGGTCGTGCTCTCCTAAAATGTCTTTAGCCGCCTCTTGAACAGCTGGACTGAGGTGAACTGGATACACAACTTCCAATTCCGGATGGGCATCCACCATTTCTCTCAAGGCACCAAACACAGCTCGCATCGGTTGGCCTTGGTTTTCCCGACGGTGCATAGTCACTAAGACCAACTTCTTCTGCGGATCCAACTGATCAAGGACCTGGTGGTGATAATCCTCTTGTACTGTTAATCGCAGGGCATCAATCGCCGTATTCCCTGTAATGAAAATGGACGGCTCTGGATGATGTTCCATGAGAAGATTGGCCTTGCTTTCACTGGTTGGGGCAAAATAGAGATCCGCCAAGTTATCCGTCATTTGACGGTTCATCTCCTCAGGGAAAGGCGAATACTTATCGAAGGTTCTGAGCCCCGCCTCTACGTGACCGATACGAACTTGGTTATAGAAGGCAACAAGACTAGCCGCAAACGTCGTCGTTGTGTCCCCATGGACCAAAATCATATCCGGTTGCACTTCTTTCACGACTGGATCAAATTTTTCAAGAATTCTAGCCGTGATATCTAAAAGAGATTGGTTTTTCCCCATGATGTCTAGATCGTAATCCGGTTGAATACGGAAGGTTTCTAGTACTTGATCCAGCATTTGACGATGCTGTGCAGTTACCACTGTGATCGTTTCAATGGTCTCACTTTGCTTTTGGAGCTCTAAAACCAGGGGAGCCATTTTAATAGCTTCTGGGCGCGTTCCAAAAACAACCATCACTTTAATCTTTTTCATCATCTCACCTTTTTACCTTGTGATTTTATTAACAAAATCAACAACATATTTCCCATTCATTCTACCGCCAATAGCTTCAAAAGTCAAACTATCTCAATGCTTTCGTAATACATTTAATGGATTTTTAATAATCTGTAATTTATGTGTAATATTTGTGAGCCTCAAGTCCTTAAAACCCTTGAAATGACTGGTTTTTATACCATATTTATTTTAACATTCAAATGTTTCTAAAGCTTGTTTTAAAATCATTAAATATGAATTTTATCAAATATATATTCATATTTACGCATATTTTTGACCTGGTATTATAGGAGAAAACAGTGTCTTTCTATTCATTTTTAGGCATAAAAAAGAAGCCTTACTGAAGATCAGTAAAGCTTCTTTTAGGATTAATTTTCTTCCACTACAGTTGCTTCAACCATTTCAGTTGTTTCTTCTGTAACAGGAATTTCTTCGATAATTTCGACTTCATTGACTGCTTGTGGTTCCAAGTTACGGTAACGAGCCATACCTGTACCAGCTGGAATAATCTTACCAATGATAACATTTTCCTTAAGTCCAAGGAGATGGTCTTTCTTACCACGAATCGCTGCGTCAGTAAGGACACGAGTTGTTTCCTGGAAGGAAGCCGCCGACAAGAAACTATTGGTTTCAAGAGAGGCTTTGGTAATTCCCATAAGGACAGGACGAGCCGTCGCAGGAACCCCACCAGAAATAACCACATCACGGTTGGCATCTGTAAAGTCTGTGATATCCATGAGAGTACCCATGAGAAGGTCTGTATCTCCTGGATCCATAACGCGAACCTTACGGATCATTTGACGCACCATTACCTCGATGTGTTTGTCGCCGATTTCTACCCCTTGGCTACGGTATACTTTTTGTACTTCCGCAAGGAGGTAAGTTTCAACTGACAAGACATCACGGACAGCAAGGAGACGTTTTGGTTGGATAGACCCTTCTGTCAATGCCGCACCGCGAGAGACTTGATCTCCCACTTCGACTTTCATGCGGGCTGTGTAAGGGACAACGTATTCTCCCTCTCCAGTTGCACCACGTACAAAGACTTTCTTGGTACGTGTAGAAGCATCTTCTTCAATAGCCGTGACTTCCCCTTTGACCTCAGTGATGACCGCTTCCCCTTTCGGATTGCGGGCTTCAAAGATTTCTTGAACACGAGGAAGACCTTGCGTGATATCGGTATTTGAGGCAACCCCACCCGTGTGGAAGGTACGCATGGTCAACTGTGTACCAGGTTCCCCGATAGATTGGGCAGCGATGGTTCCGACTGCTTCACCAACTTCAACCGCATCACCAGTCGCCAAGTTGATACCATAACAGTGACGGCAGACACCATGACGAGTGTTACATGTGAAGACAGAACGGATGGTCACTGCTTCAACACCTGCATTGACGATGTCGCGAGCGATATCTTCTGTAATCAAGGTATCTGGACCAACGATGACTTCTCCTGTTTCAGGATGTTTAACAGTTTTCTTGGTATAACGACCTGTCAAACGTTCTTCCAATGGTTCAATCATTTCTTTACCATCTGTAATAGAGGTAATCAGAAGTCCACGGTCAGTTCCACAGTCATCTTCACGAATGATCACGTCTTGGGCAACGTCAACCAAACGACGAGTCAAGTAACCTGAGTCGGCTGTCTTAAGGGCCGTATCGGTCATCCCTTTACGCGCACCGTGAGTAGAGAAGAACATTTCCAAAACGCTCAAACCTTCACGGAAGTTTGAAAGGATCGGCAATTCCATGATCCGTCCGTTTGGAGCGGCCATCAAACCACGCATACCGGCAAGCTGTGAGAAGTTTGAGATGTTACCACGGGCTCCAGAGTCCATCATCATAACGATTGGGTTCTTCGGATCTTGGTTATCAATCAGACGTTTTTCCAATTTCTCACGGGCTGCACGCCATTCAGCTGTAACCGCATTGTAGCGCTCATCATCTGTAATCATCCCTTTACGGAACTGTTTGGTGATTTGTTCTACACGTTTGTGAGATTCTTCAATGATTTCAGCCTTGTCTTCAACAACTGGAATATCGGCAATCCCCACTGTCAAACCAGCAAGGGTTGAGTGGTGGTAACCTAAGTCTTTCAAACGGTCCAAGAAAGCAGATGTTTCTGTTGTACGGAAGCGCTTGAAGATTTCCGCGATGATATTTCCAAGGTTTTTCTTCTTGAATGGAACGTTTAATTCCAATTTCTCAATCGCTGCTTTGACATCTTGACCAGGTTCCAAGAAGTACTTAGCTGGAACGCCTTCTGTCAAGTTGGCATTATTTGGCTCTTGGAGATATGGAAGTTCTGCAGGCATGATATCGTTAAAGAGGATCTTACCAACAGTTGTCAAGAGAATCTTGTGTTGTTGCGCTTCTGTCCATGGCTTGTTCAAGCTATCGGTCGCAATTCCGACGCGAGTATGCAAGTGAACATAGCCATTGCGAAGGGCCATAACCGCTTCATCACGGTCTTTGAAGACCATGCCTTCACCTTCACGACCAGCTTCTTCCATAGTGAGGTAGTAGTTCCCCAAAACCATATCCTGTGATGGAGTAACAACCGGTTTACCATCTTTAGGGTTCAAGATATGCTCAGCAGCCAGCATCAAGATACGAGCTTCTGCTTGGGCTTCTTCTGAAAGCGGTACGTGAATGGCCATTTGGTCACCGTCAAAGTCGGCATTGTAGGCTTCACAGACAAGTGGGTGCAAGCGAAGGGCTTTCCCGTCAATCAAGACAGGTTCAAAGGCTTGGATACCCAAACGGTGAAGGGTAGGTGCGCGGTTCAAAAGTACTGGGTGTTCTTTGATCACTTCTTCCAAGATATCCCAGATACGCTCATCTCCACGTTCGACCAAACGCTTCGCTGCTTTTACGTTTTGCACAATGTCACGCGCAACGATTTCACGCATCACGAATGGTTTAAAGAGCTCGATGGCCATTTCACGTGGCACACCACATTGGTACATCTTAAGAGTCGGACCAACGGCGATAACGGAACGTCCTGAGAAGTCAACACGTTTACCGAGCAAGTTTTGACGGAAGCGTCCTTGTTTCCCTTTAAGCATGTGGCTCAATGATTTAAGCGGACGGCTACCTGGTCCTGTGATCGGACGACCACGACGACCGTTGTCGATCAAAGCATCAACGGCTTCTTGGAGCATCCGTTTTTCGTTTTGCACGATGATACCAGGGGCATTCAACTCAAGCAAACGTGCCAAACGGTTGTTCCGGTTGATCACACGACGGTAAAGGTCATTCAAGTCAGAGGCAGCAAAACGGCCACCATCCAATTGGACCATCGGACGAAGATCTGGTGGAATCACGGGAAGGATGTTGAGAACCATCCATTCTGGCTTGTTGCCAGATTTGTAGAAGGCATCCAAGACATCCAAACGGCGAACAGCCTTCACACGTTTTTGACCAGTTGCAGTCTTCAATTCTTCTTTCAAGACAGCAATTTCAGCTTCCAAATCCACTTGTTTCAAGAGGTCTTGGATCGCTTCTGCCCCCATCTTAGCGACAAAGGAACCTGGTCCGTATTCACGCAAGCGTTCACGGTATTCACGTTCTGTCATGATAGACTTGTGCTCAAGCGGTGTATCTTTTGGATCGATCACCACATAAGCTGCGAAGTAGATGACTTCTTCAAGGGCACGAGGACTCATGTCCAAGGTCAACCCCATACGAGAAGGGATGCCTTTGAAGTACCAGATGTGTGACACAGGTGCTTTCAATTCGATGTGTCCCATGCGTTCACGACGAACCTTGGCACGTGTTACTTCCACACCACAGCGGTCACAAACGATCCCTTTGTAACGAATCCGTTTGTATTTTCCACACGCACATTCCCAGTCTTTTGTCGGTCCAAAGATGACTTCATCAAAGAGACCTTCACGTTCTGGTTTCAATGTACGGTAGTTGATTGTTTCAGGTTTCTTGACCTCTCCATAAGACCATGAACGGACCTTGTTTGGAGAAGCTAGGGTGATTTGCATACTTTTAAAACGATTTACATCAACCACTATTTCTTACCTTTCTTTATGTTCATTATCGATTGTATGTTCTTCTGCTTTTTGGCGAAGGAGAGAAGGAATTTCCTTCACTCCTTCAAGCCTAAAGCCTGGGATAGAGAACCTTCTCAGGTTTTCCATCCTCTTGAACTACATATTAAATTATTCTTCTTTCCCTTCAGCTTCAAAAGCTGCGCGAGCTTCCTTGGCTGCTTTTTCACGTGCTTTTTCTAGATCATCTACGTGGATGACATCGTCGTCTTCCCCTTCGTCAAGATCGCGAAGTTCGACTTCTTTATCATCTTCATCTAAGACACGCATATCCAATCCAAGTGATTGTAATTCTTTCACGAGTACTCGGAAGGACTCTGGTACACCTGGTTTTGGAATTGGTTTTCCTTTGGTAATCGCTTCATAAGCTTTCAAACGTCCGTTGACATCGTCTGACTTGTAGGTCAAGATTTCTTGAAGGACATTAGACGCACCATAAGCCTCAAGGGCCCAAACTTCCATTTCCCCGAAACGTTGTCCACCAAACTGAGCTTTACCTCCGAGTGGTTGTTGGGTAACCATTGAGTATGGTCCGACAGAACGAGCGTGGAGTTTATCATCAACCATGTGGTGAAGCTTGATCATGTACATGACACCGACAGAAACACGGTTGTCAAATGGCTCACCTGTACGACCATCGTAAAGAATGGTCTTGGCATCGCTATCCATACCAGCTTCACGAACGGTATCCCAGAGGTCTTCTGAGCTTGCTCCGTCAAAGACTGGTGTTGCGATGTGGATACCCAAGTTACGAGCCGCCATACCAAGGTGAAGTTCCATAACCTGACCGATATTCATACGTGATGGCACCCCAAGTGGGTTCAACATGATATCAACTGGTGTACCATCTGGAAGGTAAGGCATGTCTTCAACAGGAACAATACGGGATACAACCCCTTTGTTTCCGTGACGACCGGCCATCTTATCTCCGACGCGGATCTTGCGTTTTTGTGCGATGTAAACACGAACCAACATGTTGACACCAGATTGCAATTCATCTCCGTTTGCACGCGTAAAGATCTTGACATCACGAACGACACCATCTCCACCGTGAGGTACACGAAGAGAAGTATCACGCACTTCACGAGATTTATCTCCAAAAATCGCGTGGAGGAGACGTTCTTCAGCAGAAAGATCTTTTTCACCCTTCGGTGTCACCTTCCCAACTAAGATATCGCCTTCTTTTACTTCCGCACCGATACGGATAATACCCATTTCGTCAAGGTTTCTGAGAGCATCTTCCCCAACGTTTGGAATTTCACGAGTGATTTCTTCAGGGCCTAACTTAGTGTCGCGCGTTTCTGATTCGAATTCTTCCAAGTGAACAGATGTGTAGACATCTTCTTTCACCAAGCGTTCGCTCATGATAACGGCATCCTCGAAGTTGTAACCTTCCCATGTCATGTAGGCAACGATTGGGTTTTGACCAAGGGCCATTTCCCCTTTTTCCATCGATGGACCGTCTGCGATAAAGTCGCCTTTTTCAACGACATCGCCAACTTTTACAAGGGTACGTTGGTTGTAAGCCGTACCTGAGTTTGAACGACGGAATTTTTGGATATGGTAAACATCAAGAGATCCATCTTCCCGACGAACTTCTACCTTGTCAGCATCGGCATAAGTAACCTTCCCATCATGTTGCGCAATGACTGCAGCTCCTGAGTCATGGGCTGCTTGGTATTCCATACCAGTACCCACGTAAGGCGCTTTTGGATCGATCAATGGCACAGCCTGACGTTGCATGTTGGCACCCATGAGGGCACGGTTGGAGTCATCGTTTTCCAAGAAAGGAATACATGCTGTCGCAACGGCAACTACCTGTTTTGGAGATACGTCCATGTAGTCGACTTGATCAGATGGGAACTCTTGGTTGTTACCACGGTGACGTCCCATAACGATTGGCTCAGCAAAACCACCTTTTTCGTTCAACTTAGAGTTGGACTGGGCTACGATGTACTCATCTTCTTCATCAGCTGTCAACCAAACGATTTCGTTGGTGACCACACCTTTTTCACGGTCTACTTTACGGTATGGCGTTTGGATGAAACCATACTTGTTCAAGTGTCCATAGGATGACAAGTTGTTGATCAAACCGATGTTTGGTCCTTCAGGTGTTTCGATCGGACACATACGACCATAGTGAGTGTAGTGCACGTCACGGACTTCATATCCAGCGCGGTCACGTGTCAAACCACCAGGCCCTAAGGCAGACAAACGACGTTTGTGGGACAACTCAGAAAGTGGGTTGTGTTGGTCCATGAACTGGGACAATTGAGAAGATCCAAAGAATTCTTTGATTGCTGCAGTTACTGGACGGATGTTAATGATTTGTTGAGGTGTTAATACTTCGTTATCTTGAACAGACATCCGTTCACGAACGTTACGTTCCATCCGTGAAAGTCCAAGACGCACTTGGTTGGCAAGCAATTCACCAACGGCACGGATACGACGGTTTCCAAGGTGGTCGATATCATCCACTCGGCCAAGACCTTCAGCCAAGTTAAGGAAGTAGCTCATTTCAGCAAGGATATCGGCTGGGGTGATGGTACGAACCTTATCATCTGGATTCGCATTGCCGATGATGGTAACAACGCGGTCTGGATCCGTTGGTGCCACAACCTTGAATTTTTGAAGAACGACTGGTTCTGTCAATACTGCTGAATCATTTGGAGTGTAGACAATCTTGTTCAAATCACCGTCCAAATGTTCTGAGATGCTGTCGATGACATCGCGTGTCATCACGGTACCAGCTTCTACAAGGATTTCTCCTGTTTCAGCATCTACCAATGGTTCTGCGATCGTTTGGTTCAACAAACGGTTCTTGATATTGAGTTTCTTGTTGATCTTGTAGCGACCAACTGGGGCCAAGTCATAACGACGTGGATCAAAGAAACGGGCTACCAACAAGCTACGTGAGCTTTCCGCTGTTTTTGGCTCACCTGGACGAAGACGCTCATAAATTTCTTTGAGGGCTTCATCTGTACGAGAATCCATTGGGTTTTTGTGGATATCTTTTTCAACAGTGTTGCGAACCAATTCGCTATCCCCAAAGATATCAAAAATCTCGTCATCCCCAGAGAAACCAAGGGCACGAACCAAGGTCGTAAATGGAATCTTACGCGTACGGTCGATACGAGTATAAGCAATATCTTTTGAGTCTGTTTCAAGCTCTAGCCAAGCTCCACGGTTCGGAATAACCGTTGATCCATAGCCAACCTTACCGTTCTTGTCCACCTTATCATTGAAGTAGACACCTGGTGAACGTACGAGCTGAGATACGATGATCCGCTCTCCACCATTGATGATAAAGGTTCCCATCTCGGTCATGATTGGGAAATCACCAAAGAAGACTTCTTGAGTTTTGATTTCGCCTGTTTCCTTGTTGACCAAGCGGAAGGTTACAAAGATTGGGGCAGAATAGCTCGCATCATGGATACGTGCTTCTTCCAAGGTATACTTTGGTTCTCTGATTTCATAGCCGACGAATTCCAACTCCATTGTGTCTGTGAAGTTCGAAATTGGCAATACATCTTCGAAAACTTCTTTCAAACCATGATCCAGAAAATCTTTAAATGAATCCGTTTGGATTTCAATCAAATTTGGTAAATCAAGAACTTCTTTGATTCTTGAAAAACTACGACGGGTCCGATGTTTCCCGTATTGAACGTCATGTCCTGCCAAAGTTTTAACTCCTTTTCTATACTAGGATGCCAGCTAGGGGAAGCCCCTCTCTGAAGATCCGGTTTCTAGATCGCTTCTGACCACATCAGAATAGTTCTGATCCAATCGAAACGACGTTATGAAGGGGGTGTGATCTACATCACGTGAGAAGAAAACTCCTCCGTATCATTCATCCTTTTTGGAATTTTTAGAAAGATTAAGTTTGTGTGACAAACTCGGTTTTTTCTAAAAATAGGCACAAAAAGAGCAGCTAAATCGACTTTTATAAAGTTTGATTTAACTGCTGTAAGCTTCTATTTGGACAATATTTCAAATAAAGCGCACGACAAATTACTTGTCCTTATTATATCGTATTTTCACAAAAAACACAAGTTTTTCTCTAGACATGAAAACGATTTTATGGTATTGTCCCTGATAATTTTTACCGGTTTTGTCCACTCGATGATGAACTACTTGGCGTGCTCGAATTGTTTGTTCGGTTGGTATTGCGATTTCCATTGGAAGGATTAGCTGAACCACCTAAGATTCCAGCCCAAGCGCTAGCATAATCACTGTCTGATCCACCAATCGCAAAGCGGTAGGTCGTTTGTGGAGCACCATTTTTAGCCCAATAGCTGGTAACCGTCGCACCCGACACGTCGATATCACGACCATTGACATTGACACGACCAGGTCGTTGTCCTGTCGATTTGAGAACAGTCGATGAAATGACACTGCTATCTAGGGTGAAGCGATCTTGAACGCCCCAAGCATTTGGATCTGCTTGATAGATAGCATTGGCTAAATAGGCCATGTAACTTGCGTTGTTGTTGTAACCTGTCAACGGAGCCATAGAAGCATTGTTGTCATGTCCAATCCAGCCACCTAAGGTGAGATTTGGAGTAGACAGCATGAGCCACATATCTCCATTCTCATTGGTAGTTCCGGTTTTCCCGATCCAATCGGCATTAGCAAGGGTTGGGTTGACCTGACTGATTCGGCTCTTGAAGGTCGTTGTCGCACCAGAGCTAATGACACCTCTTAACAGGTCCTGCATGATAGTCGCAGTTGCTGCTGAATAGACTCGAGTTGGTTTGCTTTCGTGCTGGTAAACAACTTTTCCGTTTTGATCCATGATTTTTTCAATCATGTAGCGTTTTTGGTAATTCCCATTATTGGCAATGGTTTGATAACCGTTTGTATGTTGGGCGACGCTTACTTCGATCCCGCCTCCCATTGGCAAACTTTCAATGCCGTACTCAGCGATATCATAGCCCATTTTTTCCATATAGCCAGGGACATCGACACCCTTTTCACGGAGAGTACGATAGGTCCAATAAGCCGGGATATTCCATGAGGTATTGAGGGCCTCTCGGAGGTCCATCATACCAGTTCCTCGGTTATCCACGTGCATAATTGGCTCTCCACTAGAAAAGTTAGTTGGGTAATTGGAAACGATACTATTGCTTCCCATCAAGCCTTGGTCAATGGCAATTCCATAAGCCAGCAAGGGTTTAATGGTAGATCCTGGAGAACGCTCTGTATCAAAAGCGTGGTTATTCTGATTCCCGTCAAAATTCCGTCCCCCAACAAAGCCAAGAATCGCTCCTGTTCGGTTGTCCATGAGGACATTCCCGACTTCTACCGTACCCGTCCCATCGTCCAAGATACCGCCATAATTGGCAACTGCTTCTTGCATGGCATTGTAGATAGCTTTGTTGATAGTGGTCTGGACCGTATAGCCACCCTCTCTCAATTCCTTCTTCGCCAACTCTTGATAAGATTTAACCGTCGAATTGTTTTTTAGGTCTTGGCTAGAGACGTTGTCTCTCTTGATTAGATACTCATACATGGCATCTTCCGCTTCACTAACGGCTTGGAAATACAAGTAGTCGTGCGGCGTCTTCTCGATGCCATTTGACGGAAGGAAATCCTTGCTCAAATCATATTGACTATACTGGTCGTACTCTTCCTTGCTGATAGCACCTGTCCGATACATGTTGTACAAGACATCCTTGGCACGATCCAAGCCTAAAGCTTGATTTTCTGGGGTCTTGAGGCTGCCATCAGAAGCGTAAGGTGAGTAGACAATTGGACTCTGTGGCAAACCAGCAATGAAGGCTGCCTGTGGAACAGTCAAGTCTTTGGCAGAAACACCAAAAATCCCTTGAGCTGCAGCTTCCACTCCTGCGATATTTTGTCCCCGGTTGTTTCGACCAAATGGAGAGACATTGAGGTAGGTCGTTAAAATTTCGTCCTTATCCATTACCCGTTCCAGAGCAAGGGCATCGATAATCTCAGCGGCCTTCCGTGAGAAGGTCGGTGCATCTCCCACAACTTGTTGTTTGATCAACTGTTGGGTCAGAGTCGAACCACCACTAGAGGACCCTACTCCAGCAACTGAACCCAAGGTAGCCCGGATTACCGCTTTCGGAACAACCCCGTTATGGCTATTAAAATTTTCGTCCTCAGTTGCAATAACAGCCTTTTTGACATTGTCCGAAATCGCATCCTTTTGGACAGGAATCCGAATCAAGTCACTGTCAATATCAGAAATGATGCTTCCATCTGAGTAGGAAATCTTTGAAACACTCGAAATATTTCGCACTTGTTGAACCAATTGGGTCGGATCCGGTGTCTCTGTCTCATTAAAGAGGCTGGCTGCATAGCCAATCGCAATCCCTGCACCAAACAAGAGACCACCTAAAGCAAACACCAATAGCACATCCCAAAGGAGTTTCATGGTCCGGAGAATCGTTGCCACGAAATCTCCTAGTGACCAGCCCTCCTTGTCTTCTTTCTCATCGACTTCAACAGTCATCTTGGCAAAGAAGTCTTTTATTTTCTTCCCGCACTTTGTAAAAAATTCTCTCATTTGACTCACTCTATTTCTCCTTGTCCTTCCTATTATACCAAATGGACCTCTTTCTTTTCAATTCCTAAAGTTGCGAACACTGCTTCCGATTGGATTTTTTTCGTCCATTCATTGCTATTTCAAGTCATTATGGTAAAATAGAGAGAAACCATACAGATACTGGGCTGTTTTCATCGATCCGGCCAGTAGCTTAGAAAAGGAGAGAACGATGCACATTTTTGATGAGCTAAAAGAACGTGGTTTGATTTTCCAAACGACTGACGAAGATGCTTTGCGTAAAGCCCTAGAAGAAGGACAAGTATCGTATTATACTGGCTACGATCCAACTGCTGATAGTTTGCACCTTGGGCACCTTGTTGCAATCTTGACCAGTCGTCGCTTACAATTGGCAGGCCACAAACCTTATGCGCTTGTCGGTGGTGCGACCGGACTCATTGGAGACCCTTCTTTCAAAGATGCCGAGCGCAGTTTACAAACTAAGGAGACTGTAGACGGTTGGGTCACTTCTATCCAAGGGCAATTGTCTCGTTTCTTAGATTTTGAAAATGGGGAAAATAAGGCTGTCATGGTCAATAACTACGACTGGTTTGGCAGCATCAGCTTCATTGACTTCCTTCGCGACATCGGAAAATACTTTACTGTCAACTACATGATGAGCAAGGAATCTGTGAAAAAGCGGATTGAAACAGGGATTTCTTACACTGAATTTGCCTACCAAATCATGCAAGGCTATGACTTCTTTGTTCTGAACCAAGAACACAATGTCACTTTGCAAATCGGTGGTTCTGACCAGTGGGGAAATATGACAGCTGGTACAGAGTTGCTTCGTCGGAAGGCGGATAAGACCGGTCACGTCATCACTGTTCCCCTCATTACAGATGCGACTGGTAAGAAATTTGGTAAATCTGAAGGGAATGCGGTTTGGCTCAACCCTGAAAAGACTTCTCCATACGAAATGTACCAATTCTGGATGAATGTCATGGACGCTGACGCTGTTCGCTTCTTGAAAATCTTTACCTTCTTGTCTCTTGATGAGATTGAAGAGATCCGCAAACAGTTTGAAGCTGCGCCACACGAACGCTTGGCTCAAAAAGTCTTGGCGCGTGAGGTGGTCACCCTTGTCCACGGCGAAGAAGCTTACAAAGAAGCCCTTAACATCACGGAGCAACTCTTTGCAGGAAACATCAAAAACCTTTCTGTCAAAGAACTCAAACAAGGCCTTCGTGGTGTGCCAAACTACCAAGTCCAAGCAGACGAAAACCACAATATCGTAGAATTGCTTGTATCTTCTGGCGTGGTGAATTCCAAACGCCAAGCCCGCGAAGATGTTCAAAATGGAGCTATCTACGTCAACGGCGAACGTATCCAAGACCTTGACTATGTCTTGAGCGATAGCGATAAATTAGAAAATGAATTGACCGTTATCCGTCGCGGTAAGAAAAAATACTTTGTTTTGACTTACTAAAAAGAAGACCTCTGAAGCTATGACTTTCAGAGGTTTTTTGGTACACTAGAAGTATTATGACGATCAAACCAAAATTACAACGATTTCAAACAGCCACTGCTTTTGCCTGTCCCATCTGTCAAGAAGCCCTCGACCTGATCCAACAAAGCTTGGTCTGCACGAACCGCCACTCCTTTGACTTGGCTAAGTTCGGCTATGTGAACTTAGCCCCACAAGTGAAGGCTTCTAAGGACTATGACAAAGAGAATTTTCAAAACCGGCAACTCGTTCTAGAGAACGGTTTCTACGACCATATCCTCACTAGTCTGTCAGAATGCTTGTCTCCACTGGACCATCCAGCCAACATTTTAGATATTGGTTGCGGAGAAGGCTACTATTCGCGCAGCTTGCAAGAACGCTATCCAGACCATTCCTTTTACGCCTTTGATTTATCTAAGGAATCGATCCAACTGGCTGCCAAAAGCGACCAGGAATGGAAGGTCAAGTGGTTTGTCGGAGATCTAGCCCGTCTCCCTCTTTTAGACCAGAGCATGGACCTGCTCCTAGATATCTTTTCGCCAGCAAATTATCAGGAATTTAAACGGGTCCTGGCCCCAGACGGTCGCCTTATCAAGGTCATCCCAACAGCCACCCATCTGCAAGAGATTCGTCAGAAGGTGAAGGACCACCTGGATCAGGCCGATTATTCCAATGAGCAGATTATTCAACATTTCTCTGATCATTTTACGATTGAAAACACCATCCATTGCCAGGAAACCTTCGAACTCACACCAGCATTGCGAGAGGCTCTTCTGAGCATGACGCCTCTCCTCTTTCACGTCGATCCAGCTCAGATTGACTGGACCGATCTGACTCAGGTCACCATTTCTGCTACGATTTTAATCGGAAGAAGCATTTAAAAATACCCTCCATTGATTAAAAATGGAGGGTATTTTTCGTGTTTTCAGATTAGTCACTTTCCTCTACGCCGATTTGTTGACGGTAGGCTTTGGGAGACTTGCCACACAACTTGCGGAATACTTTATAAAAGTAACCGACATTACTGTAGCCGACCTCATAGCAAATATCTTCGATACTTTCCGTTGTGGATAACAGCAACTGTTGAGCTGCTTTGATCCGTTGTTTATTCAGGAGTTCCGCAAAGGTGGAATTGGTCTCACGTTTGATCAATTGCCCCAAATAAACAGGATTGATATAGAGATCCTTGCTGATAACCTTGAGCGACAGTTCCTTCCGATAGTCGCGCCCAATTACTTCTAAGACGGTCGCCACATTATTGTTCATTCGATATTGAGAGAAGAAAGTCTCCAATTGGTGCCGAACGCAGGTAACAAGATCCTCGAAAGTCGTTGTCTCATGAACAGCCTTCACAACTTCTGTCAGATCATCTCCCTGCAGATGTTCAAATAAATGAAAGACATCCATAATGAACTGAATAAAGAGTTGCTTGGCTATCGCCACTTTTGGAGTATGGCTTTTCACGGTTTCTTCCAACCAAGTCAACTCCTCTAAAATCTGTTGGATATTCCCCTGGATGATGACACGGTAGATGGGTTCGTAGTAATTAAAGACCCCATCTTCTTCTTCCAGAGGGAGATCCCCATAAAACAGGCTTCGTTCAACAAGCTCTTTAAATTGTTGAAAATGTTCTTTGTAAGGTGCTTGGAAACGGCGCTGTAGGAAAGCTCCCTCATCCTCATCTGAAAGATAGAGTTGAAGATTTTTTCCTAAGACCTGATAAGACGAACTGGCAAAGCCTTTCCTCTCCTTATCCACCCCAATCCAGAGTTGTTTTCTCCCCCGAATGGCTTGTTCGAATTCTTCCTCTGACCAGTCTTCATGAAGGAGGCGATTGGCTGTCTCTTGGTCTGGTTTTTTTAGAGTTTGAGATAATTTTTCTAGGATATTCCCCAGCTCCACCTTATTGACAGGCTTTAACAGATAGTCTGCTACCCGGAGATTCAGAGCCTTTTTTACATAAGCAAAATCTTGGTACCCCGACATAATGATATAGGCTGCATGGGGAAGAATGGACTGCATTTGATCAATCATTTCCAGACCAGTTTTTCCTGGCATATTGACATCCGTAATCACGATATCCACTGGATAATCCGCAACATAGGCCAAGGCCTGATCTGCATCCTCTGCTGTGTAAACAACTTCCATGTCCCATTTTTCAAAGGGAATCAGTTTTTTCAACCCCTCCGTAATCATATATTCGTCGTCAACCAATAAGACTTTATACACGATTTTTTCCTCTTAAGCATCCTCGATGGTAATCGTATAGAGGACACCTTTTCCTTTTTCTGATGTAATTTGAATGTGGTAACGATCCCCAAAGTAGAGAAGGAAACGCTCGTGGACATTGACAATCCCAATGGATTGCCGTCCCTTACTTTCTTCTACTTCTTCTCGAGGATCCCTATGACTCAATATTTGTTGGATCCGTTGCAACTGGCTCGGTTCCATTCCTCTCCCATTGTCTTGAACACGAATTTCCACCGCTTCTCCAACACGACGGACTTTGATGCTAATAACATTATCTTTGCGCTTGTGATCAATCCCATGGACAAAGTAATTTTCTACTAGTGGCTGAAGAGTAAACTTCGGAATAATCATCTCTTCTAGACCGGGTTCAATTTTAAAGCCATAGGCAATCGATTTTGGATAACGTACCATACAGAGATAGCTGTATTTTCTACAAAATTCCAACTCATTTTCGATGGTCGTCTCTTTCTCCTCTGAAATATTGTTTCGAAGGAGACTACTAAATTCGTAAATAATATCGGCTAATTCTTCTTGATCCTGCATGACTGCATACATGCGAATAAACTCCATGGTATTATACATGAAATGCGGATTAATCTGCGCTTGCAAGGCCTTCATGTTGGCATCTTTTTGACTCAGTTGTAGCTGATAGATATCCCGGATAGACTTGTCCATATTGTCCAACATGGTATTGGTCATTTCCGCAACTAAGAGGAGCTCCTGCTCTTTGGTATCCACATTGATCCGTCGCTCGGAATCCCCCTGGCTGATGGCTTCCATGGTATCCACCAAATCCAACACTTGTTTTTGGTAATTACGGAAAATACGTTGAAGCAAGAGATACAAGACCAAGACCAGGATTAGGGCGATCGAAATCATCCAGGTAAAACTAAATAAGGCTGTTCGAACCGTGTAAGAGGTCGGGATTCCAACCCAGATTTGATAGCCGTAAGCAGTATCTCGCACAATCCACTGGCTATGATCTTTAGGGTTGATATCCCCTCTGTGGTAAAAAACCTTCCCCAAGGGATTATAGATCTGGACGGCTACTGGAATCGTGTCTTGAATATTGTCGACAACAGAATCCAAAAGTGCTGGATTGATTTTAATGTAGGCTAGTCCAATATCCTGGCCAGTCGTAACATCCGTTAAGGAGACTGGGATGGCTTGCGAGCTAGCTATGTATTGATCCGCTGGAACTTGTTCTCCCCCTTTTTTATTCTTACTGGAAACAAAGACCGTTGTATAATCGTTTAACACCAAATCGATTTGGTCGAGTGCGTCGTGTTCCAAGTAAAGAGTCTCAACATTGCGGTGCAGGGAGACTTGAATATAGTTGGAAAAGTAATTGTCCAGTCGCCAACTTTCGTATTCAGAAGGCGACATTGAAAAGTACTTGTAAACTCCTTCGAGCTTGGCAGGGTTTTCTACCAGACTCTTTCCCCATTGTGTCGATCTTTTGTAGATATCCTCTACCTCAGCAGTCAAGCGCGAGGAAATCAACTGAGCGATTCGATCCGTCTCTGCCCGTTGATTATGCCAATAGACCAAGGATACTGTTACGCCTAAGGTCGTGATGATCCCCACCATGATATAGGCATAGAACTTCAAAAGAGTCGCTAACCATATTTTTTTCATAATTAAGAAACCACTTTAGAGCGAATTGTTTCGTAGACGGGTTGAAAAATGTCATTGACAAAGAAATGCCACAAGCCCAGTAAAACAAAGAAAAACAAAGCCGGAACGAAATGGGTAACAACCCCTAGAAGAAAGGTCCCCAAGAGAAACTTGGTCACTGCACGAATATCCAGAAAAGCACCAATGAAACTCAACTTCAAGCTGTTGAGATAGGACAAGTCAAAATGGACTTGAAGCTTGAGATAGACTGCAAAAGTCAGGGGAGCCACCAATAAGAAAATCAAATTGACCAATAAGATAAAAATCTGAAACAGGGACAAGTGGGGCAATTGAACCATCAGATACATGCCATAAATAAGAATGGCTTCGATTGAAAAAAATGTATAGAAAACCTGGTTGGCTCGACGGAAATTTTCTTTATAGAGCGCCCAAGCCTCAGACCAACCATATTGCTTGTAATCAGATCCATGTTCGGCATATAGACTCATAATCGTTGCACTAGCTGGCCCAAATCCAAACAGGATCCCTCCACAGAAGGTTAAAGCCCAAAAGATCCCTGTTGCCAACATGGCTAAGTAGACCCTTGTAAAAATTAATTCAATCATTCTTCCCATAATTTGTCTCCATGTTCATTTGCTGTAGAGGGGAGCTTACGACTTAGTATAGTTTCCCTAGTACAACTGATGATTATACCCTATATTATAGCACATTTCCCCTGATGGTTTCGATTTCAAAATCATCAACAGAAAAGACTTTGAAGTGCGAAGACCTCAAAGTCTTTTGATAGACTTAAGCAAGTAATGTTAGCTTATTTCTTAGCTGCAAGGTACTCATCGTATTGTTTTTGGATTTCATCCAATACTTTTTGGTAGGCACCTTCTGATTTCAATTTTTCAAGCATCTTAGGAATTTCAACTTCAGGATCTACTGTACCTGTATTGATGGCACTTGTGAATTGGTTCAAAGTGTTAGTAAGGGCAGTGATTTCTGATTTCACGTTTTCAGTATTGAAGATGAATCCAAGTGCTGGAGATTCTTTTGCAGTTTCCAAGTCTTTCTTAGATTGTGCAATTTGCTCATCCGTTACGTTTTCGTTGATGTAAAGAATCCAGTTGTTACCAGTGTTCCATCCAGACATGTGAGTGTTTCCGTTGTAGCCATCCAAGACTTTCACACGGTTTTCTTTACCTTCAACTTTTTCCCAGTTCTTGCCTTCTGGTCCGTAAACAAGACCGTTCAAGAGTTCTGGGTTTGTATTCAAGAGGTTCAATACTTCCATTGCTTTTTCTTTGTTCTTAGAGTTGTTTGAGATGACAAAGTTTGCAACTTGAGTAGTGTTGTTCTTCTTGTAAAGTTGAGTGAATGGTTTAATTTCGATCTTACGGTTTGCTACACGAGTAAGCAAGCTGTTACCGTAGTCAGCAGGTCCTACTGTTTCTTCACGTACCAACCAAGTATCTTGAGAAAGGTCATATCCAGTGTCGCTTGTAGCTACGTCTTTTGGAATGTAGCCAGCTTCATAGTATTTATGAAGAGTCTTCAAGTTTTCAACATAACGTGGAATAGTGTAACGGTCAACGATCTTAGTTGTGTCACCTTGCAAATCGACAACGAATGGAAGTCCATCTACTGCAATGTAATCGAAGTCATCAGAAGGTCCACCGTAGCTCTTGTTCATTGCGAATGGAACAACGTTTGGATCTTTTTCTTTGATCGCTTTCAAGACTGGTTCAAGAGAAGCATAGTCTTTTACATTTGAGATGTCGATACCATATTTTTCAAGAAGTGGTCCGTTGAAGGCAAAGTTTTGTGAAGATGCAACATTGGCTGCAACTGGAACAGCATAGATCTTGCCGTTTACAGTATTCCCTTTGATGTAAGCTGGGTCAAGTGCTTCATAGAGCTCTTTTCCTTCTTTCTTGTACAAGTCTGTCAAGTCAGCGTAAGCACCTTTTTGAGCGTTGATGACATAGTTGTTTGCGAAGGCAATATCGTAGCTTTCACCAGATGAAATGATAACGTTCATCTTCTTGTCGTAGTCACCCCAACCAAGGTATTGGATGTCTAATTTAACGCCAGCTTTTTCTTCGATGATCTTGTTGGCATTTTCTAACAAGGTATCCAAGTTATCCGGTTTATCACCGATTTGGTACATTTTGATAACTGTTTTGCCATCTTCACTCTTAGATGATTTTTGGTTATCACCTGTCAAGTTACCACAAGCAGCAAGAGTTGCTCCAAGTGCGAGAACGCTAGCAGAAGCTAAAGCATATTTTTTCCAATTTTTCATAAGAAAAACTCCTTTTTTATTTTTCTTTATTAACATAATGTAGGGTGGGTGAGAAAAGTTCGCTTACTCTTTCACACCACCGATGGTCAATCCTTTTACAAAGTAACGTTGGAAGAATGGATAGAGGATAGCGATTGGAACTGTTGCCACCACCACCATGGCCATCCGTCCAGTTTCCTTAGGAAGGGATTGGACCGCACCAGCGATTTGGCTAGATGCACCGACGGATTTAGAGATGTAATCCATATTATTTTGGATTTGCATCAGCAAGTATTGAAGGGGATAGAGGTTTTCACTCTTGATATAGAGGAGAGCGTTGAACCAGTCATTCCAGAAGGCGAGGGCTGTGAAGAGACTGATGGTCGCAATCCCTGGGAGAGAAAGTGGCAAACAGATCTGGAAGAAGATCCGTGTCTCACTGGCTCCATCTATCCGAGCAGACTCAAGAATGGCTTCTGGGATCGTCCGTTTGAAGAAGGTCCGCATCAAGATAATGTTAAAAGGACTCAATAACATCGGAATGATGAGGGCTCCAACGGTATCTCCTAAATGAAGCAACTGAGTGGTAACGATATATCCTGGTACCATCCCTGCACTAAAGAGCATACTCAAGAGGGCAAAGACAGTAAAGAAGTTTCTGTACTTAAAGGTTCTACGAGAGATCGCGTAGGCATAGGTCGTTGTAATGAAAACATTACATGCTGTCCCTACAATCGTTACAAACAAGGTAATAAAGAGGGCTTGAAGAATCTTATCCTTAAATTGAACAAGGAAAAGATAGCCATCTGTACCGAATTTAGCAGGCCAAAATTGGAAGCCGTGAATTGCCAAACTTTGTTCATCTGTCAAGGAAATCATGACAACGAAGATAAAGGGCAAGATACAGGATAGAGCAACCAAGCCAACGATACTACTAAAGAAGATGTCTGCTTTCTTACTGAAGGAGTGGATCCCAACATTATCAACTTTTTCTTTTTTAATTTTTGATTTTGCCATGGTATCCTCCTTTCTAGAAGAGCGCTGCATTCTTATCAATCCGACGTGCTACAATATTAGAAAGTAAAACGAGAATCAATCCGACAACTGATTGGTAAAGACCAGCCGCTGCGGCCATCGCAATATCTCCTGATTTAGCAAGTCCGTTGTAGACATAGACATCAATTACGTTTGTCACACTATAAAGGGCACCTGAGTTATGTGGGATTTGGTAGAACAATCCAAAGTCAGCACGGAAGATATTTCCGATGGCAAGGATGGTCAAGACCGTGATCAAGGAAGCCAACTGAGGAATGGTAATGTGGCGGATTCGCTGCCACTTAGATGCTCCGTCCACTGTTGCGGCTTCGTAGAAGGTTGGGTCAATCCCCATGATGGTTGCATAGTACATAACACTGCTATAACCAAAGCCTTTCCAGATTCCTAAGAAGAGGAGAAGCGCTGGCCAAATGGCAACCTCTGTATAGAAGTTGATTCCTTTCATCCCAAGTGATGTTAAGATGTGGTTAATCAAGCCTTTATCGACGTTTAAGAAAGCATCTGTAAAGAAGCTGATGATAACCCATGATAAGAAATAGGGGAACAACATTGATGTTTGAAACACTTTAACCAACCGTTTGGAACGCATCTCACTAAAGATAATGGCAATCCCAACAGAAACAATTAAGCCCAAGAAAATAAAGGCTAGGTTGTAAAGGACGGTATTTCTTGTAATGATATAAGCATCTTTAGAACTAAAGAGGAATTTGAAGTTATCAAATCCTACCCACTTACTCTTCATTACACTATCAATAAATCCCTCTCCGGTGATATGATAGTCTTTAAATGCGACAACGTTTCCCAAAACAGGTATGTAGAAGAATAAAATCAACCACGCTGCACCTGGTAAAACCATCAAGAAGAAAATAAAATTTTCTCTCAAGGTCTTAACAAACTTTTTCATCTGACTCCCCCCTTTGTCATTTTATTTTTTGGTAACGTTTACATTTTTTATTATAAAACTCTATGAAAACTTTTTCAAACTCCTAATTATAGAAAAAATTCTACAAATTTATGACATAGCCTTAAAAATGGAGAAAAAAGGAGAAGAAATTCCTCTTTTCATTGGAAATCCTTCTCCTCCTTAAAATTCATTTTCTTTAAAGATACCCTTTTGGATTAGGTCGTATAAATAGTCGAAGCTGTCGCAATGGTATGCCACTGATTAGCTGTCGTCGCTGCAAAGTCCTTATCTCCGTAGAAATCATTAAATGGCAGAATCTCTACTTCTAGTTCTTCGATGCGGTCAATTTGACCAGCAAGATAAGCCTCAATACGACTTTCTGCTCGCTTGATGCGTTGCAAGAGCCCACCCATACGGATATCTACTGTATCCAAGCCAAAGACCTTGTTTTCTTTCAACCATTGCTGACTAAAGAGCTTGTGGAAGGTTTCAATCTGGTTTCTGAGTTTTGGTAATTCTTCCCTAGCAATTTGTTGCAAGCTCTCTTTATCACCTGTTTGATAGGCTTGACGAATGCGTCGTCCCACATCAACCTTGCCACTTAAAATAGCATTCAACTGGGCCTGAGTTTCGAAAAGATAAGCATAGACTCCAGCTTTTTCTTTAATAGCAGCAAGAGTCTCAGCTGCCTGGGCAAAGTGAGGTTTGTCCTGTTCAGGAGTCATGTGCTTGTCAAGAATTGGGCAGAGAACATCCTGATAAAAGGTATAGCGGTTAGGGTTGATACCATGTATATTACCTGGCAGGTCTGGTAAGAGGTTGGCAAGATCCAGTTGCATAAAGTCCTCAACGGATAGCCCTGTATTGGTCTTGAAATGAGCTGACAAACGGTCTAAATCATTTCGGTAGCTGAGTTCTGCCCAGATTTGCAAGCTTGGCAGAATAGAGAACTGAGCTGTTTCACCACCATTATCTCCCCAACCGGTCACAATGACTTCCCTAATCTGGTTGGCACGGCAGGCTTTATTGGCTTCAATAGCTACTAAGCGGCTAAAATGGTTGTGTGGTGTGAAACCAATCCACTTCCAAGCACCACCTGCAAAGGCAATATCCTGGCTAATCTTGTGGTGATTACCGAAGTTACGGTTGTATTTTTCTTCGCTATCTTGGTAATAATCCCAGTAAACCAAGGTCACACGGTCTTTGAGACGGTCAAGGTAAACACGCGTTTCTTCTGGAATTTCCACCTCACGGTCGTACTGGCCATCTGCTGACATGAGTTTGAAGAACATATCGCTCCACATCTGGCAGTGGAAACCATACTTGTCTGCGATATCCAGCACGCGCTCCAAATGTTGACACATGAGGAGGCTACGGTCCACAACACCGTTTAAGATGAGATAGCGTCCCAAACCAACCAAGTGGGCTTCGTCCATGCCGATATTGACCTTGCGTGTTTGGAGCTTAGACAAAGTCGCAAACATGCCGTCAATTAGGTCGTAAACTTTTTCTTCGCCAATGAGGAGAATGTCCTCTACATCACGAAGTTGCTGGACTTCTTTAACACCCCACTTGACAAAGGCTGATAAGTGGGCCAAGGTCTGGATACAAGGAACAAAAGTCATGTCAAACTGCTGGGCATAGGCTTCGATTTCCTGTAACTCTTCAGCAGCATAAGCCCCACGGAAATAACCAAAGTAAGGCTGCCCCTCAATCTGATAGGTGTCTTCCATATAGAGCTCAAAGGTTGAATAACCCATGAGAGCCAAAACTTCAATCATCTGCTTGGCAGATGCAACATTTAGAACCGCATTTCGCGAACAGTCCGCCATATAGGCTAAATCTTCATAGGCCGCCTGCTCTTCAATCTCTACCTTGTCCCCTTCTGCTAAAGCTGTTGCCAGCACAGACAAGGCGCGGTAAAGTTGATGAGGTTTGCGGTAGGTCAGTTGATACTGCCCATTCTCACCCTTGATAGAGATAGAAGCTTGGTCAGACTGAGCGACTGCCACCTCTACATCCGGTAGAGAGATGTGATTTTTTAATACTTCGATAGCTTGGACTTGTTTAGGACTAAGTCCTGTAAAACTTACCATTGGTTTTCCTCCTGTAACCAGTTGACAAGGGCACCGTAGAGATTGGCATCTGCCTGATAGGTGCAAGCTTGAATCACTGGAGCAATTGTATATTCTTCATAGGTTTCAACAAAAGTGTCTACTGCTTTTTGCACCCCTTTGATAAAATCTGGGTTCTGACTGATAGAGCCACCTAGGCTGATGACATCTGGGTCGATCAGGTACTGAATATTGAGGAGCCCTTGAGCAAGATTACGATTCATCCGCTCAATGGCTTCTTGGCAAAGGGCATTGCCTGCTGCAGCCTCTTGGTAAACCTTTCGGCCATCCCAATCGGTTTGACCAGATTTTTCGATGACATAGCGAACCATGCTTCCTGTAGAAGCTAATAGCGACCAGTTGTTGAGTTTTTCTGCTGGTTCGATGGTTGTCATGTAGCCAAACTCTCCACCCAAGCCATGGCGACCACGGTGAAGTTTCCCATTGATAATCATGGCCCCACCAATCCCTGTGCCAATGACAACACAGGCTGCATTTTCAATCTCAGGATGAGCTAGCAGTTCACTAAGTCCAACACAGTTGGCATCATTTTCTAGATGGACAGGTAGCTGGTGATGAGCAAGGGTCTCATACCATGAAAAACCATGGATGTAAGGAATGGCACTAATTCCCTCGATTACTCCTGTTTCTTGATTGACCGCTCCTGGAACACTCATAGCGATTCCACTGTAGTCTTGTTCCAATAAGCGTTGGTCCAACCAAGCCAACAAATCTTCTAAAGTTTCTGGAGTTGGGGTGCTGGTCTTATCTAAAATCTTTCCATCAGGAGTTAGACTAGCAAACTTAATGCCAGTCCCTCCGATATCAATCGTTGCAATGGTCATTGATTTCACCTGCAAAAAGGAGCGAATCAGCAGTTGGTTCTTACTTTTTCGCTCCTCCTTTCTGTTTATGTTTTCTTTTTGAAATTAAATTTCTTCTTTTTGAATGAATTCTGTACGAATTTCCTGTGGTGCCAATAGTCCTGAATGGACTGGATATGGGCGTTCCAGCAGATCGACAACCGTTTGTTGTCCTTCTGACACGCGCACATTTTCTTGGCTCATGTTGTAATAGCGAAGGATGTAACCTTCTTCATTTTCTGCTACCTTAAAGGCTGTTGGACAAACCTGAGGATGCGTCAAGGCGGTATGCTTGAGTAAGCTACCAGACGCTGCTACACTTCCTTCTTGTTTTTCAACTTGAAGGCTGGTCATCGGTGTCTGCAAAGCTTTCGCTCGGCGATAAGCAGAGAAGCGCCCCTGAGCCTGATGGCATTCTACTGCATATTCCACCTCAAAGTCCCGCAAACATTGAGCTTCTGGTGTTGGGAAATAGCCCCAGTCACCAAGTTCACCGGAAGCCCGGAGAAGGGTTACAGCTATCGTATCGTCCCCTAAAATTTCGTATTCATGTAATCCTTTATTGGCCACTGTTACCCCTTTAACATCATCATACAAGCTGACAAAGGCTTGTTGGTGTTGGGGATTTTCAGGATTTTCCCAAGAAGCAGCCGGTTTATTTGGCCGTGTCACAACTTCATAGATGCTTTCAGAATCATTGCTTGGACGCGTATTGTGAGTCTTGACCAGGAGACGGATGCGGTGATCCTTGGCTGTATTGGTAAAGCGCGTCTTGAAGCGAATTTGCGGATCATCTACAAAGATGGTCATCTCCGTTTCAAGAGGGATAGATGTCAGCTCTTCTGAGCGACTTGCCTTGCGGTTCATAAACTCGATAATGCCTCTTTGTTCCGCATCCAATTGTTCATCCGCGCTGACCGGGATCGTCAAGTCATGCTTGAGTAAGATTTTGGCATAGCGAGCATTGTTTTCCAAAACCTCATAAGCTGTTAACTTCGCATAGATCGGCTCGGTTCCTTTTGGTTGGAAGTAGATATATTCATTTCCGATATCACCACGATCTTCAAAGCGAAGGAAATCCTCATAAGCCTCATTGGTCGTTTTATCATAGAGGGTCAAGCCATCATCGATACTAAGGGTTACAAATGGCGTATCGATCACCCCATTTTGGAAAAGACCATCATGATGAGGTGCTTTGCCTTCCAAGAGCTGGAAGGTGGTCCAAGAAAGAGGCGCTAGGTGAACTGGAACCGTCACGCGCACTTGACGTGCAATATAGGGTTGGCGGAATTTATCCTTAGGCAGAGTATAGCCAAAGCTTGCTCCCAAGTCCTCAATCTCTGCTTCTACAAGATGCCCATCTAAATCTTCTACGTGGTAGTCTGGCAAGGTCAAAGCAGCCATTTTCTTGAAGCCCTCTGTCGGATGCAATTCCTTAAACGGACAAACCGCTACATCGACAATCGTGCTGACGGTATCTACCTTATTATGCAAGCCAGTATTGATGACCGTAAAGAGGTGATCACTCTGGGCTTTTTGAGTCGCTAGTTTACCCTTCCATTCGTTCAGAAGGTTGGTCTTGACAAAGTTTCCAACTTGGTTGACCTTGGCAAAACGAACTTCCATTTCACGGTGAACATCATCCACGCTACATCCACAAATACTATCGTGTGGCGCATTTTGTAAGAGTGTCTTCCAGGCATAGGTCAATTGATCCTTGTGATTGTGCCCACCAGTAATGATGGTCAAAGGTTCCACCACTTGCTCTAGCAAATTGCTGTTCTCTTGAAAAGCTTGTTTGAGGTAAACGCGTGAAGAAGAAGTATTGGCAAGAGTGTACCAGCCATCGGTTTCCTGACTGGTCAATTCTCCTGTAACCGTTGATAATTGCTCAGGAAGCGCACTTTCCACTGCTTGCACATAGTCATCAAAGGAACTATGAATAAAAGTCACGTCAGGGAAGAGTTCGTTGGCCACGCGAATAGCTTCACTCAAGTTTCGTTGAACCGGTTGGTGGTCACAGCCGTTCATCATCAACCATTGGTTGGTTGATGCATAGTCACGAACGTCTGCCAATTTTTGTTTCCAGAAAGCCAAAGCTTCATCTTTATCCACTGGAATTTCGTTCCCGTTACTGTACCAGTTGGCAAAGAGAATACCGAGCACACGGCTACCATCCGCACCTTGCCAGTACATTTCAGAAAATTGAGAGGTGAATTGCTCATCTTCGAGGACTTGGTTGTCAAATCCGATTGGTTTGACCCCACGCCCAAAGGCTGCTACGTGAATGCCTGATTTTTGGAGGATTTGAGGAGCTTGCCCCATATTTCCAAAGGTATCAGGGAAGTAACCAATCTGAGTAGATTTGCCCCATTTGGCACATTCAGCTTGTCCAATCAAGGTATTGCGGACATTGGCTTCACTGGAGATCAAGTAATCATCCTGCAAGATATAGAAGGGACCAATCTTAAGCTTGCCTTCGTCGATATAACGCTGCACCTTGTCGCGGTTTTCAGGGCGAATTTCTAAATAGTCATCAAGGACGATGGTTTGGCCATCTAAGTGGAAGCTCTTGAATTCAGGGTCATTTTCAAAGAGATCAAAAAGATTATCAAATAGTTCCACCAACTGCATCCGGTGGCTTTCAAAAGGTAGATACCACTCACGATCCCAGTGACTGTGAGAAATAATATGTACAACAACATTTTCCATGAGTAAAACCTCATTCTAACTTAAATTTAAAAATATATTTGTGATTCTTTACAAGAATCAGTGAAGCTAAAGCGTGCTCCTTGTACTCAATGAAAATCAAAGAGCAAACTAGGAAGCTAGCCGCAGGTTGCTCAAAGCACTGCTTTGAGGTTGTAGATAGAACTGACGAAGTCAGTAACATATATACAGCAAGGCGTTTGAATTTGATTTTCGAAGAGTATTAGCGGATATCCAAGTAATCCAAGACTAATTCACAGAACATCATGTTGGCCCAAGAGAACCATTCGCGCGAGTATTTGGTTGGATCATCCACGTGGAAACTTTCGTGCATGACACCTGTGCCTCCATCGCAGGCAACCAACTGGTCCAGCAAGAATTTTTTCTCTGCCTTATCCGTCGTTGTCAATCCTTGAATGGATAAAGCAATCGGCCAGATATAGCGGTAGAAGGTATGAGAACTTCCGATTCCACTTGCGTATTTCCCTTCATAAAAGTAAGGATTTTCCGGACTCAGAATAGTGCGACGAGTGGCTTGGTAGACTTCGTCGTCAATCTCGCAGTAGCCCAGATAGGGAGCAGCCAACAAACTTGGTACGTTCGGATCATCCATGATGCTAGCATTTCCCAAACCGTCTACCTCAAAGGCATAGATTTTCTCTCCCTTGCTGTTAGTGGTGTAGGCGTAGTTTTCGATTCCTTCTTGAATCTCAGCTTGCAGGCGTTTGGCATCAGCAATAATGCTTTCGCTATCAGCTAGATTCAATGTTGCAAAGATTTCTTGCACATAACCCAAGACAACCACTGCGAACATATTGGACGGAATCAAGTAGCTATACTGACAGCAATCATCACTTGGACGGAAGGCTGACCAGGTCATCCCTGTCACAGCGAAATCTGGCCCAAAGCCGTTATTGACCAAGGTATCTTCTTTACGGTCTGTATCCCGAACGAAGCGATATGGTGAGTTGTTATGGTCTTGTTCAACCGTCCATAAATGAAGAATTTCCTTAGTCGCAGTGACAAAGGTTTCATCAAATTGGCTAGTCTCACCAGTTTCCTTCCACAGAAGATAAGCTAATTGTAAAGGATAGCAAAGTGAGTCTACTTCATACTTGCGCTCCCAAATCCAGCCATTCAAATCGGTGTGGTCGGTTTCGTGGTGTCCTTTCCAGTTCTCCTCAATATTGAAGGAGTTGGCATAGGGATCCTTGAGGATCAAGGTCATCTGGCGTTTGACCAAACCAGCAATGGTCTGGCGCAAACGAGGGTCTCTTTTTGCCACATGAAGATAAGGTCTCAATTGAGCCGTTGAGTCACGCAACCACATAGCTGGGATGTCCCCTGTTAACACAAAGGTTGACCCATCTTCTAAAATTTCAACTGTATTATCCAAAGTGTCTGTATAGCAACGCTCAAAGACATCCACCCACTCCGGGTACTCCTTGGCACGTTCTGCTACTTGGTCCAGCCATTCTCTGACGATTTCTTTTGAATAAGTCATTCCTTTTCCTCACACTTGTCGATTCTTTCCTATTCAGTATAAAAGATTTCAGATGGGAAATACATACGCAAATTATAGCCCTTTTTCTACAAACTTTTCTAGTTTTGAAAAAGACTTTCCCATTTGAGTGGCTTCTGCTAAAATAAAGAAAGAAAAGGGCTTGAAGGCCCTCGTATGACACAGGAGGTCCCGCATGAAGACCGGTATTACTCACATTGATACCCGCTTAGGAACAGACAATCACTCAGCATACTCTAACGGCAACACCCTCCCTTACACAGGAGTTCCTTTTGGGATGAATTATTTCCTCCCACAGACGACACATGAACAGGGGGCTTGGTTTTTCAACCCCAACCTTCCTATCTTTCAAGGTATTCGCTTGACCCATCAGCCTAGCCCTTGGATTGGAGATTTTTCCTGGTGTCTCCTCACCCCTCTGACAGACATTCCGACTCAAGAAGACCTCTATTTCAGACAGAGCAGTTACCGGATCCAAGAAGCTGTCTTTCAGCCCCATTATTTAGCCCTCACCTCAGAGCGCTATCAAGTCCATACAGAGCTGACACCCAGCCTCTACGGGGCCATTCTCCGCTTTAGAGGGCCGTCTGCACTTTCACTGGCCATTCATTGCCCCAATGGACTAGCTGAAGTAGAATTCGGAGAAACGAATCTACATTTTCACATCCTAGACCAAAATCATACCGACCAACAAGACTTTCCTTTCTATCTTCATGTTGAATTTGACCAAGCCATCACTCGCACTCACTGGCTAGGACAGGATTTGATCCTAGAATTTGACAGCCCTAGGCTAGAAGCTCGATTAGGCACTTCCTTTATCAACCCTGAGTTGGCCAAATCTCACCTTCCTACAGCTAGCTTTGAAGAGATGAAAGAAAAAGCGAGCCGCAAATGGCAAGAGCTAATGGACCGATTTGACATTTTAGATACGGGCGGAGAGGATCGAACCTTTTTCGATCACTGTCTCTACCGTAGTCTGCTCTTTCCTCAGACTTGTTATGAAGTAACCCCTGAGGGGAAAGCAGTCCATCGCGATTTCGCCCACAACCGCATTCAAGAAGGAAAATACTTCACGAGTTTGGGCTTCTGGGATCTCTTTCGGACCACCTTTCCTCTCTATAGCCTAGTCTATCCCGAGCTTTACCAGGAATTTCTCGAAGGCTTCCTCAGCCATTACCGAGATACCGGTTTCCTCCCTAAATGGCTAGCACCGGACGAAAGAGGCATGATGCCTGGAACCCTCATTGATGGGGTCATTGCCGATGCCATTCAAAAAGGCCTGGCTCCCGACCTCCACACGGAGCTTTTTGAAGCCATGCTGGATACAGCTAGAAAGGAAGACCCAAATGGTCATTACGGTCGACGAGGAGCTAAAGAATACAAGGAATTAGGCTATCTATCCACTGACTATCACGAAAGCGTGAGTCACACCATTGACTTCTCCTATAGCGATTTTTGTATCGCCCAAACTGCCCAGCTACTTGGCAAGGAAGAGTTGGCCAAAGAATATGCCCAGTCTAGTCTTTCCTATCGAACCCTCTTTGATCCAGAAACAGGTTATATCCGGGCCAAAGATAAGAAGGGCCATTTCAGACCAGACTTTTCCCCCATCAGTTGGGGACGCGACTATGCAGAGTGCTCTGCCATTCAGGCAACCTTAGGCGCCCTTCACGACATCGAGGGCCTCAAGCAACTCTTTGGTGGAGAAGGAGGATTTACCCACTACTTAACTCGACTAGCCACTCAAGCACCGCATTACGAAGTGACGGGCTATGGCTACGAAATTCATGAAATGAGTGAGATGGCCCAAGCTCCTTTTGGACAAATTGCCATTTCAAACCAACCGAGTTTTCACATCCCCTATCTCTTCCGCTATAGCCAACACCCGGAATACACTAGCATCCTAATCCAGGCCCTTCGCAAGGAAGCCTTCCAGCCAAGCTTTCAAGCCTATCCAGGAGATGAAGATAATGGCAGCCTATCCTCCTGGTATATCTGGTCGGTTTTAGGACTCTATCCAACTTGTCCAGGCAAGCCAGTCTATGACCTAGGGATTCCCCTCTTCAAACACTTGCGCCTCTTTCTCCCTCAAGAGAAAAAATGGCTGCATATCCATAGCACAGCTCACACAGCCCAAGCACACTTTCTTCAAGATGCTTCTCTTGATGGAAAAAAGGTCGACAGAGTGAGCCACCAAGACCTCTTGAAAGCGGAGAAGCTAGACTTCTACCTTTCTTGGCTCCCTAAAATCTAAAAAAGAATGAAGAGTAGGACACTCTTCATTCTTTTTCATTACACATATACTAGCTAATTCCCAACCTTATAGAGGAAAGAACCTTGTTCCGTAAAACTGTACATCCCAGTTCCGGTCCAGAGACGGTCCTTATTAACATCAGAATCATCATGGAAGATGACTTCTCCATTTTCGTCCGTTTGGTCATCAATCGTAAGCCCGGCAGGGATGAATTCCATCAAAAATCCTCCTGTAACTCCTCCGTAGACTCCTCCTGAAACAGTTCCATAATCCGTCAAGGAAAGACCATAAGACTCATATTCGTTAGAGACCAAACCATTTTGATCAAAGACGAGTTTATTCCCCTTATCATCTTGCCAGACACCAGCTACGCTACTATAATCCCCTTGAGCGATTGCTTCAATATCCATCTTTGTTTTCTCTTTCTTATCACTCGAACTCTCAGCCTTCTTTGCTTCACTAGTAGCTGAGCTATCCTTCGATTGACGAACTGTACTTTCTTTACTTTCAGATCCTGTCTCCTGTTTTTTATCACCACAGGCTCCAAGGAAAAACAGTAGAGCAGAAAGCAACAATAGCAAACGATACTTTTTCATCATAAATCTCCCGACATTCAATCTATTCTATAAGCCTAATTTTATCCTTTTTCTAGCAATTTGACAAGTTTCTGTTACTATCAATAAAGGAACCAACTGGTTCCTTCTTGAATGCAGACAAGCTATTGTTTTACATAAAACAGCTAGATGATTTTCAAAAAATGATTATATTTTTTAGTAATTTAAGAAGATGAAAAACTTTCCGCTGTGAGAAAAGTGCCTGAAACAGAGTTGTTTCAGGCACTCGGGAGTTTTGGAACCTTAGATCCAAAACTAAGTCATGGAACTTCTTCGAAGTTCGCTGACGTCCGTACTCACCTAAGGAAAGTTTCTAAAATTACTTTGTCTTCAATCTGAAAGGAACCAACTGGTTCCTTCTCTATTTGATTAGTGGGCCAACATTTCCTGCGCAATTTCGAATCCGGATAAGTCACTTGGGTAGTAAGTAGGCCAATTTTCCAATTCCTTATACAGAGCCTCTTGGCTTTCCCCACCGAAGAAAATATGGAAGTGAGCTGCTTTATTAGGAGCAATTTGGTGGTCACTGAATTGAACATACTTGAATTCACCCGCATTCGGATCAGTTGCTTCGAAGAGATACCGCACTCCACGATTCCCTTTTGTATAGGTTAGCGTATGCTTCCCAGCATAGCGGTATTCGAACTTCTTCTCTTCGCCATTCTTATAGAAGGTCATGGTTTTGTCTGTAATGACAATCCGGTCGACATCTGTTTTATAACCTGTGGTGTAGTAGGCTTTATACTCTTCAGCTGTTTTGGACTTGGTTAATTTAGCTTTGTAGTCAAAGACTTGATCCAAGGTTCCATCTTTTAGATAAGGATACACAGACTGCCAATCACCTACATAGTCTGAAAGAGTTCGGTCCTTAATAGCACTGTCCTCAAAGTAGCCATTGGCTACTGTTTTGGTGTCTTCTTCCTCTTCTGGAGCGATTTCTTTTCCAGCTTGAGTCGTTGTTAACTCCAAAGATTTGAGGTTGGCTCCCATGATCGAGATGTAGTCTTCACCATCTTTCATCTGCTCATCTGTCAAGCTCTCTAATGGATTCAAAACAGCTAGATCCACACCGGTTTCAGCAGACAAGGTTTTCGATAAGGATTTAGAAGCATTTTCTTCAAAGTAGATGACCTTGATGTCGTTCTTCTTGATGTACTCTGTCAATTCACTCAAGCGAGTCGCAGACGGTTCACTATCTGGTGACAAACCTGAGATAGAGACTTGATTCAAGCCATAGTCCAGGGCCAAATAACGGAAAGCTGCGTGTTGAGTGACAAAATTTTTCTGTTTTGCTGCATATAAGCTCTTCGTATAGCTATCATCCAATTTTTTCAACTTGGCAATATAGGCATCCGCATTAGCTGTAAAGCTAGCCTTTTTATCTGGGTACTGTTTCACCAGTTGATCACGAATCGTTTCCACCATTTTAATAGCTCTCTGCGGAGAAAGCCAGACATGGGGATCGTAGTCATGATGGTGTTCTTCCCCTCCCTCATGGTCATGCTCTTCCTCACCACCTGGTAAAAGCAGCATATTTTCCGTCGCTTTGACAACCTTGGTTTTCTTGCCATCCATTGATTTCAACAACTGAGGCACCCACGTTTCCATGTTCTCATTCTCATAGACAAAGACATCTGACTCTTGGATTTTTGCGCGCCCCTTGGCAGACAATTCAAAATCATGGGGTTCCGAACCAGACCCGATCAAGAGCTCCACATCTCCCTCGTCTCCAACGACTTGCTTAGTAAATTCATAGACAGGATAGAAAGTCGTCATGACTTTCAATTTCCCTGACTGATTTTGACCACCACTACAAGCTACTAAAAGAAGACTACAAAAGGCTAACACGAGCCATACAAGTTTTTTCATAAGATCACCTATTTTCTAAATTTAACAAAAAGATTTGAGAGCAAAAAGAAGGATACAAATAAGAGGGTAATGGTCGCACTAACCGGTGTATCCGGGTAATAAGAAAGAATGAGACCACTGACCATCCCTACAAAACCAATGACCACTGCCAGAAGCATAACCGAACGGAAGGTCTTTCCTAGCTTTAAAGCAATACTAGCTGGTAAGACCATAATAGTAGATACCAACAAGGAACCTGCAGCCGGAATCATCAAGGCAATAGCCACCCCTGTCACAATATTAAACAAGATAGACATGAGACGCACGGGTAAACCATCTACATAAGCTGTATCCTCATCAAATGTAAGGATATACATGGGACGAATAAAGAGAATCGTTAAAACTAGGACAATGGCTGCAATGATAAACAAAGCAAGCACTTGCTCATCCGTAATGGTCAAGGTAGAGCCAAATAGGTACTGGTCCAAACTCATGGAACTTTTACCGCCACCCTTCATGATCACCAAAGCCAAGGCCAAGCCGGTCGACATAAGAATCGCTGTCCCAATTTCCATAAAATCTTTATAGACTGTTCGTAAATACTCTAGAAATACAGCCGCTACGATGACCACAATAACTGTAGAAATAGTTGGAGAGAAACCAAGGAAGAGGCCAAAAGCAACCCCTGATAGAGAGACGTGACTCAGCGTATCACTCATCAAACTCTGACGACGCAAAATCAAAAATACACCTAAGATAGGAGAGAAGAGACTCATAGCAACCATCGCCAACAAGGCCCGTTGCATAAAATCATACTGAAAGAGACTAAGCATGGTCCTCACCTCCATCTTTCTCATGGACATTAAAGCAACGCCATGGAGAATTTTGTTTTCTCACCAGGTGGATATTGCGATCTGCGTAATGGCTCACCTCTTCAGGATCATGCGTAATCATCAAAACAGCCTTCCCATGATGATGGGCACTGTGGTGCATCAATTCATAAAACTCATCCTTACTGCCAGCATCCATCCCAGTAGTCGGTTCATCCAACACAAAAATATCTGGATCAGACGCAAACATTCGTGCAATGACAGCCCGTTGTTTCTGGCCACCGGATAGAGCCCCTAAAGGTTTATCACGATGCTCTAACATCCCAACAGCAGATAAACTAGCTAAAATGTGCTCCTCATCGTGATGATTTAAGCGACGAAACCAACCCTTACGAGGATACCGCCCAGATTTCACAAACTCATAAACAGAACTGGGAAAGCCAGCATTGAAGCTTGCAATTTGTTGCGGAAGATAGGCAATTCGTAATTTTTTACCAGCTACATTTTCCTTAGCAATTTCAACCGTCCCTACTTTAGGTTTTAAGATGCCAAGACTTGCCTTGATCAAAGTAGATTTGGCGGCGCCATTCTCACCAGTCAGCGTCACAAACTCCGCGCTATCCAAGTAGTAATTCACACCTTCTAGAACCGGTTCTCGATCATAATAAAACGAAAGATCTTTAACAGTGATATAACGCATTAACGAAGATCCTCCAATAAGCGAGATAAAAACCTAGAAATAACCATTTGTTCTTCTTGAGAAAATTCGCTCAAAACTTGATTATAAGCAGCCAAAGTATGATCATGATGATGAGAATGTTCCTCAGCAACTGGACGCCCCAAATCTGTTAAACGGTACAAAACGATGCGAGCATCTTTCTCATCTTTTAAAGCTTCTAACATCCCAAAAGAAAGTAATTGTTTAACAGCCTTAGTAACAGCAGCTTGACTAACATTCAGCAATTTAGCAAGCTCAGAATTGGAATAATTATTCTTTGATAATAACATTAAAATGTGTTCTTGCGTATTGGTTAAAGAAAAACCACTTGTACAAGAACCTATCAATACTTCATGCTGATTCTCAGAAATAAGTAAGATAGAATTCAAAAACTCATCTATCTGATTAGCAACCCTCATAGAAACTTCCTTTCTATTAACCAATAAATACTTTACCGGTTAATTATAACACAGTGAAGGAAAATAGTCAAAGTATTTTCAGAAAACAATAAAAACAATTTTTAGTAACTGTTAAGTAACTCAGCATCAAAAATTCAACAAAAAAAAGAAAAAGACAAGGTCCGAAAACCTTGTCTTTAATACTATACCGGCGGCCGGGGTCGAACCGGCACGTCCTTGCGGACACTGGATTTTGAGTTCCATAACTACATTTTTTGAACCTTATAACCTTGATTTAATAAGGTTTTAGGACTTTTGAATCTTGCAAAATAGACTCGTTTTTCAAATTTTAGTAACTTTTTGGTAACACTCCATATCTTAGCGTTCTAAGAGCATCATCAGAGAATAGACGATATGTCCCAACAGGTTATATTATTCAAGACACTTGTACGTACGATTATTTGAGGTATATGGAATATTAACAAACTAAACATAAATTAGGTCTAGTTTTTGTATAAATGACTCTAATATTTTTCTTTTAGAAAATTCCTAAAGCATCTTTTACTACTCTAATACCATCATCAATACTTCCGGCATACTGAATGTTTTGTTTAGCTTGATCAATTTGAAAATCTGAAACAAATGTTCCTGGTGTGAAACTTTGACTATCAAATCCATTCGAAACTATAAACGTGTATTTCCCAGTCCAATCTTTTTCAACAGTTAATGTAATCATTTTATTTTCTCCTTTAATTAGGGTATGTGCTTTTTACTATTTTAACAAAAATAACTCTTTAGCCCAAGAATTTGATAATTCATTTTCTAACAAAACTTTTTCTTGCCATATACCAGAATATTTTAAACCACAATCTTTAGCAGAATTTTTATGATTCCCCTTTATATTTTCAGGCATAAGCGCTGGTATCTCTTTCCATACACTTCTTGATTTACCATTCATTGTTAATACTCTGTCATCGTGAAAATTAAAAGTTCCATATCCTTTTTCTTGAGGTAAAAACGATAAATTTTCACTTGGGATATAAAGCATATTTGATTGCAAATTACTCATATGGTCGCAAGAATGAGGATGAAATGGATACATATTTTGCAGAGATTCTTTATCATTCATCATATTACCAATTTGCAAATAACCATAAATGATATTTAGATCCGGGGCATCTTTTTTAAAATGCAATGTTCCGTTGTAAAGATCTCCTTCGGTTTGTCTAAACCATCCGAAAAATAGAAAAAGATCCCCGATAGAAACATTTTGATTTCTTAATAATCCCTGTGAGCTTTTAATTTGACCAAATGCTGCTCTCCAGTTAGAAACAGGAGTATTCCTAAGATTTTCTCTTATATCTGGATCAAGATGACAATTATAATGATTTGTTTTATCTTCTTTCCCTTTTAGTTGTCTTAAGATATCTGAAAATAACACTCCGTTATAGTTTAAGTCGTCAAAAGAGATACTATCAAACTTGGCAGGTATTGGCAATGAAAGTAGCGTCCCATCAGGTAATATAGGACTCGGGATGGAACCATTGGATGAATCAAATCCCTTTCTTGATAAAATTATTTTCACAATTCTTTTCCTCGTATAAAGAATGGATGATAGGGCAAATCCATTACTTTGTTTTGTGAACCTAGTATAGTTTCAGCAAATTCCATTAATTCTAACACATCAGTAAATCTCTCTTCCGAATTATAAAATCCATTTTTAGCATTCCATCTTGGGAATGGTTTCCCATTCATTCTTGCTCGTTCTCCCATCGGAAAAAAATCTAAAATTTCTTTAGGAATTTCAAGTGGAGACTTACCAAAATAATTAAAACGGTCTGCAAGAATCACTATTTCATTCATAAAACTTGATTGGTTTAATCCATTCTTTTCAATCAGCCACTGATAAGTGTAAGCATCTCTTCTATTATTAGATTTTGGAGATAGTAAATATTCTTTCATTGTTAAAATTTCACTAATTTTAGCAACAAAAATTAGATGATTATATTTTGGAGTGATAAACATTCCTTGATCATCTCTCCATTTTTTCCCATCATTTGAATGCCCTGCTACAGCCATTATGTAAGCATCTACCGATTTAGAGTTTATTTTATCCGCCCAGTTCTTTTTAATATTCCTTCTTAACTGAAGCATACACCCTCCTTCGGTAAGAAGATTGGGAGTTGTATCATAATTTTCTGTAAAAACACAAGGATTGATACCATAATCATGAGTCATTCTATAGCAGTAAAAAATGGTTTGTTTGTCCACTCTTTTATCTCCTTCTCTCCAAAATTTTTTGTATTCTAATTAAATATAGTATATCAAAAATGCTATTTTGAAGATAAGTAGCATCTACCAATCTATTCAGAAATAGCACTACTGGAAAAAAATCTAGTATACATTTGAAAATTTCAAGTTGTTAATCCCTTAATCAACTTTCAATATTCTCCATTTTCTATTTGTAATATCATGTCTTTCCCCACCTATTATATTCAATATATGAAATTCTGTCAATGTTTTAGACAAATTTTGGGAGGAAATTTTGAAGACTAGCGTCCTTCTAATTTTCCCAATAAGTTTTAACTTCTTCAAAAATCTTATTCAAAAGTTCTGCATCTTTTTCTGACAACTGATTTTTTTCTATAACTCTATCTTTTAGTTCTGTTGCCTTTATTTTATTTCTTGCCACCGAAACTGCTATTGAATGTTTCAAAACATCAAACTCATCCTTTGAAAAGTTTGCAATATTGGTAAGATCTAATTGTTCTAGAGGTAAACTACTGATAATTGAATAAGGTTTTTGTCCCAGCAAATAATCTGTAGTAGTACCAAAAATATTTGCTAATTTTACAACGAATTCTAATCCCGGTTCTAACGTTCCATTCTCCCAACGAGAATATGTCCCTTGTTGAACTCCAATTAATTCCGATATTTGTACTTGAGTTAATTTTTTTGATTTTCTGAGAGTTTTTAATCTATCTGAAAATTTATAATCCTCTGTATACATAAGTCTCCTATAAATATTCTTAATCGTATATTTTAACTTGACAAAATATTCTAAACGGTATAAAATAGAATTATTCCATAAGGAATATTTATTTTAAGATTAAATATTCCATTGAGAATATTATAGCATAAAAGGAGGTAAAAGCGTATGTAACTAGTAGTTCGAGTTAAAAAAATTTAGTAAAGGAGGTAAGATTCGACAAAATAAAAAAATCTTGAAACAAATGTGCCGTTCGTTCCAAGATCAAAACATATTATGTAACAATTATACCACAGAAAACTCTTCAGTTGTAAAAGAAAATTTCGGAGGTTTCACAAAAAGATGACCAATAAAGAGTTAGTCAATCAAGTTTCTGGCCTAAACTCTACCTCTACTCTTAAAAATTGGATTCAACTGATTAAAGAGATAAGTGGCAAGGAATTTAAGAAAATTAAAATTCCTATCAGTAGAAATCCAAGAACTCGCCAATTAAGTTATACAGTTGCCTATGACTTTACAGACGAAGACCTTAGACAATTTCAAAAGTTAGCTAACCTAAAACTTGAAATAGGTCTAAAAGAGGCTATACGAGCCGTATTTGGGAGTCTAGAAGACAATGAGCAAGAATCCCTAAACCAAGTAATAGATGAGCTCTACGATGAACTGAGCGCCTTAAAACAGGAATTTAAGCGAGAAATACGGCTGATACAAATTGAGAATACCAACCTAAAAAAGAGAATCCAAGATATTGAAGAGTCGATGCAAACCGGCTTACTAGGGTTTGTTAACAAGAGGTCAAAAAATAGGTTCGGCTAATAGCGAGTTTTCGGCTGAGCCATGAGGCAGAAAGCCGAAAATGAGCGTAAATGCGGACGGACCATTTTTGACCGATGGGGTGTGTAGTAACACCACCCTCTGCAAGTTAGGTGTACCATCGAAAGAATTCAGTATTTCCAAGGGTTTCGGAGATTTTAAGGGTGGCAAAATTAGGCAAAAAGTTGAATCAAAATCTATGGCAAAAAATGAACATTTACGTTCTGTATTTGACTGGATTCAAATTCAGTTTGATAAGACTGAATTTTCGCCAAGAGAAATAATCGAAGACATTCTATTTCTTGACTATGACCTATTTATTGAGAATAAAGGGAGCCTTAAATACTATAACTATGATAGCCAGCTTCATTATGGGAATATCCGTATCTACTATGGAGCGAAAGAGTCGTCCTACATGCTTGTCATGTCAGGACAGGCACTCGAGTTCTATAGAGATATGGTATTAGATCCAAATAGTCTGTCCGAAAGACAGTTTCTGAACAACCTCTACTACAATTACAATCAATTTTCAGTAAGACGAATTGATATTGCAATAGATGATTTTAATGATACACCCTATTTCACTCCTAATCAGCTTCTAAAGGTTTGTCAGAAAAAACGCTTTATATATGGAAAAAGCACCTACTACAATACCTACGGAGATGAAACAATCGGCCAGACCTTATATTTGAGAAAACCCAATGATGATGAAAGACTTAGAATTTACGATAAGCGCTTAGAACGAGCTGAGAAGCTCGGTATCAGCAAGCGGTATATAGAAAATTGGATAAGAACTGAGTTAGAACTTAGGAAAGAAAAAGCTCACTACTTCATTCAAGAATGGTTGCATTCAGAAATAGATCTTCTCAACTTTACCAAGGGATATCTCAAAGAAAAAGTGAGGTTCTATAGTGATAGCTATTTCTCAAAACCTCTGAGATCTTGGGAAAAGTTTTTAGGTCACTCAAAACCTGTCTCTATCATTATTTCAAAACCAAAAACAGAACTGGAACAAAAATTAGAATGGTTTACCTATAAAGGTTCAGGAGCTATTCTAAAAGCGTATAAGTTTTTATACGACAATAACTTACTGCATGAGTATGAGAAAGCTAACTATCTCGCACTCAAAAATATGGAATATCCACCAGATTTAGCAAGTGGATTAATAGAAAGGGCAATACTCTTTAAAAGAGAGGATTTAATCCCTACAATCAAAGAAAATATCAAAAGGAGAAATTAACTATGGCAAAAATGCTTTCACAAAATGACTGGAATTTTAATAACATTGGAACAAAATTTGAATTGGATGAAGTTATTCCAAAATTTGAAACGGAAGTCCGAGCAGATGCAAACGGAGAAATTATCAAAAACCGAGATGGTAGCGAAAGACGTTTTAATACCGATAAAATCATTGGTTGGAAATACAATGTAACAATCAAGGATGGACAATTCAAAAAGAAATCAACCCAAGTCTCTGTAGACAATCCAGAAGCATTAGTTGATAATGACTATATCCAAGCAATGGATGAAGTACCAGTTACATTCGACAATTTACAAGCCACTATGATTAGTACAACAATGTATTACAAGGCGGATGCTATCCATTTAGTAGATGTAAAACAAAAATAAATATCAAACAAGGGGAGTTAATCCTCCCCTTACTTAATCTAATTAGAAAAGGAGATCACATGATTAAAACTGTAACAAAAGATGACCTTATCGAACTTGGATTTGCTCCAGGAACTGCAAGAAAGATTATCCATACTGGCAAATTACTATTAGTGAATCGTGGTTTTAACATCTACGATAACAAACGGATTGGTACAATTCCAGCCAGTGTCGCTGAAGAACTACTAGGAATTGAACTCCAGAAAGAAGCATAATGAATGACTATTCGTAAAACTAAAAGTGGTAAATGGACCGTTGATGTTTCTAATGGTTTCCACCCAGTCACACAAAAAAGAATACGTATCATTCGAAAAGGATTAAAATCTAAAAAGGAAGCACTAGAACTAGAACAACATATTCGAGTTGTAGAATTAAAAGAAAAACAATTTGACTTTGTAGTAACAACAGATATGTTATTCCAGTTGCTTGAAGAAGACGATTTGAAAAATGGCAGAAAAATAAGCTATACAAGTACACAAAGAAACAATTATGAGCGTCATATTAAACCATATTTTAAAAATACAAATTTAAATAAATTAACGTATGACCATATATTCGAATTTCGTGAATACCTAAAAACAAAACCTAAAAAACAAAATGAAAATGAAACTTTAAGTTTTAATACAATTAATAAAGTTCTAATTCTACTTAAAAAAATTTTGCCCTGTTGTAAAATGAAGTGCAACACAAAAGACACGTTCATCTAATATACTAGAATTGCGAAAAACAGCATAAAGGAAGATGAACATGTCTACTAATTATTCTACCACAAATCAATCCTAC